>NZ_CP034766.1:332500-665000 GCF_004006015.1 Rhodococcus sp. X156 | reverse complement strand
ATTGTGACTTCACCGTCTGCGCTGATTCCGTCACGACGGAGTACAGATCGCACGGTGCGCCACAGAATCTTGAGGTCTAGGGCTAACGATTGGGTGGCGATATACTTGACGTCGAGTCGGAACTTCTCTTCCCAGCTCAGCGCATTGCGGCCCGAGACCTGAGCCAAGCCCGTCAACCCGGGACGGACGTCGTGCCGACGGGCCTGCTCCGGGCTGTAGCGGTCCAGGTACTGCATGAGCAGCGGGCGTGGCCCGACGAGCGACATGTCGCCGCGCACGATGTTCCACAGCGTGGGCAGCTCGTCCACGCTGGTGGCCCGGAGCAGCCGGCCCAGGGGTGTCATCCGCGATGCATCGTCGGTCCAGCCACGAGCAGGGTCCACCGGCAGCATCGTGCGGAACTTGACCATGGTGAACGGCCGGCCGTGCAGGCCGGGACGGGTCTGTGTGAAGAGCACCGGCCGGCCCAGCTTCACGGCGATCACGGCGGCCACTGCGGCCTGCGCCGGAAGTGACAGCACGAAGGCCGGCACCGTCACGGCAAGGTCGAAGGCGCGCTTGGCGCTCACTGGACGCACAGGTCAGGCCCGCCCGAGGGCCGAGCGCGCCGCGGCAAGCACCCGCGCCACGTCGTCGTCGGTCAGCACTGATCCGCTCGGCAGCGTCACCCCGTGGTTGAAGAGGCGCTCGGAGGTGCCGTTGACGAACGCGCGCGCGTCGGCGAAGACGGGCTGCAGGTGCATCGGCTTCCACAGGTGACGCGCCTCGATGTCCTCGGCGCCCAGCTTCTCGATCACCGAGTCCGCGGTCACGTCCACCACCTCGGGGTCGAGCACCACGGTGGTCAGCCAGCAGTTGTCCTGCGCATCCCCCCGCTGGTCGTCACGTCCCAGAAAGCGCACACCGGCAATGTCCGCCAGCCCGTCCACGTACCGCTGCCGGATGGCGCGGCGGCGAGCGATCATGCCGTCCAGGCGCGTCAGCTGCGCCCGGCCCAGCGCCGCCAGCACGTTGGAGAGGCGGTAGTTGTAGCCGATCTCGGTGTGCTGGTAGTACGGCACGGGCTGCCGCGCCTGCGTCGAGAGGTACCGGCAGCGGTCGAGCAGCTCTAGGTCGTTGCTCAGCAGCATGCCGCCGCCGGAGGTGGTCATGATCTTGTTGCCGTTGAACGACAGTGCCGCCGCCCGTCCGAACGACCCCGCCTGGCGCTCGCCGTAGACCGCTCCCAGTGCCTCTGCGGCGTCCTCCAGCAGCGCAACGCCCCGTGCGTCGAGCGCCTCCACGATCTCGTCGTAGTCGGCGCAGCGCCCGAACAGGTCGACGGTCATCACCGCCGCCACCGTGGTGCCCTCAGCCTGCAGGGTGTCCACCGCATCGATCAGCAGCTGCGGGTCGACGTTGCCGTCGCTCGCCTGGGCATCCACGAACACCGGCGATGCGCCGGTGTAGGCGATGGCGTTGGCCGACGCCGCGAACGTCATGCTCGACACCACCACGGCGGTTCCCGGCTTGGCGCCCAGCTCCAGCAGGGCCAGGTGTAGCGCCGCCGTGCCGGAGGCGAGCGCCAGCGCCCCAGCAACCCCCACCCGCTCCGCGATCTCCGCCTCGAAGGCGTCGACGTGTGGGCCCAGGGGTGCCACCCAGCCAGAGCGCACCGCGTCGAGCACGTACTGCTCCTCGACCTCGGTGACGTCCGCCTTGGACAGGAAGATGCGCGACATCAGTGGCCCGCCGACACTGTGTCGGTGGAGTCCGCGCTGCGGGAGGCGCGTTCGCGCATCCACTCCGCCGCATCGTCGTGGCTGGTCTGCACCACCTCGCGCACCCAGTCGGCGTCGATCAGCGGCACCGACACGCTGGAGACCAGCGGGTGCGCCGTCGGCTCCCGGGTCTCGCCCGGGTAGAACAGCTCCTCGGCCAGCTTCTCCCCCGGCCGCAGCCCGGTGAAGTTGACCTCCACGTCGGTGCGCCCAGACATGCGGATCAACGTGTGCGCGACGTCCACGATCTTCACCTGCTCACCCATCTCCAACACCATCACCTCTCCGTCGGAACCCAGGGCCGCCGCTTCCAGCACCAGCTGGCAGGCCTCCGGGATGAGCATGAAGAAGCGCCTGACGTCGGGGTGGGTCACCGTCACCGGGCCCCCGCGCTCGATCTGCGCGGTGAAGGCCGGCACCACGGAGCCACGCGAGCCGAGCACGTTGCCAAAGCGCACGCTGACAAAGCGGCCCTTGCTGCGCCGGGCGAAGTCGGCCGTCAGCCGCTCCGCCACCCGCTTGCTGTAGCCGAGGACGCAGCTGGGGTTGGCCGCCTTGTCGGTGGAGATGTTGACGAAGGTGCCCACTCCCGCGTCATCGGCGGCCTGCAGCACGTTGAGGGTGCCGATGACGTTGGACTTCCACGCCTCCAGGGGGTACCGCTCCAGCAGCGGCAGGTGCTTGAGCGCCGCGGCGTGAAACACCACCTCCGGCCGCTGGCTCTGGAACACCGCGCGCAGCGCCTGGGGGTCGCGGATGTCCACCAGCAGCACGCTGTCGTCGTCCAGCAGCCCGTGGCCGGCGAGGCTCAGCTGCGTGGCGTGCAGCGCCGACTCGTCCCGGTCGAGCAGCAGCAGCTTGGCGGGGCCGAACTTGGCGATCTGCCGGCACAGCTCCGAACCGATGGAGCCACCCGCCCCGGTCACCAGCACCGTCCGCCCACTGATCTGCTCGGCGATCGCCTCCTGGTCCAGCTCGATCGGCCTGCGCCCCAACAAGTCTCCCAGGTTGACGTCGCGCAGGTCGTGGGCCGTGGGCTGGCCGTCCATGATCTTGCGCAGCGGCGGCAGCACCATGGTGCGCAGCCCCAGCGCCTCGGCCCGGGCCGTGACGTCGCGGATCAGCGCAGCGTCGGAGTTGGGCAGCGCGATGGCCAGGTCGGTCGCCTCGTACTTGGCCGCCACTGCTGCGAGGTCGTCGCGGGTGCCGCGCACCCGGATGCCCTCGATGCGCAGGCGCGCCTTGCTCTTGTCGTCGTCCAGCATGGCTACCGGGATGAAGGAGTTGTCGCCGTCGCGCAGCATGCTCCGCAGCAGCCGGCGGCCCGCTTCCCCAGCACCGAAGAGGATCACCCGGCGCTCCCGCTCCTGGGCGGCGTAGCGGCTGGTGCTGAGGGTCCGCACCGCGAAGCGCAGGGCGAACATTGCCATCAGCGCGAGGGCGCCGGCGCTGATGGGGATGCTGCGGGGAATCATCACGGGGTTGACGGTCATGGCCCACA
This sequence comes from Rhodococcus sp. X156, assembly GCF_004006015.1. Classification (NCBI taxonomy): domain Bacteria; kingdom Bacillati; phylum Actinomycetota; class Actinomycetes; order Mycobacteriales; family Nocardiaceae; genus Rhodococcus; species Rhodococcus sp. X156. Next base: position 661,739 of record NZ_CP034766.1, on the reverse strand, counting down.
CGAACAGTCCAAGAGCGACCCCGGCAACGGTCCGCGCGACGTCCACGATCTCCTCGAACGAGCCCCGCTGGTGCCCCACCGCGTACGGGCCGATCAGGCCACCAATGACCAGCTGCCCGATCACCGCGACAAGGGCGAACCAGGCAGCACCGCCCACCGGGATGTCGGTGAAGACGAAGTCGAACCGCAAGAGGCACGCCACAAAGATCGCCGCACCCCAGAGGAGCGCGTCCGCGCAGGCCCAGGTCCACCGGACCAGTCGGTCGCGTTGCGCGCCAGCCAGCATGGTCTCGAGCGGATTCACCACCGGGGTGCGCTCTCTGGTAGCGGTCACTGCTGCCCGCGGTGGGACGATGGTGCGCCGAGCAGGTGCGCAGTGGCGCTGGGCGTCGAACCGGTCTTCATGTGTGCGGCGTTCCCCTCCGAGTGCGGGCCGAGCAGCGCCGTCAGGCGGTCGGCCGGCGAGCGCAGTTCCCCCTGATCGCTCCCCCGAGTAGGCAACTCTACTGGGGCACTTGACCACTCAGGAATCGCGTCGCTCCTCATGAGACTCAACTTCTTTCTGAAGTCACCTGCACGCACGAAACGTTGAAACTGAACGTAAACCAACGTGACCGTCAGTAACGACGGTAGACCGTACGGCGTCTGGGATCAATCCCCCTCCGACCGGGACGAATTCACCGAAACGGGGGCAGATGTGCTCACCCGCCTGAATCCGTTGCGGCGATCAAATACCTTTGTGGACACAACTCCGAGGTGAAGCCGCCGTGAATTGTTCACCTCTCGGCGAGTCGTCCCAGGTGGACCCGCGTCCTGCAACTTTTGACGATGCGCGCCAGGATCAAAGCCTTGCCCACCGACTGCACTCTCGGCATCTCAGTGATGATCTTCTTGACGTGACAGGGATCACGTCACCTAGGCGAGGGAGAAGTCGCTCGGCGTCACCGTCTCGCCGGCCGACCGAGGGTGCCGTCCACGGTGGACGGCACCCTCCTCGGCACCTGGACCCTGCTCAGCTGGTCAGCGCGACGTACTTGGTCTCCAGGTACTCGTGGATGCCCTCGCTGCCGCCCTCGCGGCCAAAGCCCGACTCCTTGATGCCGCCGAACGGGCCGGCCACGTCCGACACCACGCCGCGGTTGATGCCCACGATGCCGCTCTCCAGCGCCTCGGCCACCCGCAGCCCCCGGTCCAGGCCCTGGGTGTAGATGTAGGCGCACAGGCCGTACTCGGTGTTGTTGGCCAGCGCGATGCCCTCCTCCTCGGTGTCGAAGCCGGTGATCGGCGCCACCGGGCCGAACACCTCCTCAGCCAGGATGCGCGCATCAGCGGGCACGTCGCCCAGCACCGTCGGGGTGTAGTACGTGCCCTTGCCCTCCGGCGCTGATCCTCCACACAGGACCTTGGCGCCCTTGTCCACCGCGTCCTGCACCAGCTCGGTGACGGTGTCCACCTGGTCCTGGTTGATCAGCGGACCCACGTCGGTGTCGTCCTCGGTGCCGCGGCCCACCTTCAGTGCCTGCATCTTGGCCACCAGCTTGGTGGTGAACTCCTCGCGCACCGCGTTGGCCACGTGGAACCGGTTGGCCGCGGTGCACGCCTCGCCGCCGTTGCGGATCTTCGCCAGCATCGCGCCCTCCACCGCCGCGTCCACGTCGGCGTCGTCGAACACCACGAAGGGCGCGTTGCCGCCCAGCTCCATGGACGTGCGCAGCAGGTGCTTGGAGGACTTCTCGATCAGCGTGCGCCCCACCCCGGTGGAGCCGGTGAAGGTGAGCTTGCGCAGCCGCGGGTCGGTGAGCAGCGGCGCGGTGACCTCGCTGGAGCGTGAGCTGGGCAGCACCGAGAACACCCCCCGCGGCACACCCGCCTCGGCCAGGATCTCCCCCAGCAGCAGCATGGTCAGCGGGGTGGCGCTGGCCGGCTTGACGATCATGGTGCAGCCGGCGGCAAAGGCCGGGCCGATCTTGCGGGTGCCCATGGCCAGCGGGAAGTTCCACGGGGTGATGGCCAGGCACGGCCCCACCGGCTGCTTGGTCACCAGGATGCGGCCCGTGCCGGCCGGGGAGTGGGTGTAGCGGCCGTTCACCCGCACCGCCTCCTCGGCGTACCAGCGCAGGAACTCCGAGCCGTAGGTCAGCTCCGCCTTGCTCTCCGACAGCGCCTTGCCCATCTCCAGCGTCATCAGCAGGGAGAGGTCGTCGGTGCGGGCCACCACCAGCTCCCACGCCCTGCGCAGGATCTCCCCGCGCTCCCGCGACGGCGTGGCCGCCCACTCCTGCTGCACGGCGCAGGCGGCGTCCAGCGCCATGACGGCGTCCTCCGGGCTCGCGTCGGCAACCTCGGTCAGCGTCTCCCCGGTGGAGGGGTCGTCCACCGCGAAGGTGGCGCCGCCCTGCGCGTCCACCTGCGCACCGCCGATCCACAGCTTGGTGGGCAGCGAGTCGATGAGCTGCTGTTCGCGCTGACTGAGACCGGACACGGGGGCTCCTTGCGTCGCTGAGGTGTGCTCGTTCCTGCCTATCACGGACGGGGGTAGGGCCGCCGCGCGGCGGATGGCATCCTCATGACTCTCGGTAGGCAGCGAAGGGACCACACATGGGCAAGCTCGGAATGGCGTTGGCACGCACGATGGTTGTGCCTGCGGCGTTGCTGCTGGCCGCCTGCGGTGACGGCTCCGCCGCCCCCGACGCGCAGTCCAGCACCGCCCTGCCCAGCACCACCACGGCCGAGCCCACCACCACCACCACCCTCGCCGCGCCCACCAGCACCGCAGCCCCCACCACCACGGCCTCGCGCACGCAGCCACCCGTGGCCACCCCGTCGCCGACGGCCGCCCGCCCCACCACGCCGCCGCTGGTCGCCCCCACCGCCACTACCCCGGTGGCCGTCAAGGACCAGGCCTGCCCGCCGGTGCAGGGCCTGCAGGTGCTCACCCGCTCGGGCAACGGCACCAGCGCCGTCGGCTGCGCGGACGCCGCCGGGGTGCTCGACGCCTACACCGCCCAGGGTGGCGGCACCCGCACCGTGCAGGGCTGGCAGTGCGCCTCGGCCGCTGCCGGCGTGGCCGTGACCCGCTGCACCAAGGGCGAGCTGGTGCTGGCCACCTACGACACCGCGGCCGCCAGCGCCGCCAGCGCCACGGTGAACCAGGCGTTCCTGTCCCAGCTGGCCGACTTCACCGTCCCGCTGGCCGTGGGCATCGGTGGCGGGGTGGCCGAGCAGGTGACGCAGGCGCTGGGTCACCAGGTGTGCGGCCAGCTCTCCGCCGGCACCGACTACGAGACCATCGCCAACGGCATCTCCGGCTCCTTCGACTACAACGCCGACGACGCGCGCACGGTGATCACCGCCTCAGTGCTGGCGATCTGCCCGCAGCACAAGAACCTCGTGGGGGGCTGACCGCTCCGCGCTGCGGTGACCGGGCCGACGTCGGGTACCGGGCGGTAACCTGACTTGCCGTGATCGACTCGAGCGGCAGTGCGGCGGACACCCGCCACGCCCTCGACCGCGCACGCAAGGATCTCGCCATCCAGTCGCTGCGCGGGCTCGCGGTGGTCCTCATGGTCTCCGGGCACATCGTCGGCGGCCACGCCGAGCAGGGCATGCAGGTGGACGCCGGCTCGCTGTGGCACTACTTCACCGTGGGCCTGGAAGACATCCGAATGCCGCTGTTCACCCTCCTCTCCGGCCTGGTCTACGCGCTGCGCCCGGTGCACACGGTGCAGGACTACCGGCGGATGGTGCGCGGCAAGAGCCGGCGGCTGCTGCTGCCCCTGCTGAGCGTGGGGACGGTGCTGTTCGCGCTGCTGTTCCTGGTGCCCTGGACCAACTGGACACCGGCGCTGGACGACTACTGGCGGGTGTTCGCCTACGGCTTCAAGCACCTGTGGTTCCTGCAGGCGATCTTCCTGGTGTTCCTGGTGGTGGCGGTGCTGGACCTGTTCGGGCTGCTCGCCTCGGTGCGGCGCTGGCAGCTGGCCACGCTCGCGGCCATGGTGACGTTCGTGGTGGTCAACCTGCCGCCCGAGGCGGACGTGTTCAGCATCAACGGTGCGCTGCGGCTGCTGCCGTTCTTCCTGCTCGGCTACGGGATGCAGCGCCATGGCCGCCTGGACGCGCGCGGCTGGGACGCAGCGGTGGTGAGCGCGATGTTCGTGGCCGCCTACGGCGCCAAGTGGCTGCTGCTGGAGGACGTCTGGTCGCCGTCGGAGCTCACCCGCCGGACGCTGAGCGTCATCGTCGGCGCCCTGGGGGTGGTGCTGGTGTACTCCGCGCGCCAGTACCTCAGCTCCCGGCTGCTGGCCTGGATCGGCGGGTTCTCCTTCGCGGTGTACCTGCTGCACGTGTTCGGGCTGTCGGTGTCGGACACGGTGCTCTACCTCGCCGGGGTGGACAACCACGTGGTGGTGTTCGGGCTGGGGCTGCTGGTGGGCGTGGGTGGCCCGATCCTGTTCCAGCGCGTGCTGGAACGGCGGTGGGCGTGGCTGCTGCTGGTGCTGCTGGGCGAGCGGCCCCGGGCGCCGAAGCCCGTTCAGCGGTAGCTGAGCACCGCCGCGCACCGGGTGAGCTGGGACTGCAGCGCGGCGGTGAGGGTGACCGCGTCGGCCGGGCGCACGGTGGCCGGGGCGGTGTGGTCGGCCAGGTAGCGGCCGTCGTCCTCGCGGTCGAACCAGCGCAGCGTGTTGCGGGTGTGCTCGTGCCCGTCGCCGGCCAGTGCGGTGACGCTGAGCTGGCCGGCGCTGGTGAACGGCCCCGCCACCAGCTCGCGGAAGCGCCGGTCCTCACGCTGCTCGGCGCTGCGCACGGCGGTTTCTGCGCCGTGCGGCCCGGTCGCCGTGGTGGCCGGGCGCTCCCGCCCCGGGGGTGCCGGCGGCAGTGCCCCGACCACCGACTCCGCCAGCGCCGCGTTGGGCACGGTGCGCAGCAGCACGTCGCCGCCGACGTCGTCCTGCGGCCCGGGCAGCTGCACCGCCAGCACCCCGGCACGGCCGGCGTGCGCGGCGCGGATGCGCACCAGGTCGCTGGGGCCGTCGGTGCGGGTGCCGTGGAAGCCGAAGGCGGTGCACCACAGCCGGGCCGCGGCCAGGATGCGCAGCGCCGCCTCGAGGTCGGCGTCCACGCGGCCGTCGCGGATCAGGCCGCCGTGCTGCAGGCGGGCGGTGGCGTGCCGCATCGCCAGGTCGCGCTCGTTGAGGGTGGGCGTGGTGTCGCGGACCTGCAGCGGGAACGGGAAGCGGGCCACCCCGGTGACGGGCCACAGCGTCAGCAGCTCGTGCGGGGTGAGCCGCCAGCTGGTGGGGCTACTCACCGATGACGGGTGGAGCGACAGGCGGCAGGTAGCCGACGATCTCCGAGCCATGGTCCTCGGTGATCAGGTACGACGGGGTGTTGTGCTCGAGGTCGTCCCCTCCGCCCTGGCCGCGTCCGGCACCCATGGCGCCCATCCCGCCCATGCCCATGCCCCGGCCGGCCGCACCGCCCCCGCTGCCCGCGCCACCTCGAGCGGCCATCGCCTCGGTGGCGCCGTTGGCCCCGATCCCGCTGGCGCCGCCGCGACCCATCGCGCTGCCTGCACCGGAGCCCGAGCCGCCTCCGGGCCCGATGCCGCTACCGCTGCCACCGCCGCCCAGCTTGCCGGCGCCGAATCCCCCGGCCCCCTTGGCTCCGACGCCGCTCGTGCCAACGCCGCTACCGCCGATGCCGCTGGCGCCGCCGAGCTTGCCCATGCCGGCGCCCCCGCCCCCGCCGGCCTTGCCTGCTCCGACGCCAGAGTGGCCGCCAGCACGGCCTGCTCCGCCGGGGCCGGCGAATGCACCGGGGACTCCTACACCTGTCCCTGTCGCTGTACCGCCCACGCCGCTGGAACCGATGCCGCCGGTGCGGGTGCGTTCACTGGAGTCACCCGTGCCGAAGCCACCGGCACCAGCCCCGCCCACGCCTTGGCTGGAGCCGGGCAGCTCTGCACCCGCGCTCGCGGCACTCACGTTGGGGTTGCTGCCCGGGCCGAAGCTGCCGCCGCCTGCACCCTGACCCGCGCCCTGCCCCTGGCTCTGGCCGGCCCACTCGGTCGAGTAGCCGCCGTTGCCTCCGGTGCTGACCAGACCTGCTTGACCGACACCCGCACCACCGCCGTACCCGGCTGAGCCCGGGCCTGCGGCACCGGAAGCAGCCGACCCCGCCGAGCCTGCGGTGCCCGGCGCGGCGCCCGCGCCAAGCCCACCCGTCCCCGGAATGGCCGAGAGCGCAGAGCCGCCGCCGCCGGGGGATCCGGTCGCGTCGGGTCCGGTGGGAGACGTGGGCGGGGGCAGCACGGGCACGCCTGCGTCGGACTGCTGGTAGACAGGCAAATACCGGCTGTTCATCACCTGCACCGCTTGCTGCCGCGCGTCCTCCTGCTCCTTCATCTGCTGGGCGAGGTCGGCGACGGCCGCCATCGGGTTCACGCTCGCCGCTGCCACCGTGCGCTGCTCGTCGTAGGCCACCGGAGGGGGCATGGCCGCCTGGGTCTCCGAGGCGGCCACGGCAGCCTCGTGGATCTTGGTGCTGGTCAGCATCATCGCTGCGCCGAGCTGCCCGCCCCGGGAGGTGTAGGCGCTGGAGGCCACCGTGGCCTGGTCGGCGCCGGGTCCGGACCACGAGCCGTTGATCGCAGAGCTGATCGACTGTCCCAGCGTCTCCATGTCCGCACTGACCGCCTTGCCCATGTCGCCCCAGGCGTTGGCCGTGGAGTGCATGGTGCCCGGTTGCAGCTGCGCGGCCGCGGTGGCCATGTCCGGGTGCGACCACGAGTCGAAGTTGTCCGGGTTGGTGATCGCCAGCGGGTCGAACTCGTCGCCGACCTTGTGCGCCAGCGCATCCTGCTGGTCCTGGATCACCCCGTGCTGGGTGGCGTAGAAGCCGTACTCGTCGCCCAGGCCGGCGGCCTGCGTGAGCACCTGGACGAGCCCGAGCGGGGAGAGGCCGCCTGGTACTGGGGTCACGGGCGTCAGCGAGATACCCGGCAGCGGAATCTCGCCGGACCCTCCTGCCCCGGATGAAGCGGGCAGCCCTGGCACGGGCGGTGTGGTCATTGAATCCCCCCAGATTCTTGCGGTGCTACGTGTTCTCGAGCAGTAGCGCTACCACCGTCCGGTCGACTGCTGTACACGCCGGACCTCCTGATAGTCGCCTGCCGTAGGACGCGCCGACGTCGCCCACGGTTCCGACGACTGTGGGTACGAAGCGCTCTCAGCGGGTGCAACCCTAGTTCGATGAGATCCGCCGCCGGCTGGCTTTGGCAAAGCCTGTGGACAGCCTGACCAGCAGGTACGGGTTTGTGCACAGATTTGCGCGAGGTCACCTGACTTCTCAAAACTGTCGGCGGTTCGAACTAGTGTTCGATACATGGAGATCGCCGTCGCACTCGCCGAGCCCGCTGGGGTCGAGCTGTGGCGGCTGGGCACGGACGAGCTCCGCGCATTCGCCCGCGAGCTAGGAACCACGGTCTCTGCCATTCAGGGCCTGCAGCTACGAACCATCACCGAGATCGATCGGCGGGGAGCAGCAATCGAGCTGGGCGCCGCGAACACCGCGCGGTGGCTGACCGACGTGAGCCACGTGTCCCCGGGTGCGGCATCGAGAATGGTGCAGTTGGGCCTGGCCCTGGATCGGCTGCCCGATGTGGCCGCTGCGCTGGACTCCGGCGCCCTGCTGAGCGAGCACGCCGAGGTGATCGTCCGGGTGCTGCAGCAGCTGCCCGACGACCTACCCGATGACGGTGTCGATGCCTGCCGCACCTACCTATTGGAAGCGGCGTTGGCCGAGGACCCGCAGGCCCTGAATCGCCGCGGTCGCGAGCTGCTCGCCCGCATCTCCCCCGACGATGCTGAGCTCACCGAGGAACACGCCGTCGCACGACGGGAGCTGCGGATCAGTGACTGCGGCGACGGGCTGCACAAGGTGACCGGCTGGCTGGACACCGAAGCCGCCGAGCTCGCCCACTCCGTGCTCTCACCGCTAGCCAAGCCGCGCCCCGCCGACGACGGCGAGCGCGACACCCGGTCACCGGCCAAACGCCTCGGGGACGCCTTCGTCGACCTGCTCGGCCGGGCCGCGGACCACGCCTGCGTGCCCGGGGAGGGCTACGCCCGCCCGCACCTCACCCTGCACGTGCGCGCCGACGCCCTCGCCGCCGGCCATGGCCCGGCCGCAGAGCTCACCTTCCTCGGCCCCTTGTCCATCGCCGCCGCCCGACGGTTGGCCTGTGACGCCGAGATCACCCCCATGACCCTGGACGAGAACGGCGTACCGCTCGACGTCGGACGCACCACCTACGTCGTGTCCGGTGGCCTGCGCAGGGCCCTCATCGCCCGGGACCGCGGCTGCGCCTTCCCCGGCTGCGGCCGACCACCAGGCTGGTGCCACGCCCACCACATCGTGCACTGGGCGGACAACGGCGACACCGCACTAAGCAACCTTGTCCTGCTGTGCGGGCACCACCACCGCGTTGTCCACCACCACGGCTGGGCCGTCACCATCGGTGACGACCGCCAACCCTGGTTCACCCCACCGGCCTGGATCGACCCCGACGGCACGCCGCGGCCCGCACACCAACGACGACATCAGCCTCAACTACTGAGCCTGGAATAGCAGCCCTGCTTCTGCCGGACGCTCGCCGCCGCAGGCCATCACCGTGGCGCAAGGAGTATCGGTGCCGCCCTTTCCATGAGGCGTGTCGCCAGCGTGCACGAATCCACGCCGACGGCTGCCTCGTGCTCAAACTTGATACCCGCAAGCACCATCAATCCCTTGCGGCCCTCGAGGTCAGACAGCAGGAAACACGCTCCTGGATCGTTAGGAACTTGAAAGGCAATCGAGGGTAACCCGAACACAACTGGATGGCCGACGATGTTGAGGTCCGTCCTGCTGTCGTACATGGCGACCGTTGCGGTAGTCGTTAGCACGTCCACGATGATGTGCTCGCCGGACCAGCGACATCCGAACTGCTTGACCTGCCCTTCGAGGTCCGCAGGCTTCTTCGTTGCGGGATCCAGCCCCATTGCTGCGATGTCTCCAGATGACAGATCTTCGCAGGTCTTGATTTCGGCCGCCCGTGGCTGCTTGGCAGTGGATGCCTCCAACGGAGCGTCTGAGACTTGGCTTTCGTTCTGAGAAGCCACTGTCGACGTGTTTGAGCCGCAAGCAGTTACTGCTAGGGCAATCCCGCACACGCCCAAGCTCAGAGCGGCCTTGCCCCTTGCGCTCGTCACTCGGCGCCGAACGTGGTTGTGTTCGCGGACTCAGTTGCGACATACGCACGGCCAGCTGCCCGGTACGCGTCGCGCATATCAGCAAGCACGTCCAGATGAGCTTTGAGCACCGATACTGCCTCAGCACCTTTGGCACTGAACTTTGCAGCCAATGCGACCCCCGCATTCGGGGTGCCAAAGCCCTCCACGGCTGTAAGCCGGCGAGCGCGGGCTAAGTGCCCCTCAATCTTCGCGATCGCGTCCTCACACGCCTTCGCACACCGCTCCGCCGCCTCCGGCTCAAAGCGCAGCTCACCCCGCCCCGCCGACGCCTTCAGCGCCGTCCACTCCGTCTTGCTCCGCTCCACTGCGGCACTCGACTCCGCCAGCGCGCGATCATCCTCAGGCAACATCGGACACACCCCTCCCCCGTCAGGTCACACCGTCCGACGCACCGACACCCCCCACGGTTCCTGGCGCCACACGACTAGCTCAGGGCTGCATCTCGTTGGCCAGGTCACGCAGCTTGTTCTTGGCCACCTTGTCCAGCGTCGCTCGGGGCAGCTCATCCAGGAAGTAGACCTCCCGCGGACGCTTGAAGTCCGCCAAGCCTTCCTCGCACCCCTGCAGCACCGTCGTGCGGATCTCCTCCTCGGTGAGCGTGGTGTGCCCGCTGCGCACCGCGAACAGCACCGGCACCTCGCCGAGCATCTCGTGCTTCTGCGCCACCACGGCCTGCGCCTCCAGCACCCCACGGGCGAACAGCCCCAGCACGAAGCCCTCCACCTGGCTGGCCGAGACATTCTCCCCACCGACCTTGAGGATGTCCTTGTCCCGGTCGCCGAAGTAGAAGTAGCCGTCGTCGCCGATCCGGGCCACGTCGCCGCTGCGGAACCAGCCGTCGTCGGCGAAGGAGGAGGCCATCGCCTCCGGGTTCTTGAAGTACTCCAGGAAGATCTGCACCCCGCGCGTCCCCCGCACCCACAGGTCACCGTTCACCCCGGGCGGGCACAGCTCACCGGTCTCCGGGTCCACGATGGCGAACTCGTAGCCCGGCGAGGGGATCCCGATGTTCATCTCCGGGGAGTCCTGGATGACGTCGCCGCGGGTGGCGTGCGTGACCGTCTCGGTCATCCCCCACGTGGCGAACGTCGTGACCTTCCAGTGGTTCTCGATGTCGTGCAGCTTCACCCCGGTGGCCCACGTCTTGTAGGAGTGCTCGGGCACCGCCTGCGACGAGATGGCCTTGATGCAGAACGGGATCATCGACGCCCGCGTCACCTGGTGCTTGAGCGAGAGGTCCCAGAACGTGCTGGAGGAGAACTTCGGCTGCAGCACCACCGTGCCGCCCACCCACATCATCGACCAGAACGACCAGCTCTGGGCGTTGACGTGGAAGCACGGCAGGAACACCAGGTAGGTGTCGTCGCTGGTCATCAGCACGTTCTGCGATCCGCTGCGTCCACCCCACAGCGCGTTGGCGTGGGTGTGCACCACGGCCTTGGGCCGTGACGTGGTCCCGGACGTGTACTGGATCCCCACCGGCAGCATCGGCTCCGCGGGCCGCGCCGGCGGCTCGTCGCCCTCGGTGTAGAGGCTGTCCCAGGTGGGCTGGCCGTGGCCGAGCTGCTCCTCGGTGGCGGCCTCGCCGGAGTTGTCCTCGGCGACCACGAACCACCCGAGGTTGGTGGCGTTCTTGGCCAGCTGCTCCACGAACTTGGGCTGAGTGATGCACCCCACCGCCTCGGAGTGCTCGGCGAAGTACGTCAGCTCCTCGCCGATGCAGCGGGTGTTGGTGGTGACCGCCACCGACCCCACGATGGCCGAGGCGTACCAGGCGATCATCATCTCCGGGCAGTTGTCGGAGTGGATGAGGACCTTGTCGCCCTTGGTCACCCCACGGGCGATCAGCCCGCACGCCACCTGGTTGATCTCCTGCCAAAACTGCTGGTAGGTCCACGTGCGAGTGCGGCCGTCGCGGGGCTCCCACACCAGGAACACCTTGTCCGGCGTCTGCTCCGCCCACAGCTTGGCCAGCCACGGCACGTCCTTGCCGGCGAAGTCGTAGTACTGCGCGGAACGGTGCACGTCGAGCTGCGGCTTGGTCATGGCTGCCAATCTGGTGAGTGGGGCACGTCTCATCGAGGCCAAGGCGGAGTGTAACCAGTGTCACTTTTCTTCCGCACCGCACTGAGCAGGCTGAACACAGACAGAGAACAATCAGCCCCATGAGCGCACCCTGGCTGAACCCCGGTCTCGTTGTCCGCCGCCAGGTTCGGGCGGTGACGGCATGAGCTCCCCCGAGGTGAGCACCGACGAGTGGGGCATCTCCCTGACCTGGCTGGACGACTTCGACCAGGAACAGCACCCCAGCGAGCAGACCCTGCAGGCGCTGCGCACGGTGATCGGCACGCCCCCAGCCGACCTGGACCAGCGCGCCCCCCTGGTGCTGGCCACCGGCGACGCCGTGACCCTGCCCAGCGGCCAGCTGGTGTGCGAGGACGGCACCACCCTGGACGTGGGCGGCCCCGCGGGTGAGCTCCCGCTGGGTTACCACCGGCTGGTCCCGGCCGAGGGACCCGAGCGCCGGCTGATCGTCTCCCCCGGCCGCTGCTTCCGCCCGGAGCCGCTGCGCGAGTGGGGCATGGCCGTGCAGGTCTACGCCGCCCGCGCGCGCGGCAGCTGGGGCACCGGTGACCTGGCCAGCCTGCGCACGGTGCGCGAGTGGGCCCAGCAGCGCGGCGCCGGCTTCCTGCTGGTGAACCCGCTGCACGGCGTGGCCCCCACGCTGCCCCAGGAGGACAGCCCCTACCTGCCGGCCACCCGCCGCTTCCGCAACCCGCTGTACCTGCGCATCCCCGAGGTGCCCGGCGCCGACGACGTGCTCACTCCCGCCGACCACGCCGCGGCCGCCGAGCTGGCCGCGCTGGACACCCTGGACCGCGACGCGGCGTGGACGCTGCAGCGGGCGGTGCTGCGGCGCATCTTCGACGCCGCCCAGCCCCAGGAGTTCGCCCAGTGGCGGGCCGAGCAGGGCGCCCCCCTGCAGGAGTGGGCCACCTGGTGCCTGCTGGCCCAGCAGCACGGCGACGACTTCCACGACTGGCCCGAGGAGCTGCACGACCCGGCCGGGCCCGCGGTGGCCGCCGCCGTCGCCGCCCAGCCCGACGAGGTGGCCTTCCACGCGTGGCTGCAGTGGAACCTGCAGCTGCAGCTGGAACGCGCCTGCGACGGGATGACCGTGCTGCAGGACCTGCCCGTCGGGGTCTCCGGCGGCGGCGCCGACGCCTGGGCCTGGCAGGGCGTGATGGCCGACGGCGTGACCGTGGGTGCTCCCCCGGACGAGTTCAACGGCCTCGGCCAGGACTGGGGCTCACCGCCGTTCGTGCCGTGGCGACTGCGGCTGGCCGACTACGAGCCGTTCATCCAGGGCGTGCGCGCCACCCTCGCCGGGGCGGGCGGGCTGCGGGTGGACCACGTGATGGGACTGTTCCGGCTGTGGTGGGTGCCGCCGGGCAAGGGCCCCACCGAGGGCGCCTACGTGCGCTACCCGTGGCAGGACATGCTCAACATCGTCGCCCTGGAGAGCCACCGGGCGCAGGCGCTGGTGGTCGGCGAGGACCTCGGCGTGGTGGAGGACGGCGTCCGCGAGGCGATGGCCGACTTCGGGATCCTCAGCTACCGGTTGCTGTACTTCGAGGAGGACGCCCCCGCCACCTGGCCGGTCGAGGCGATGTCCGCCGTGACCACCCACGACCTGCCCACCGTGTGCGGGTTGGTGGACGGCACCGACATGGCCGAGCAGCAGGCACTGGTGCTGGGCAGTGACGAAGAGCTGGCCGCCGCCCGCGCCGGGATGCTGGCCAAGCTCGGCGTGCGCCCGGAGATGACCGGTGAGCAGGCGGTGCTGCAGGCCCACGAGAAGCTGGCGCAGGCCCCCTCGGCGCTGCTGTGCGCCACCATCGACGACGCGGTGCTCGCCGTGCGCCGGCCCAACGTGCCGGGCACCACCACCCGCGACAACTGGTGCATCCCGCTGCCGGTGCTGGTGGACGACCTGGGCGAGACCGCCTCGGCGGAGGCGCTGGCCGAGGAGCTGGGCAGCGCCGTGCGCCCCGGTGGCGCCGCATGAGCCGCTTCGCCGGAAAGGTCGTCGTGGTCACCGGCGGCGGCACGGGCATCGGCGCGGCCACGGCACAGCGCTTCGCCGCCGAGGGCGCGATCGTCACCATCACCGGCCGCCGTCGGGACAAGCTGGAGCAGGTGGCCTCCGCGGCCGACGGCGACGTGCGGGTGGCCGAGGTCGACGTCACCGACCGCGACGCGGTGGAGCAGCTGGTGGCGGACGTGGTGTCCGCCTGCGGCGGGCTGGACGTGCTGGTGAACAACGCCGGCACCGGCGCCCCCGGCGACGTGCTGCACACCAGCGACGAGGACTGGAACCGGGTGCTGCGCACCAACGTCGACGGCGTCTTCCACGGCTGCCGGGCCGCCATGCCGCACCTGATCAGCAGCGGCGGGTGCATCGTCAACGTCTCCTCGGTGTCCGGCCTGGGCGGGGACTGGGACAACGTCGCCTACAACGCGGCCAAGGGCGCGGTGGTCAACCTGACCCGCGCGCTGGCCATGGACCACGCCGCCGACGGGGTGCGGGTGAACGCGGTGGCTCCGTCGTTCACCTTCACCGAGATGACCCAGGGCATGGTCGGCAACGACGAGGTGATGGCCCGCTTCACCGACCGCATCCCGATGGGCCGGGGTGCGCAGCCGGAGGAGGTCGCCGCGGTGATCGCCTTCCTGGCCAGCCCCGACGCGGGCTTCGTCACCGGGGTGAACCTGCCGGTGGACGGCGGGCTCAGCGCCTCCAACGGCCAGCCGAGGATGACGTGACCACAGTCGCGGTGCTCACCACCGGTGGCACCATCGCCAGCAGCGCCGACGCCACCGGCGCCAAGGTGGCCGGGGTCTCCGGGGCCGAGCTGCTCGACGGGGTGGACCTGCCCGCCGGCGTGCAGGTGCAGGTGCGCGACGTGCTCAGCAAGAACAGCGCCGCCCTCACCCTGGCCGACCTGGACGTGATCCGCCGCGCGGTGGCCGCCGCCCTGGCCGAGGGCGTGGACGGCGTGGTGCTCACCCACGGCACCGACACCACCGAGGAGACCGCCTTCCTGCTCGACCTGGTGCACGACGATCCCCGCCCGGTGGTGCTCACCGGCGCCCAGCGCGGCGCGGACGAGCCGAACACCGACGGGCCGGGCAACCTGCGCGACGCGCTCGCCGTGGCCGCTGACCCGGCCGCCCGCGGCCTGGGCGTGCTGGTGGTGTTCGACGGGGCGGTGCACGCCGCGCGCGGCACCCGCAAGATGCACACCCTGGCGTCGGCTCCCTTCGCTGATCCCGAGCTGGGCGCGGTGGGCCGCGTGGTGCTCGGCGAGCTGGTGGTGCAGCGACCGCCCCAGCGCCCGGCCCCGTTGTCCGGGCTGACCGACCTCGCCGACGTGCGGGTGGACGTGGTGGCGCTCTACCCCGGTGCGGACGCCACCGCGCTGGACGCCTGCGCCGCCGCCGGCGCCCGCGGGCTGGTGCTGGAGGCACCCGGGCTGGGCAACGCCAACCCCACCGTGGTGGCGGCGGTGCGCCGGCACGTCCAGCGGGGCGTGCACGTGCTGCTGTCCAGCCGCGTGCCGGCCGGTCCGCTGCGCGCGGTCTACGGCGGCGGGGGCGGGGGCCGCGACCTGGTGGCCGCCGGCGCGGTCCTCACCGGGACGCTGCGCCCCAGCCAGGCCCGCGTGCAGCTGGCCGCGCTGCTGGCCGCCGGCGCCGACGACACGCAGGTGCGCACCGCTTTTGCCGCCAGCTAGCGAGGAGTGAGCCCCGAGGTGCTCGGCCCCTCCAGCACCGTGCCGTCGGCGGCGAAGCGGGAGCCGTGCAGCGGGCAGTCCCAGGACCGCTCGGCGTCGTTCCAGGAGACGATGCCGCCCAGGTGCGGGCACATCGCCGACACAGTGTGCGTGGTGCCGTCCACCGTGCACACCGCCACCGGGGCGGGCAGGTTGCGGCGCACCTCGCCGTGGCCCTCCGCCGGCTGCTCCACGGAGCCGGGGCTCAGCAGCGGCTTGATCCAGCCCTCGGCCAGGTTCCACCCCACCTTGGCGTTGAGGCTGGCGCCCTTGGGGAAGCCCACCAGCTCGTGCAGCCGCCAGCTGTCCAGCACCCGGGCCCACGGAGTGCTCTGCTCGCCCAGCACCCGCTTGGACAGCGACAGCGCCGCGGCCACGGCGTTGGTCATGCCCCACTTGTCGAAGCCGGTGGCGATGAGCACGCGCTCGTCGCCGGGGGTGAGCGGGCCGACGTAGGGCAGCCCGTCGATGGACTCGTAGTCCTGCGCCGACCACCAGTGCGTCAGCCTCGCCCCGGGGAAGTGCTCCTCGGTCCAGCTGCGCAGGTCGTCCACCATCGCCTGCTCCGACGTCACCCGGCCGACGACGTGGCCGTTGCCGCCCACGATGAGCCGGGGCGTGCGGGTTCGCCGGCCGCGGAAGGTGGGCGCCGTGCGCAGCGAGCGGGTGGTGGCGTCGGCGCTGAGGTACATGCCGGTGGGGATCGGGCCGGGCACCGTGAACGCCAGGCAGTACGAGCGCAGCGGCTCCAGCCGCGCGAAGTAGCCGGCGCGGTCCAGGATCGGCATGCCGGTGGCCAGCACCACCCGGTCAGCGCGGACGTCACCGTGCTCGGTGACCACTGTGGTCTCCTCGCTCGGGTGCACCTCGGTGACGCGAGTGTTCTCGAAGATGTCCGCGCCCAGCTCCCGCAGCTCGGCGGCCAGGGCGAGCAGCACGTCCATCGGGTCGAGCTGGGCCTGGTCGTCCAGGCGCACCCCGCCGAGGGTGGGGTAGGGCAGGTCGAGGTCGCGGTCCCACCGCGCGTCCAGGCCGACCTTGACGGCCATGGCCAGCTCTGCCCGGGCCTGCCGCCGTCCCCGTGGGGTGGTGCCGTAGGTGATGGCGGGCGTGCGCTGCACGGGAACCTTGCGCTGGACGCAGTAGTCGAGCAGCCACTGCTGGCCCTCGCGGTTGGCCTCCACGTAGCTGCGCACGGAGTCGGTGGGCTGCTTGCTGGCCAGCTGGCTCAGCCGGGAGCCCTGCAGCAGGCTCACCTTGGCGGTGGTGTTGCCGGTGGTCACCGCACCCACCGTGCGTGCCTCCACCACCGCGACCCGCCGACCGGCCCGAGCGAACAACAGCGCGGTGACCAGACCGGTGAGCCCGGCGCCGGCCACCACCACGTCGTAGCGTCGCCCCTCGGTCAGCGGCGGGTACCGGGGCAGCCCGGGGCGGTCGAGCCAGAGCGAGGTCAACGCGGGTCCTCCTGGGAGCCGGTGCGGGAGCCCCCCATGTAATCACCGTCGTGACCTGGTCGCACATCGGTGCCGGTGGGGGGCAGATCTGCGTCGCGAGTCGGGTCGTTCGGTGCCATCCTTGACCCGGCCCACCTGAGGAGTGCACATGAGTGACGTCATCGGCATCGGCGCCGCGACCTGCCCCCCGCCGACCGTTCCCGCCGACGAGCCGGCCCGGCTGACCACGCTGCGGCGCTACGAGGTGCTGGACACCCCGCGCGACGGCGCGTTCACCCGCGCCGCCCAGGTCGCTGCGCACGTCTTCGACGTGCCGATGGCCACGGTGACCCTGGTGGACGAGGACCGGATCTGGTTCAAGGCCGCGGAGGGTCTGCCCCTCGGGGTTGCCGAGATCAGCCGCGAGCCCGGGCTGTGCGCGTCGGCGATCCTGCAGGACGAGCCCTACGTGCTGCCGGACACCCTGCGCGACCCACGCACCCTGGAGAACAGCCTGGTCCGCGGCCGGCTGGGCGTGCGGTTCTACGCCGGGGCACCGATCGTCACCGAGGGCGGGCACCGCCTGGGCACGGTGAACGTGCTGGACACCCGGCCCCGGCAGCCCACCTCGGAGCAGCTGTGCACCCTGCGCAGCCTGGCCGGCATGGTGATGCAGCAGCTGGACCTGCGGCTGGCCGCGCTGCGCGCCGCCCGCAACCAGGAGATGAACCTGCGCAACGCCCTGGCCTCACGCACCGACACCGACCGCGCGGTGGGGATGGTCATGCAGCACCGGCAGTGCACCGCCGAGGAGGCATGGCAGGTGCTCACCCTGTGCTCGCAGGGGTCCAACATCAAGGTGCGCCGGATCGCCGAGGCCATGGCCGAGCTGGTCGCCAGCACCACCCCGGCCCTGCTCGAGCCGGCCGCCTACCGGGCCGCGCGGCGCGTCCTGCAGCTCACCGACCGCTAGCCGACGTGACTTCTCCGCCCGCGCTGCTGCGGCGCCTGGGCACCGAGGTCGCCCGGCGCTACCACCGCCTCGAGCTGGCGGTGGCCGGTGACCTCCCCGACAGACCGGTGCTGCTGGTGGCCAACCACGGCTTCGGCGCGCTGCTGGACGTCACCCTGCTGGCCGTCGCCGCTGCGCTGCACGAGCTGCGGCCAGAGCGCCCGGTCACCGTGCTTGCCCACCCGCTGGCCTGGACGCTGGGCTTCGGAGCGCTGGCGGAGGCCTTCGGCGCCCGGCCCGCCAGCATGGCCAACGCGCTGGAGGCGTTCGCGCAGGACCACCACGTGCTGGTGCTGCCCGGCGGGGACGTGGAGGCGGCGGCCACCTGGAACAACCGCAACCGCATCATCTTCGACGGTCGGCCGGGCTTCGCCGCCCTGGCCCTGCGGGCGGAGGTGCCCATCGTCCCGGTGGTGACGGCAGGGGTGGGCGAGACGCTGCTGGTGCTCGCCGACGGGCAGAACCTGGCCCGGGCCGCACGCCTGGACACCTGGCTGAACCTGCGGGCGCTGCCGTTGTCGGTGTCGCTGCCGTGGGGGCTCAACCTCGGACTGGTGGGGCTGGTGCTGCCCTACCTGCCGCTGCCGAGCAAGCTCTGCACCGCCGTGCTGCCGGCCGTGCAGGCCCGCGACGGGGAGAGCGCGGAGGACCTCGCCGGACGCGTGCAGACCCTGATGCAGGACCGCCTCACGGCGATGACCGAGGGCAGGCGACCGGTGCTCGGCTAGCGGCGCGAGGTTGCGGTTGACAGCACCGCGGGCCTCTGACCAGGGTGTTAGCCACGCCACTGCCGGGTGCGAATGCCGTGCACAGACGTACACTTAGGACTTCACGCGTCCTCGAGAAGCCGGGATCGCTGCCACCGTCCGCCCTGGGCCCCGCCTGCACAAGCACGGGTTGCTCGGGGCCGGAGCGGGTGGCCACCGCACCACGGACGCCCGTCGGCGTCCGACCACGCGAGACCACTAGGAGTGCTGAATGACTGAGCAAGACAAGTCTGGTGAGGCCCGCAAGGGCATGTTCGACTCGATCAAGGGCAAGGCCAAGGAGGTGGCCGGCGCGCTGTCCGGCAACGACTCCCTGACCGCCGAGGGCCAGCTGGACCAGACGCAGGCCGCCCAGCGCAGGGAGGCCAACGCCGACGCCGCCGTGGCCGACGCAAAGGCCAAGGACGCTGCCGAGGACCTCACCGAGGTCCGGCAGGAGGCCGCCCAGGAGCGCACGGCCACCGCCCAGGAGTCCGCCGCGGCCAAGCAGGCTGCCGAGGCCCGCCAGCAGGCGGAGCGTCGCCAGGCCGAGGCCGCCAAGCAGCAGGAGACCGCCCGCGAGCAGGCCCAGGCCGAGCGGGACGCCAAGGCCAAGGAGCAGGGCGCCGAGGCCACCGCCCGCGCCAAGTCCACCTCCGCCGCACAGGACGCCGCACAGGCGAGCGCCGAGCACACCGCCGCCAACGCCGAGGCGGCCAACGCCGAGGCCGCCGCCGAGAAGGCCCGCCGCGAGGCGGCGAAGCTCAGCGGCGACGCCGAGCTGTCCTGACCACCACCACACCGATCGAAGGAGACCGCATGAACGTGCTCAGCATCCCCAAGGCCGCGCTGCGGCTGCCCTACCAGGTGGCCCGACTCCCGCTGCAGCTCATCGAGACGCAGGTGGTGTCCCGCATGCACGACGAGGCGCCCGTGCGCCTCGCCTACGAGCGCACCCTCGGCGCCATCGACGGTGCCGTCGGTCGCGCCCTGGGCGACCCGGCCGCCATCCGCCGCGGGGAGGCCCTGCAGGAGCGCAGCGCCGCCCTCACCCGGGCCGTGGAGCTGCAGGAGGAGGCCGACCGCAAGCGCGAGCAGGCCGACGCCGACCTGAAGGCCAAGCAGCAGCAGGCCCGCGAGGACCAGGTGGCCGCGCAGCGGGAGAAGCAGCAGAAGCAGGCCGCGGCACGCAAGGCCGAGGAGGACCGCAAGAAGAAGGCGGCCGAGCAGGCCGAGCAGCGCGCTGCGGCGGAGAAGAAGCAGGCCGACGAGCTGGCCGCCAAGCGCAAGCGGGACGCCGAGGCGGAGAAGAAGGCCGAGCAGGCCAAGATCGACGCCAAGGAGAAGCAGGCCGCGGCGCCGGCGACGGCCGAGCTGAAGGAGGCCGCCGCCAAGCGTGACGAGGCCACCCAGAAGCGGGCCGACGCCAACCAGGTGGAGAAGCTGGCCGAGGCAGAGAAGACGCAGCGGCAGAACGCGCAGAGCTAGTCGGCCCAGAGCCAGTTAGCGCAGAGAGCCCGGCAGCCGGACCCAGTGTCCGGTTGCCGGGCTCTCTGCTGTGCGGGTCCTAGCGCTTGTTGATCCAGACGATCCGGTCCTCGTCGCCCAGCTGCGGCTCGAAGGTGACGGCGTAGGTGCCCGACGGCAGACCGTTGGGCTGCTCGAAGCAGACGTTCCCGCTGATCTCCGTGCCTGGTGCCACCGCGCCGGACTTCAACCGGTTGGGGATGTCGGAGGCGTAGCTGGCGTCCTCGATGCGCCCCGTGGGGTCAGCCAGCTCCCAGCGCAGGTTGGTGAAGGTGCGCTCCTTGGTGTCCTGGTTCTTCAGGACCACCGACGTGCAGAGCAGGTCGTCGTACCGGCCCTTGAACTCGGTGAGCGCCGTGGTGGTGACCGCGATGCTGTCCTTGGTGCCCAGCTCGCCGGCTTGGACGATGGTGTCGCCCGAGCTCTTGCCCGGGTAGTTGTCACCCGAGGTGGTCGACGAGCTCGACGGTGCCGCGCTGGAGCTGGAACTGGAACTGGAGCTGGAGGGGCTGCCGGAGCTGGACGGGGCAGCGGAGCTGGTGGGGGCAGCGGTGTCGCCGTCGTCGTCGGAGCTCTGCACGGCCACGATGGCCACGCCGGCGCCGATCACCAGCACCGCGACCGCCGCCGACGCCAAGATCCAGATCTTGTTGTTGTTCTTCTGTGGCGGCACCGGCCCCTGCGGGAAGCCGGGCTGTCCGTACGCGGGCTGTCCGTAGCCGGGCTGGCCGTAGGTGGGCTGGCCGTACTGCTGCTGCTGGTAGGCGTTTGGGTCGTACTGTCCCTGGGCGTACTGCTCCTGGCCGTAGCCGGGCTGGCCGTACTGCGGCTGCCCGTAGCCGGGCTGGCCGTACTGCGGCTGGCCGTAGGCGTTGGGGTCGGTCTGCCCCTGCGGGTACGGCCCCGAGGGGTAGGAGCCCTGCGGGTAGGGACCGGACGGGTAGGAACCCGGCGCGTAGCCCTGCTGGCCCTGGTCCCCCTGCTCGTTCTGCGGGGGGGTCGGGTTGGACGGCTTCTGCCAGCCGGTGCTCTGGGGCTCGCTGGACGAGTCATCTCCGGTGGGCGGAGGCTGCTGAGACATCGACGTGGTCCTTTGACTGGGGGGAGGGCGGCCGGGGCCGAAAGCCGCTCCTCCTTGGACCCAAGTGGCCGAAAGAGCAACCTTCGCAGCGCATTCTAAACAGATGCCGGCTCACACCCGTCGCATTCCGACGTGGCCGCTGGGGTGGTGGTGCGGCACCATCACGGCTGGTTGCGCGAGTGCTGCGGCCGCGAGGGGGCGAACACGAGTGCACGCAGACAGGACGAGCGACCATCTGGCGCGAGCCACGGTGCTGCAACCACCCGCACCGCCACCGTGCTGATCGGGCTGGGCACCGAGCGCGGGATCGAGCGCTTCACCGTGGAGCTGACCCCCGAGGGCGTGGTGACCGGCCCCGTGCAGGCGTCGCCGCCGGTTTGGCCGGTGCTCCGGCCGCTGGGACCAGCGCCTCGGTGGGTGCAGCGGTGCATCGCTGCGCTGTACCCGCGGCGGCTGCAGGCACGCTGAGCACGCTCAGGCTCGGGCGCAGCAGCCCCAGTCAGCCAGCTGGTTCAGCAGCTGCGCGCCCGTGGTGTTGTTCGCCGACGCCAGCACGTCGAGGTCCGCTGCGCGCATCTCCAG
Source organism: Rhodococcus sp. X156 (assembly GCF_004006015.1). Classification (NCBI taxonomy): domain Bacteria; kingdom Bacillati; phylum Actinomycetota; class Actinomycetes; order Mycobacteriales; family Nocardiaceae; genus Rhodococcus; species Rhodococcus sp. X156. Next base: position 640,225 of record NZ_CP034766.1, on the reverse strand, counting down.
CAGCGTGGACGTGCCGCCGCGGCGGTGCAGGACGGTCTCCACGTGCTGGCGCACTGGCTGGGCCTGCTCCTGCGTCAGCTGGCGCACCCGGTCGACGTTGAGCACCAGGCGCACCGGCTTGGCGTCCGCGCGAAGCTCCGGGATCAGCTCGGCGACACCGACACCGTAGAAGCGGGCGAGCGCGGCCAGGCGGATCATCGTGAGGCCGCGGTCACCCCGCTCGTAGGAGCCGACGACCACAGCCTTCCACTGGCCGTCGGACTTCTCCTGCACGGCCTGCAGCGACAGTCCCAGTCCCTTGCGGACCTCGCGCAGCCGTCCGCCCAGCGCCTTGTTGAACTCTGACATGGTGCCCCCACCCCTACCCGTACCGCTCGTCCCCCCGGACGTGCTCACCCACCATGGCACAGGGCACCGACACCGGTCAGTCGTGCGAACGCAGTACGGCCACGCCTGGGCGCCCCGCCGCGGTACGCGGACGCCTCCAGTACCATCATCAGGGCTGTTCGCCGACCGCTCTGGCCGCCGAGAGCCTGTGGTGGGAGATCCCTTGACGGTTCTCTTGCTACCCCCGCCTCTATAGCTCAGGGGATAGAGCATCGGTTTCCTAAACCGTGTGTCGCAGGTTCGAATCCTGCTAGGGGCACCCAGCGCGGGGCGGCTGACACAATCGGCCTCGTGGATTCGCTTGAGGCAGAAGATCGTTCCCAGCGGCTGCTCGGTAACGTCGCGCGAGCCCACGAGCTGCTCAACCGTTGCGGTGAGTCCTGGTGGGCGCGGTGGATCGCCGTCGTCCAGCGCGAGCTGACGGCACACGACGCCCACGGGCTGGAGCGGCTCCTCAACGGATATGGCGGCATGGGCGGCTTCCACGATCTGGTCATCCACCCCATGAATGGTCACTCCGTGGCGGCGGACGACGTCGATGCCGTCAACAACGAGCTCGTCCGGCTCAGCGCGGAGATGCATGGCGATGCCCGCGCGCTGCTCGGCGCCCTCCGTCGGGAGCGATAGCCGGTCCGTCGTCCGCTCCCACCACAAAGGCCGTGACAGGCTGCGGGCATGACCACTGGCGAGCACTCCCGAGGAACCGAGCAGCTACCTCGGTGGCAACGGTGGGCGGGCCTGACCCCCGCACGACAGTGGTCCGTGCGCCGCCGGATCACTTACGGCGTGCTTGCAGCCGTCGTCATCCCGGGCACGTTCTCCCTGGCAGTGGGCGCGCGAGGGCCGTGGTTCGGCGTGTTCGCTGCACTCACCTACGCGGCGATGTTCGCATCCGGCGTTCTCGCACCCAACCGATATGACCGCTGGATGCGCCGGCACCCCCGAGTCGAAGGCGCGTTCTTCGGTCCGCTCGTGTTCATCCCACTGGGCGTGTTCACTGATCTCAGCCTCGGGTGGTGCGGAGCAATCGCCGTGGTGGCAGCTCTCCTGCTGGTCTTCCTGCCTCGGCGCCGACGTCCGAGCGGGTCAGTCTGATGACGGGTCGGGTCCACACCGGCTAGCTCCGCGCGTGCCCTTCACGAGGATCGGCGCAGCTGCCGCACCACCAGAGGCAACGCGGCCGCCACCACCACGATCAGCACTGCGAAGGCCAGCGGCCGCAGCACCGAGTGGGCCGGCGCCACCACCGAGGCCAGCAGCGCCAGCCCGCTCAGCACGCCCAGCGCCAGCAGCAGGCGGTCCTCGGTCGTGGGCAGGCCGCCGGTGATGGCCTCGCTCTCGGAGTTGCCGGTGAGCACCAGCCAGTCGGTGTCGCGGTAGGGCGGCTTGAGCTGGTGCGCGCGCTCGCTGACGTGCGCCACGTGCAGGGTGCGCTCCTCCCCGTCGGCCAGGTTCACCACCACGCGCGGGCTCTTGCGCACGTCGCCGTAGCTGGCCTGCACCGAGTGGCTGCCCGGCTCCAGCGGAATCGTGCGGGCCTGGCCCCGCTTGAGCCTGGCCACGACGACGTCGTCGACGATGATCTCGAACCGCTTGGTCGCCCCCAGCCGTGCCGTGTTCCGGACAACCGTGATGTGCGCTGACACGTTGAGCCCCCCGCTCCCCGCCGTGCGCCACCTAAATCGGCTGGGCTGCACGGGCATTCGAGACACTACAACTGCTCACGGTCCGTGTCAGGACTGTTGCGCAACGTGTCTCACCTGCATCTTCGGCGGCAGCACCTCCCCCCGGCCGAGAATCGTCAGCCCCCGTTCACCCTGGCGGCACCGCAACACCCCTGCCGGTTCACCACGGCGCCGGATCATCGCAGCCGCCTGACCAACCGGGCAGGCACCAGCGAGCACACGTCCTGATTGGATCCCCCGTGCGTCGTCCCACCTCTCGTCCCCGAGCTCGCCTGTACGCCGGTTGCGCCCTCGCCGTGGTCGGTGCCACCTGCGCGGCCCTGGCCGCGCCTGCCGGGGCACTCGCGCAGCCCAGCAGCCCCACCACAGGTGCCACCACGCTCTTCCGCACCGACCTGCCGCCGCTGGCCGTGCTCGGTGGCGCCTCCCTCAGCGCAGGCGCCTACGGCTCCTCGCTCTACCCCAAGCCGGGCACCAGCGACGAGTTCTACGGCCTCACCGACCGGGGCCCCAACGTGGACAGCCCCGTGGCCGGCCAGAAGATCGAGCCGCTGCCGAGCTACCAGCCCCAGATCGGGTTGTTCCGCCTCGTCGACGGCACCGCCACGCTGCTGCAGGTGATCGGCCTGCAGGGCCCGGACGGCAGCCCGTACAACGGCCAGGTCAACCCCGAGGCCTCCACCAAGGAGACCATCGTCGACCTCGACGGCAACCGGCTGGCCGACTCCCCGCTGGGCTACGACTCCGAGGGCCTGGTGGCCATGCCCGACGGCACCTTCTACGTCTCCGACGAGTACGGGCCCTACATCACCCACTTCGACGCCACCGGACGCCAGCTCGACCGGCTGAGCCCGTTCGACGGCTCGCTGCCTCGCGAGCTGGCGATGCGCGACCCCAACAAGGGGATGGAGGGCCTCACCGTCACTCCCGACGGCACCACCCTGGTCGGGGTGATGCAGAGCGCGCTGATCACCCCTGACCTGAGCGCCAAGCCCAAGAACGTGGTGCCACTGCGCATCGTCACCATCGACCTGGCCACCAAGGCCACCCACGAGTACCTCTACCTGCGCCACCTGGACAGCGCGGAGACCAACGTCAGCGAGATCACCGCGCTGGGCAACACCACGTTCCTCGTCGACGAGCGCGACGGCAGCACCGGGCCGGACACCTTCAAGAAGCTGTACAAGATCGACCTCGCCGGGGCCACCGACGTGGGCCCGGCGAGCACCGTCGCCGGCGCCACCTACGACCCAGCGGCCGGCGGCCTGCTGGTGCAGGGCAGGTCCATCGAGGCCACCGTGGGCAAGGCCACGGAGGCCGCCGCGGCCACCACACTGACCGCCGCCGGCATCACCCCGGTGACCTCCCGGGAGTTCCTCGACGTCACCGCCCTGGTGCACGACGTGGACCCGACCGGCGGGTACTTCGCCCACGACAAGATCGAGGGGGTGGCCGTGCAGAACGGCACCGGCCTGGTGACGCTGAGCAACGACAGCGACTACGGCATCGACGCCGTGGCCGAGGGCTCCACCTCCGCCCCGTACTCCCTGCACGTCAAGACCACTCCAGACGGCAAGCAGGACGACGGCGCCTTCCTGCAGGTGGACATGACCAAGGTCGCCGCTGCGTTCGCCCCCGGCTACACCGCCCCCACCCTCACCTCGGCGGTCACCGGCTCCACGCTCACCGTGAGCGCCACCGGGCTCGAGCCGGCCACCACCTACGCACTGCGGCTGCGCACGGAGTCGGCCGCGCTCGGCACGCTGACCACCGACGCCCGCGGCACCGCCTCCGCCGCGGTCGCCGTGCCGGCGGACTTCGGCGGCGCCCAGGTGGTGCAGGCCGCGCTGCCCCACGGCGTCGCGGCCAACACCACGGTCACGCTGCCCGCGGTGTCGCGCCCCGGTCACCTGCAGGTGCTGCCCGGCACCGCCGAGGCCGGCGGGGTGCTCGGCGTGCTGCTCACCGGCTGGGCCCCGGACACCACCCTCACCCTGCAGGTCGAGGGCAGCAGCCGGACCCAGACGGTGCGCACCAACGCCTTCGGCTTCGCCGTGGGCGCCACGGTGCTCGACGCCGCCACCCCGGCAGGCACCCACACCCTGCGGGTGACCGCCGCCGACGGCGCCACCCGCACCGGCGAGCTCACGGTCACCCCGCTGGTGCCGTGGTCGCCCTACCAGGTGCTCAGCACAGTGCTGCGGGTGCTGCTGGGCCTCTGATCCCCCAGCCGCACTGCCCCTGCTAGCCGCCGGCCATCGCCCCCACCACCAGGTACGGCTCGTCACCGGCGAGCACGGCCTGGGGCAGGGGCGTGTCCGGCAGCTCGTGGGACAGGTCCTCCTGGCAGGCGAAGAACCGCACGAACGGGCGGCGCTTGCCGCTCTCCCGGTCCCGGATGGTGCCGCGCAGCACCGGGTACTGCTGCTCCAGCAGGTCCAGCACGGTGCGCTGGGTGGCCTGGCCACCCAGGTCCAGCTGCACCTCGCGGTCGGTCTTGGCCAGCACCCGCAGGTGGGCGGGAAGCACTACTCGGATCATGACAGCGTCTGCACCTCCACGGAGAGCACGGCGGGCAGGTCCCGCACGATGGGCGACCACGTGTCGCCGGAGTCGGGCGAGCAGTACACCTGCCCGCCGGTGGTGCCGAAGTACACCCCGCACTGCTCCAGCGCGTCCACCGCCATGGCGTCGCGCAGCACGTTGACGTAGCAGTCGCGCTGGGGCAGCCCGACGGTGAGCGGCTCCCACTCCTCGCCGCCGGTGCGGCTGCGGTACACCCGCAGCCGCCCGTCCGGGACGAAGTGGTGGTAGTCGCTGGTGATGGGCACGACGTAGACGGTGTCCGGCTCGTGGGCGTGCACCTGGATGGGGAACCCGAAGTCGGTGGGCAGGTTGCCGCTGATCTCGTTCCACGTCCCGGCGCCGTCGTCGCTGCGCATCACGTCCCAGTGCTTCTGCATGTACAGCACCTCCGGCCGCGACGGGTGCATGGACAGGCTGTGCACGCAGTGGCCCACCTCGGCCGCCGGCGACGGGATGCCGTCGGACAGCAGCCCCTTGTTCACCGGCTGCCAGCTCTGCCCGAAGTCGTCGGTGCGGAACACCCCGGCGGCGGAGATGGCCACGAACATCCGCTCCGGCCGGTCGGGGTCGAGCAGGATGGTGTGCAGGCACATCCCGCCGGCGCCGGGCTGCCACTGCGGCCCGGAGCTGTGCTCGCGCAGGGCGGTCAGCTCGGTCCAGGCCTGGCCGCCGTCGGTGGTGCGGAACAGCGCGGCGTCCTGCACCCCGGCGTAGACGGTGTCGGGATCGGTGGACGAGGGCTCCAGGTGCCACACCCGGGTGAACTCCCACGGCCGCTGGGTGCCGTCGTACCAGAGGTGGTTGCCCGGCGGAGTGGCGTAGGAGAAGTCGCTGTCCACGGCGTCCCAGGTGGCACCGCCGTCGTCGGAGCGGTGGATGAGCTGGCCGAACCACCCGCCCGAGGGGGCGGCGTAGAGCCGGTTGGGGTCGGCCGGCGAGCCCGCCACGTGGTAGACCTCCCAGCCCGGGAAGAACGGGCCCTGCACGTCCCAGTCGCGGCGCCGCTCGTCGGAGGTCAGCACGAAGGCGCCCTTGCGCGTGCCGACCAGTACGCGTGCTCCACTCATTCGACTTCCCCTCTCCGCCGTGAACGTCCTCCTCGGTGGACGCCACGGGTGCGGGGAACTCATCGCTCAGCCGGTGGCGGCGTCGTCCAGGAACTGGGCCAGCGCGGAGAGGAAGGTGTCGGGCTGCTCGGAGTGCACCCAGTGGCCGGCGCCCTTCACCCGCACCAGCCGGGTGCGCGGGAACAGCGCCGTCATCGCCGCGCGGTTGTCCTCGCGCACGTAGCCCGACTCCGCCCCGGCGATCCACAGCACCGGCTTGTCGAACACCGCCCCCTCGGGCGGCTCCGGGAAGCGGCCGAGGTCAGCCAGGTGGGCGTGCAGCACGTCCAGGTTGAGCCGCCAGCGCCAGCCCACCTCGCGGTCGCGCACCAGGCTCTGCAGCAGGAAGCCCCGCACCGTGGGGTCGGGCACCGCCTCCGACAGCGCCTTGTCCGCGTCGCTGCGCGAGGTCAGCGCGGCCAGGTCCATCGCCCGCATGGCGGTGAGGAACCGGTCGAAGTCCGAGCCGCTGCGCTCGGCCGGGTAGCTCACCGGGGAGATGTCCACCACCACCAGCGCGGTGAGCAGCTCGGGCCGGCGCAGCGCCAGCGTCATGGCCGCCTTGCCGCCCATCGAGTGCCCCACCAGGGTGACCGGCTCGCCCAACTCGGCCAGCAGCTCGGCCACCTCCTCGGCCATCACCCCGTAGTCCTGGGTCTCCGTCCAGGGCGAGCGCCCGTGGTTGGGCAGGTCCACCGTGGTGACCCGGTAGCCGCGCTCGGCCAGGCGCAGCGCGATGGTGTGCCAGTTGCGCCCCTGGCCGAACAACCCGTGCAGGAAGACCACGCGGGGCCCGGACTCGCCGACGGTGCGGCTGGCAAGAGTGCTCACCCGCCCATCTCACCAGAGCCGGTCAGGACAGCAGCGAGGTCCGGGCAGTGCGAAGTCAGGGCAGCAGCGCGAACGGGTCGTGGTCGCGGATGGCGGCGCAGGAGCGCTGCGCCATGGCCGCGAACATGGCGTCGGCCCGCTCGCTGCGCTCGGCCTGGGCGTACACCGCGCCCAGCACGGTCACCAGCGGGCCCTGCAGCAGCCCCAGCCGGTAGTCGCGCCAGGCGTCGTCGTCGGTGTAGCCGGTGACTCCCCCGGCGCGCAGCGCCTGCAGGTATGCCGCCAGCAGGTCCTCCTCGGCGTCGCGGCGCACCTGCGGATCGAGGCTGGTCTCCAGGAAGTAGCCGACGTCGCGCCCGGGTGGGCCGGTGGCCGCGGTCTGCCAGTCCAGCGCGGTCACCGTCCCGTCGGCGCCGAACATGAGGTTGTCCAGCCGGTAGTCGCAGTGCATCAGCGCGAACGGCTCGGTGCCGGTGACCACCCAGGCGGCGACGGCGTCGGCGGCGCGGGTGAGCACGGCGACGTCGTCCGGGCTGAGCCGGCTGCCCATCCGCTCGGTGAACAGCGGCACCGAGTCGACCATCAGCGGACCCAGGAAGTCCGGCGTGTTGAGGCCCCCGGCCTGCAGCCACGCCCGCTCGGCCAGGGTGGGGTCGCACCAGGTGGAGGCGTGCAGCCCGGCCAGGTTCACCAGCGCCGCCCCGGCCTGGGTGGCGTCGCAGCCGTCCAGCTGGTCGCCCGGGCGGGCGTCGGCCACGTCGTCGAGCACCAGGGTGAACACCGAGCCGTCGGCGGAGATGTCGCCGAACCAGCAGCGCGGCACGCGGGCCAGCACCTGCCCGCCCAGCTCGGTGTAGAAGCCGACCTCCTTGAGGTAGCCCTGCCGGACGATGTCGCGGCTGCCCGGGTCCCCCGCGGCCAGCTTCACCACCAGCGTCTGCGGCCCCTGACCGTGCGCCCAGCGCACGTGCAGCCGCAGGTTGGTGCCGATCTGGCCGACCCCGATGGGCGCGGCTCGCACCTCGGCCACCGCCAGGTCGTGCCCGGCCGAGCGCAGGGCCGCGGTGAGCCAGTCGGCGGTGAGCTCGGCCGGTGAGTCGATGGGGCCGGGTGATCCGGTGGCGACCCCGGCGTCGGTCTGCATCGCACGTCCCCCTGCTGCGTTGCCGCCCAGTGCATCTGGGCCGTGGTGTGACTAACGTAACAACGAACTCCCTCCGGCGGTGAGGGCCAAGCGGAGGAGACGCGGTGGACCAGCTCACCGAGCTCGGCTTCTACACCCTGGCCGGAGCGCCCCGCTCCCCCGCCGAGGTGCGCCCCGAGGTGGCCGCCGCCGAGGAGATGGGCCTGGGCTCGGCGTTCATCTCCGAGCGGTTCACCATCAAGGAGGCCGTCACGCTCTCCGGCGCGGTGGGCGCGTTGTCGCGCACGCTGGGGGTGGCCACCGCCGCCACCAACCACAACACCCGTCACCCCGTGGTGACCGCCTCCTACGCCACCACCATGCACGGGCTCACCGACGGCCGCTTCACCCTGGGGCTGGGCCGGGGCATCGAGCCGCTCTTCGACGCGTTCGGCATCCCGCGGATCACCAGCGCCCAGATCGAGGACTTCGTCGGCCTGGTGCGCCGGCTGTGGCGGGGCGAGACGATCATCGGCCACGACGGCCCGGCCGGGAAGTACCCCGTGCTGCACCTGGACTCCAGCTTCGACGCCGACATCCCGGTGGGGATGGTGGCCTTCGGGCCCCGCTCGCTGGCCCTGGCCGGGCGAACCATGGACATGGTGGTGCTGCACACCTACTTCACCGACGACACCGTGCGCCGGGCCGTGCAGACCGTGCGCACCGCCGCCGAGCAGGCCGGGCGCGACCCCGCCGCCGTGCGCATCTGGTCCTGCTACGCCACCGTCGGCGACCACCTGCCCACCGAGCTGCGGCTGAAGAAGACGGTGGGTCGCCTGGCCACCTACCTGCAAGGCTACGGCGACCTGCTGGTGCGCACCAACGGCTGGGACCCTGCGGTGCTGGACCGCTTCCGGGCCGACCCGGTGGTGCAGGGGGTGCCCGGCGCGATCGACACCGTCGCCGACGTCGAGACGCTGGGCCACGTGGCCGGGCTGCTGCCGGCGGAGTGGCTGGAGCCGGCGGCCACCGGCAGCCCGCGCCGCTGCGCCGAGCGGGTGCTGGCGCAGCTGGACCTGGGCGTGGACGGGGTGATCCTGCACGGCGCCACCCCGGCCGAGCTGGAGCCGGTGGTCGCCGAGTACCGCGGGCTGCGCCCGGCCGGGCGGTTCGACGGCCTCGACGCCAACCCCGGGCGACCCCGGGCTGCCGCTACGAGCTGGGCAACTTCGGCTGGTCCAGCCACGCGGTGAACAGCTCCCGCAGCGGCTGCCCGGCGTGCGCGCCGGCGAGGTCGATGAAGTCGTGGGTGGTCACCGTGAGGTACCGGTAGCGCGTAGTCCACTCCCGCAGCAGCGCGAAGAACGCCTCGTCGCCGAGCGTGCCGCGCAGGGCGTGCAGCAGGAGCGCACCCCGCTTGTAGAGCCGGTCGTCGAACATCCGCTCGGGCTGCGGGTCGGCGAGGAGCAGGTCCTGCGGCAGCCTGGCCAGCTGGGTGCGGGCCTGCTCGGCCAGCCGCGCGGCGGTGGGTCCACCGCACTCCTCCGACCACAGCCACTCCGCGTAGCAGGCGAAACCCTCGTTGAGCCAGATGTGCTGCCAGCCACGGACGGTGAGGCTGTTGCCGAACCACTGGTGGGCCAGCTCGTGGGCCACCAGCCGCTCCCAGCCCCGGCCGCCGTCGACGTGGTTGGCGCCGAAGATGGACGCGCCTTGCGCCTCGACCGGAATCTCCAGCGGGTCACCGGTGACCACCACGGTGTAGGCGGCGAAGGGGTACGGGCCGAACAGCCGCTCGAACAGCGCCATCATCTGCGGCTGCCGGGCGAAGTCGTGCGCCACGGCGGAGCGCAGCGCGCTGGGCGCCAGCACCCGCTGCACCACGCCGCTCTCGGTCAGGGTGGTCGACTCGTACTGCCCGACCTGCACCGTCGCCAGGTAGCAGGCCATCGGCTCGGGCTGCTCGAACACCCAGGTGGTGCGGCTGGACCGGGTTCGCTGGCTGGTCAGCGTGCCGTTGGCGAACACCGTGTAGGGCGAGTCGGTGGTGATGGTGGTGCGGAAGCTCGCCTTGGCGCTCGGGTGGTCGTCGCACGGGAACCAGGACCGCGCGCCGTCCGGCTGGCTGGCCACGATCACCCCGTCGGTCAGCTCCTCCCAGCCGACTTCGCCCCACGGGCCGGTGACCGGGGTCGGGGCGCCGGTGTAGTGCACGTCGACGGTGAGGGTGGCCCCGACGGGGAGCGGGGTGGCCACGCTGACGTACAGCTTGTCGTCCCGCTGGGCGAACTTCGTCGCCTTCGTGCCGTTCACCGACACCTTGCTCACGGTGAGCCCGGCGAGGTCGAGGCTGAAGCGCTTGAGGGACTGGGTGGTGACCGCGGACAGCCGGGCCCGCCCGCTCAGCCGGTTGCTCGCCACCCGGTAGTCGAGGTCCAGCTCGTAGCGGGTGACGCTGTAGCCGCCGTTGCCGCGCTCGGGCACGTACGGGTCGCCGACGGAGGCCGAACCCTCCAGCTGGACAGCGTCACGGGACTTCACCGGCAAGTTGTAGCAACAGCGATGGGGTTGCCGACCCAGCGGGTGCCGGCCGGAACCTCGTCCCCGCGCATCACCAGCGAGGCCGGGCCCACGGTGGTGTTGGCACCGATGACCGCCGCGGGCAGGACCACGCTGTGCGGGCCGAGCGTGGCGCCCGCGTGCAGCGTCACCGTGTCCATGCTCATCACCCGGTCGTGGAACAGGTGCGTCTGCACCACGCAGCCGCGGTTCACCGTCGCCCCGTCCCCCAGGGTCACCAGGTCAGCCTCGGGCAGCCAGTACGACTCGCACCAGACCCCGCGACCGATCCGGGCGCCCATGGTGCGCAGCCACGCACCCAGCACCGGGGTGCCCGTGGCGGCGCGGGCGAACCACGGGGCAGCGAGCACCTCCACGAAGGTGTCGGCCACCTCGTTGCGCCACACGAACGAGCTCCACAGCGGGTGCTCCACCGGCCGGAACCGCCCGACCAGCAGCCACTTCGCCGCACTGGTCGCCAGCACCGCGACCGCGCCGGCCGCGATCAGCACCAGGCCCGCGCACGCCGCGGCCACCGCGCCGCCGAATCGGGCAAGCAGCAGCTGCAGGGTCGCCAGCACGCCAAGACCCAGCGCGGCGGTCGCGATCACGGGCACCACCCGGAGCAGCTCCACCAGCGCGCGCGCCACCCGCACCCGTCGCGACGGCGCGAACGTGCGGCCCTCGTCCCCACCGGTGGCCGCGCGACGCAGCCGCACCGGCGGGTTGCCCAGCCACGACGAGCCGGCCTTGGCCTTGGCCGGCGCCGCGGACAGCACCGCCACCAGACCGTTCTTGGGCACCGATCGACCACCGGCGGTCACTCCGGAGTTTCCCAGGAAGGCCCGCTTGCCGACCTTGGCCTCGGCGATGCGCAGCCAGCCACCACCCAGGCGGTAGCCGGCGACCAGGGTGTCGTCCGCCAGGAAGGCGCCGTCGCGCACCACGGTCATCCGGGGCAGCAGCAGCACGGTGGAGGCCTCCACGCCGCGGCCGACACGAGCGCCGAGCGCGCGCAGCCACACCGGGGTGAGCAGGCTGGAGTAGAGCGGGAACAGCCAGCCGCGGGCGGCGTCCATCAGCCGGATGCTCGCCCACACCTGCCAGCCGCGCCGGCTGTGCACCGCCACGGTGCCCGCCCGCATGCCCACACCCAGCGCCCGGACGAGCACACCGGTGAGCAACGCGTAGCCGAGCAACCACAGCAGGGTCGCTCCCGGGAGGGCGAGCAGGCCCCGCCCGGTCGCCGCGCCCAGCGACGGTGCGTCCCCGATCGCCCAGGCCAGCAGGGCGATGCCCGGCAGCCCGGCCAGCACGGGCAGCGCGGCCAGCAGCAGCGAGCCCACGCCGTAGGCCAGCACCCAGACCCTGCTGCGGGCCGGTGCGCGCTCGGGCCAGGGGTGCTTGGCCCGACCCATCGGGGTGGCCGGCGAACCGGCCCAGCGCTGCTCGGCGGGCACGGTGCCGGTGACGGCCGAGCCCGCGGCGATCTCGGCGTCGGCGCCGATGCGGGCGCCGGGCAGCAGGGTGCTGCGGGTGCCGACGGTGGCCCCCGGCCCGACGTGGATCCGCCCCAGGTGCAGCACGTCCCCGTCCACCCAGTGCCCGGCCAGGTCCACCTCGGGCTCCACCGAGCAGCCCCGCTCCAGGGTGAGCATGCCGGTGACCGGGGGCAGCGAGTGCAGGTGCACGTTCTTGCCCACCCGCGCCCCCAGCGCCCGGGCATAGACCGTGACCCACGAGGACCCGGCAAGCCCGACGGCCCCGCTGGCATCGGCCAGCCGCTCGGCCAGCCACAACCGCAGGTGCACGCTGCCCCCGCGGGGGTGCTCGCCCGGGCGCACGCCGCGCAGCAGGATCCGGGCACCGGCCACGGCGATCGCCATCCGGCCCGGCGGGCTGACGAGCACCACCACGCCCAGCACCACCCACCACCAGGACACCGCCGGCGCCCACGAACGCGGTCCGAGCACGTTGTTCAGGGCGGCCAGGCAGGTCAGCCAGCGCAGTCCGACCACCGTCTGCAGCGGGATGGCCAGCAGCAGCTGCAGCACCTGCGTGCGCCGCGGGGTGGGCACCACGGTGCGCCCGACGGTCACCGGTGGCGCCGCCAGCTCCTCCAGCGCCGCGGCCAGCGCGCTGATGCGCGGGTAGTCGTAGACGTCGGCCACGGTCACCGCCGGATAGCGCTGCCGCAGCGCGGACACCAGCTGCGCGGCGGCCAGGCTGCCCCCACCGGCAGCGAAGAAGTCGGCGTCCGGACTGTGCACCGGGGCGCCGAGGACAGCAGTCCACTGCTCGGCCACCCAGGCCAGGGTGCCCGTGAGCTCCTGCGGCTCGGCGTGGGCGGACTCCACGGGAAGCGGCCAGGGCAGGGCGGCCCGGTCGACCTTGCCCGAGCTGCGGGTGGGCAGGGCGGGCACCACCGCCAGCATCGGCACCAGCGCGGCGGGCAGCACGGCACCCAGCTGCACGCGGGCGGCGGCGACGTCGAAGTCCGGGCGGCTCGGGGCCAGGTAGCCCACCAGCACCGGGTGCCCGGCCGGGGTGGTGCGCACCGCCGCGGCGGCGGCAGCCACGTCCGGCAGGGCCTGCAGCGCGGCGTCCACCTCGCCCAGCTCGATGCGGCGCCCACCCATCTTGACCTGGTCGTCGGCGCGGCCGACGAACACCAGCCCCGCGGCGTCGTTGCGCACCAGGTCACCGCTGCGGTAGGCCCGGTCCCAGCCCAGCGCGGGCAGCGGCGCGAACTTCTCGGCGTCCTTGGCCGGGTCGAGGTAGCGGGCCAGCCCGACGCCGCCGATGATCAGCTCACCTATCTCGCCCTCGCCCAGCCGGGCGCCCGTCGCGTCCACGACGGCGAGCTCCCACCCATCCAGCGCCTGCCCGATGCGCACCGGTCCCTCGCCGGTGAGCCGGGCGGCGCAGGCCACCACGGTCGCCTCGGTGGGGCCGTAGGTGTTCCACACCTCGCGCCCGGGCACGGTGAGGCGGGCGACCAGCTCCGGCGGGCAGGGCTCGCCGCCGAAGATGAGCAGCCGCACCGCCTCCAGCGCCTCGGCGGGCCACAGCGCGGCCAGGGTGGGGACGGTGGAGACCACCGTGATGTCGTGGGCCACCAGCCACGGGCCGAGGTCGCTGCCGCTGCGGACCAGCGAGCGGGGCGCGGGCACCAGGCAGGCGCCGTGTCGCCACGCCAGCCACATCTCCTCGCACGAGGCGTCGAAGCCCACCGACAACCCTGCCAGCACCCGATCCCCGGGACCGACGGGGTGGTCCGGCAGAAAGAGGCGCGCCTCGGCGTCCACGAAGGCCGCGGCACTGCGGTGGCTGACCGCCACCCCCTTGGGCACCCCGGTGGAGCCCGAGGTGAAGATGATCCAGGCGTCGTCGTCCGCCGTCGGTGCGCGCGGCGTGGCTGGCACCACCTCCAGCGGCTTGCCGTCGAGGACCAGGCGCACCTCGGCCTCGCCGAACACCAGCGTGGCCCGCTCCTCGGGGTCGTCGGCGTCCACGGGCACGTAGGCCGCGCCCGCGGCGAGCACACCCAGGATGGCGACGTAGAGCTCGCAGGACCCGGACGGGATGCGCACCCCCACCCGGTCCCCGGGGCCGATCCCGGCACCGGCCAGCACGGCGGCCAGCGCTCGAACCTCCAGCCACAGGTCCGCGTAGCCCAGCCGGCGATGACCGTCGTCCAGGGCGTCGGCATCCGGCCAGGACGCAGCAGTGGCAGCGAGGATGTCGAGCAGGGTGCGGGGCTCCGGGGCAGCCGAGCCAGGCAGCTTCTGACCAGGCAGCGTCTGCCCAGGCAGCGGTGGATCAGCGTGGATCACGGCAAGGTCAGTCCTATCGGGGTCTCAGCGCGGAGTCCTGCTGCGGCAGGCGCGGGCCAGCTCGGGCCTTCGCCCACGGTGTACCACCAAGGTGTCCGGAAGGTGAACGCCGCTGCTCCCCCACCACAGCCAGGACGAGCACAACCGAGCCACACCAGCGATCCTGGGGACATGCGTGTTCTGGTTGCGGGTTCGTCCGGTTTCGTGGGTCAACGACTGTGCCCTGCCCTTGTCGAGGCTGGGCAGGAGGTGCGGGCCATGACGCGTCACCCCGACACCTACGACGGCGCGGGTGAGGCGGTCTACGGCGACGTGCACGACGCCGGCTCGCTCGCCACCGCGCTGCAGGGCTGCGCGGCGGCCTACTACCTGGTGCACTCCCTGGACGCCGCCGACTTCCAGCAGCGCGACCTGGCCGCCGCGGAGAACTTCGCCCAGGCCGCCGCGAACGCGGGCCTGGAGCGCATCGTCTACCTGGGCGGGCTCGGCGACGACGACGACGACCTCTCCGAGCACCTGCGCAGCCGCCGCGAGGTGGAGCACGCCCTGGGCTCGGCGGGTGTGCCGGTGACCACGCTGCGCGCCGGCATCATCGTCGGCCACGGGGGCATCTCCTGGGAGCTGACCCGCCAGCTGGTGGAGCACCTGCCGGCCATGGTCACCCCGCGCTGGGTGCGCACGCGCACCCAGCCCATCGCCATCGACGACGTGGTGCGCTACCTGGTGGGCGTGCTGCAGGCACCCGAGGCGCGGGGGCGCGCCTTCGACGTGGGCGGGCCCGACGTGCTGGCCTACGTGGACATGATGCGGCGGGTCGCGGCCATCGAGAAGCGGCCGCTAGTGATCGTGCCGGTGCCGCTGCTCTCGCCCGGGCTGTCGTCGCGGTGGTTGTCGCTGGTCACCGACCTGGACACCCAGACCGGCCGCTCGCTGGTGGAGTCGATGCGCAACGAGGTGGTCGTGCGCGACGACAGCATCCGCCAGGTCGTGCCCTTCCAGCCGATGAGCTACGACGACTCGGTCCGGGCAGCGCTGGCCGAGCGCGCCGAGGCCCTGCTGCAGCTGTGAGGATCCCAGCGCCGGCGTGGCTGACGGAGCGGGTGCCGCGCGACCACTGGGAGCCTGACGCCGCCTTCGCCCGGCGCCGCAAGGTGGTGGGCGCGGTGTCGGTGGCCGGGGCCGGGCTGCTGGGGGTGTCGCTGTCCACCGAGCCGGGCTCGCCCGAGTTCTACGGGCTCACCCTGGCGGTAGCCGCCACCTACACCGCCGGCGGCCTGGCGTCGGGGCCGCTGCACCGGGGCTGGGCCCGCGGCCCGGACGGGGCGCTGCACCGGCCCGTGCTGGTCCCGGTGCTGGTGGGTGCGGGCGCGTTCGGCGTCTTCTACGCCGCCGCCCTCGTCGCCCGGCACGTGCCGGTGCTGGACCGCGCGATCTCCTCGGTGCTGCAGTACTCCGACGAGGGCGCCGACCGGCTGGTGCTGCTGACCACGCTGGCCAACGGGGTGGCCGAGGAGGTGTTCTACCGCGGCGCGGTGTTCGCGGCGCTGGGCGCCGGGGCACTGGGCACCGGGCGCCCGGTGCTGGCCACCACCGCGGTGTACACGCTGGCCACCTGCGCCACCCGCAACCCCGCCCTGGTGCTGGCCTCCACCGCGATGGGCACCCTGTTCGCGCTGCAGCGCCGCGCCACCGGCGGCATCCAGGCCCCGATGATCAGCCACGTCACGTGGTCGGCGCTGATGCTGCGCCACCTGCCGCCGCTGTTCGGCAAGCAGTCCTCCGGACTGCTCGGCCCGGGGGCCCGGGTCAGCTCGGCGACACCCAGCTCGACGACACTCAGCTCGACGACACGGTGGAGGGCAGGTCGAACTCGACTCCGGTGAGCTCCTCGGAGAGGCCCCACAGCCGCCGCTGCACCTCGCGGTCACGCGACCGGCGGTTGGATCCCACCGGCTTGGGGTGCCCGCGCTGCTGGCCCAGCCCGTCCGGGCCCACGTAGGTGCCGCCCGGCAGGTCCGGCGCGGTGGCCGCGTAGAGGGTGGGCAGCGCCCCCATGGTCGCCGACTGCGCCCACACCCGGTTGAGCACGTTGGTCACCACGTCCAGCGGCGACTCCGTGCGCGACTGCAGGTTGGTGCGGGCGTACCCCGGGTGCGCGGCCATCGAGCGCACGGTGGAGCCGGCGGCGTCCAGGCGGTGCTGCAGCTCGTAGGCGAACATCAGGTTGGCCAGCTTGGACTGCCCGTACGCCGGCCACTGGTGGTAGCCGCGCTCCCAGCTGAGGTCGTCCAGCCGGATGGCGCCGATCCGGTGCATCACGCTCGACAGGGTGACCACCCGGTCGGTGACGCGGTCCAGCAGCAGACCGGTGAGCGCGAAGTGGCCCAGGTGGTTGGTGCCCACCTGCATCTCGAAGCCCTGCGCGGTGCGCCGCAGCGGGATCGCCATGACGCCCGCGTTGTTCACCAGCAGGTCCACCGGGGCGTCCACGGTGTCGGCGAACCGGCGCACCGAGTCCAGGTCGGCCAGGTCGAGCCGGCGCACCTCCACGTCGCCGGTCATCCGGCTGGCGGCGTCGGAGCCCTTGCCGGTGTCGCGGCAGGCCAGGATCACCTGGGCCCCGGCCCGCGCCAGCGCGGCGGCGGTGCACAGCCCCAGCCCGCTGTTGGCGCCGGTGACGATGGCCGTCCGTCCACTCTGGTCGGGGATGTCGGCAGCTGTCCACTTCGTCATGCCGGCAGCCTAGGCGGCCACCTGGCCCGCGGCGACACCGCGAAGGCGGTCTGCCGCAGCGCGTCCGGAGCGAACGCGCGCCGGGCAAGCACAGGGTCAACAACCGTTGACCGAGGGTGTAACGCAGGGCACAGTGAGGGCATGAGCATCCTGGGCACGCGGGTCGTGCGCATCGAGGATCCGAAGTTCCTGACCACCGGCGGCACCTACACCGACGACCTGGTGGACGACCAGGTGACCGGAGCGCTGCACCTCACGCTGGTCCGCTCGCCCGCCGCGCACGGCCGCATCCTGGAGATCGACACCTCCGAGGCCCTGCAGGCACCCGGGGTGGTCGCGGTGATCACCGCTGCTGATCTCACCGAGCTGAGCCCCATCCCTCCCGGCATGCCCTTCTTCCCGGAGGCGATGACCCGCCCGTGGCTGGCCCACGACGTGGTCCGCTTCGTCGGGGAGCCGGTGGCCGCGGTGCTCACCGAGGAGCGCTACCAGGGTGAGGACGCCGCCGAGCTGGTGTCGGTGGACATCGATCCGCTGCCCGCCGTGATCGGCACCGCCAAGGCCGTCACCGACGAGGTGCTGCTCTTCCCCGAGGCCGGCACCAACACCGTCTTCGCCATGGGCGAGGAGGTGCCGGAGGACTTCTTCGCCGACTGCGAGGTGGTGGTCCGCCGCGAGATCGTCAACCAGCGGGTGGCGCCGGCTCCGATGGAGGTCCGCGCCGCCGCCGCGGCCTGGGGCGCCGACGGCCGGGTGACGGTGTGGTGCTCCAACCAGGGCGCGCAGGCCACCCGCCGGGAGATCGCGGCGTGGCTGGGCCTGGACGCCGAGCTGGTGCACGTGCGCACGCCCGACGTGGGCGGGGGCTTCGGCGCCAAGATGAACGCCGACCCCGAGTTCGCCCTCATCGTGTGGATCGCCCGGCACCTGGGCCGCCCGGTGCGCTGGGTGGAGACCCGCTCGGAGAACCTCACCGGCATGGTCCACGGCCGCGGCCAGGACCAGGTGGTCACCATCGGCGGCACCCGGGACGGCCGCGTCACCGCCTACGCCCTGGAGCTGGTGCAGGACTCCGGGGCCTACCCGCGCACCGGCGCGGTGCTGCCCATCCTCACCGGCATGATGGCCCCCGGTGTCTACGACATCGCCAAGCTGCACACCAAGGTCCGCAGCGTGGTCACCAACACCACCACCATCGCCGCCTACCGCGGCGCCGGGCGCCCGGAGGCCACCGCCGCGGTGGAGCGGGCGATGGACCTGTTCGCCGCGGAGATCGGCATGGACCCCGCCGAGGTGCGCCGCCGCAACCTGATGGAGCCCTTCGACCAGCCGCGCCTCAACGGCACCGGCGCCACCTACGACTGTGGCGACTACAGCCGGGCGCTGGAGCTGGTGCTGTCCGCGGCCGACTACGACGGGCTGCGCAAGGAGCAGGCCGAGCGCCGGGCCCGCGGCGACCGCAACCAGCTGGGCCTGGGCCTGGCGGTGTACGTCGAGGTGACCGGGGCGGGGCCGGACGGACCGGCCGAGGACGCCGAGATCGAGGTGCACGCCGACGGCAGCGCCACCATCCTCACCGGCACCTCCCCGCACGGGCAGGGCCACGCCACCTCCTACGCCATGCTGGCCAGCGAGCGGCTGGGCATCCCGATGGACCGGATCACCGTGCTGCACGGCGACACCGACCTCATCCCCGTCGGTGGCGGCACGATGGCCTCGCGCAGCCTGCAACAAGGCGGGGCGGCGGTGAACCAGGCCGCCGAGGAGCTGGTGGAGCTGGCGCGCACCCGCGCCGCCGAGCTGCTCGAGGCCGACGCCGCCGACCTGGTGGTCGACCAGGTCAACGCCCGGCTGCAGGTGGCCGGCACCGACGTGGGCATCAGCTTCGCGGCGCTGGCCGAGCAGGAGCGGCTGATGGTGCACACCACGTTCACCGCGGGAGCCACCACCTTCCCCTTCGGCGCCCACCTGGCCGTGGTGGAGGTGGACACCGGCACCGGCAAGCCCACCCTGCAGCGGGTGATCACCGCCGACGACGCCGGCCGCATCCTCAACCCGCTGCTGGCCGAGGGTCAGCGGCACGGCGGCATCGCCCAGGGCGCGGCCCAGGCGATGCTGGAGGAGGTGCTCTACGACGAGGACGGCAACCCGCTGACCTCCACCTTCGCCGACTACCCCATCGTCTCCGCCACCGAGGTGCCCAGCTTCGAGCTGCTCTCCATGGAGACACCGACGCCGGTGAACCCGCTGGGCGCCAAGGGCATCGGCGAGTCCGGGACCATCGGCTCCACCCCGGCGGTGCAGAACGCGGTGATCGACGCCGTGGCGCACCTGGGCGTGCGCCACATCGACATGCCGACCACCTCGATGCGGGTGTGGGAAGCGCTCCGAGCAGGAGAGGGATCCTGATGCAGGTCAGCATGAACATCAACGGCGCCCAGCGCACCGACGAGGTGGAGGCCCGCACCCTGCTGGTGCACCACCTGCGGGAGACCTGCGGGCTCCGCGCGGCCAACGTCGGCTGCGACACCTCCTCCTGTGGCGCCTGCACGGTGCTGCTGGACGGCGAGGCGGTGAAGAGCTGCACCGTGCTGGCCGCCCAGGCCGACGGCTCCGAGGTGACCACCGCCGAGGGGCTGGTCGCCGAGGACGGCAGCATGCACCCGGTGCAGGAGGCCTTCCGCGCCGAGCACGGGCTGCAGTGCGGCTTCTGCACCCCGGGCATGGTGTGCGCCACCGTGGGGCTGCTGCGGGAGAACCCGCACCCCACCGAGCGGGAGGTGCGCGAGGGCTTGGAGGGCAACCTCTGCCGCTGCACCGGCTACCACAACATCGTCCGTGCGGTCCTGGCCGCCGCCGAGCTGAACACGGCAGGGTCCACCCCAGCAGAGGCAGAGGTGCGCGCATGATCCCCGCCGAGTTCGACTACGTGCGGGCCGGCTCGGTGGAGGAGGCGCTGAGCCTGCTCGCCCAGCACGGCGACGAGGCCAAGCTGCTGGCCGGTGGGCACTCGCTGCTGCCGCTGATGAAGCTGCGGATGGCGGTGCCCGGGGTGCTGGTGGACATCGGCGGGCTGGCCGAGCTGCGCTACGTGCGGGTGGAGGCCGACGAGGTGGCCATCGGCGCGCTCACCCGCGACAACGAGCTGCACACCTCCACCGTCGCCCAGGCGGAGGTGCCGCTGCTGGCCCACGTCGCCGGGCAGGTGGGCGACCCACAGGTGCGCGCCCGCGGCACCCTCGGCGGCTCGCTGGTGCACGGCGACGCCGCCTCCGACCTGCCCACCGCGGTGCTCGCCCTGGGCGGCACGCTGGTGGTCCAGGGACCACAGGGCACCCGCACGGTCGCGGCCACGGAGTTCTTCCGCGGGTTCTTCGAGACCGCCGTCGGCGAGGACGAGATGCTGGTGGAGGTGCGGGTCCCGCGCACCGGCCACCTCGGGTGGGGCTACGAGAAGTTCACCCGCCGGGCCAACGACTGGCCGATCATCGCCGCGGCCGCCGTGGACGGCCGGGTGGCGCTGGCCAACATGGGCCCCACGGTGCTGCGCGCCACGGCCACCGAGCAGGCCCTGGCCGGCGGTGCGTCGATCGCCGACGCGGCCGCGCTGGCCGACGAGGGCACCTCGCCGACCGCGGACATGCACGCCAGCCAGGACTACCGCAGGCACCTGGCCCGCGAGCTCACCCGCCGAGCGCTGGAGAGCGCCGCCGCGGGCTAGGAGCGAGCCAGCCTCAGCTGGCCTCCTCGGAGGTGCGTCGGCCCGACTGCTTGCTGGCGTCCGGGTCGGGGTCGACGGTGCGGCGCTCGGAGTCGTCCAGGATGGCCTGGGCCTGGGCGTCCGGGTTCTCGCTGCCGGCCGCCTGCTCCTCGGGCAGCAGGTCGGCGCGGGTGGCCCGCTGGTCGTCAGGCTCCGGGGTGTTCTGCTCGGAAGAGGTCATGAGGACTGTCTACCGCATGCGCCCCTGGTGAGGCCTTCCCCCCGCCCCGCCGAGCGCCTACCCTTGCCCCACCGTGGCAGTGATCCGTGTCACACCAGGCGGCGGGGAGGTGGCCAGCGTGCGGATCTCAGACGTGTTGCACAGCAAGGGCGTCCAGGTGGTGTCCGTCGCACCGGACACCCCGGTGCCCGAGCTGCTGAGCCGGCTGGCCGCCCACGAGGTGGGGGCAGCGGTGGTGCTGGCGGCCGACGAGGTGGTGGGGATCGTCTCCGAGCGCGACGTGGTTCGCCGGCTGGAGCGGCTCGGACCGGCCCTGCTGGAGCAGCAGGTGGCCGACATCATGACCAGCCCGGTGCACACCTGCTGCCCCGAGGACAGCCTGGACAGCGTCTCGGTGACCATGACCGAGCAGCGGGCCCGGCACATGCCGGTGCTGGTGCAGGGCCGACTGGCCGGGATCGTCAGCATCGGTGACGTGGTCAAGAGCCACATCGCCGAGCTGGAGCACGACCGGGAGCAGCTGACCGCCTACATCTCCCAGGGCTGACCCTCCTGCGCCCACTCTCCTGCGCCCACCCTCCTGCGCACGGCCGAGCACGGGCCTGCGACGATAGGGGCCGGTACCGAGTCCCACAACGGAGGTTTCGCCATGGTCGTCGTCGGTCTCATCGTGGTCGCGCTGACAGTGCTCGTCGTGGTCGCCCTGACGCTGGTGCTGCTCGTGCAGACCATCCGCGGCTGATCCACCCCCGCAGCTAGCGCGAGCCCGCGCCGTCTCGCAGAGCGGCGTCGAAGGCCGCCTGCACCTGGTCCAGCCCCGTGGGCAGCACCGTGCCCTCGCTCGGCCGCACCACCCAGTCCCAGCGCCCGTCGAAGTGCACGCGGGCCACCGCACGGCCGGACTCGGTCGTCAGGCACGGGATGGACACCGTCCAGAACTTGTGGCGCTCGACGGTCGGCTTGCCGTGCCAGAACCGCTCACCGCGGTAGGTGCCGGGCAGCCGTGCCCGTCGCGCCGACTCCACGAACCCGGGGACGCACCACTCGACCATGGACTCGAGGCCCTCGACGGTGTCGGTGGTGCTCATGCCCTCACGATATTCGCCGCCGAGTGGTGCCACCGATCCAGCGGTACCACCAGCAACCCTGCTGTCCCCTCTTCAGCAGGGTCACCGGAGCCGCCCCACGGGCGCGGCTCGCGACGATCTTGGCTGCGCCTGCTGACGCCGAGCAAGTTGCGTTGCGTGAATTGCAAAGTTCCCTTGACCTACCGGGCCGAGCCTCAGTGCCGGTACTCCCGGGGGGTGTGTCCGGTGCTGGCACGGAAGGAACGGGAGAAGTTCGCGTGGTCGCGGTAGCCGCAGGCTTCCGCGATCTCCGCGATGGTCATGCGGCGGGCCATCGGGTCGCGCAGCATCTTGCCGGCCTTGGCGATGCGCAGCTCCCGGATCTGCTGGGCCACCGAGGGGCCACCAGCCAGGATCTGCTGCAGCCGGCGCACCGAGATCCCCAGCTCTGCGGCGACCGTGGCGGTGGACAGCGCAGGGTCGGCCAGCCGGGCACGTACCACGTCCCTGGCCTGCTGCCGCCGCACGGCGACGGTCCCGCTGTGGTCGGGCTGCCGTCCGATCGCCGAGCGCACCAAGATCTCGACCAGGCCGTTCAGGTACAGGCCCATGCCGGTGGCGTCCAGCGGCGCAACGCTCTGCCGGGCGGCCCGCGCCGCCCCGGTGAGGGCGGCGCTGAGCGCTGGATCGACGCGCAGCGGGCGGAACATCATGGCGCGCAGCGTGGTCATCGGGATGGACAGCTCGGCAGAGTTCACCGACAGCAGCACCATCGGCGCCCGGATGGCGTGCGTCTTGACGATCGGCTCGTCGTCGGACTGCAGCAGCAGGGTGTGCCGGCCGTAGGAGGACTGCTGGCCCCGGGCGTCCACGAAGAGCTGGCCGTCGCTGGGCAGGGTGACCAGCAGGCGGGTGGCATCCTGGTGGCCGGCCTGCGCGGCGGTGACCTCGGAGCGGTAGGGGTCCACCACCCCGCTCATGATGGTGGCGCCGTTGGCGCGGGCGCTGACCGCCTCAGCCCGGAAGTCGGTGGAGTGCCCGCCCAGCGGACGCATGAGCACAGGCTGCAGGCTGGAGCTCACCGAGCGCTCCCAGTAGGCGAACCGGTCCGACGGCGACACCTCGGTCGTCCGGATGCGGTCAACGACAACGCTGTCCACGCGGCGGTCCCCCCTGGCTCATCCCTGTCTCAGGGTTTTCGCCATTGTGCCCTACCGCCCAACGGGTGCTCCACCACAAAATCCGTTGTGGGGCAACTTCAGCGGGCGGGATCACTAGCCGTTGAAGGTGTCCGGGTCCGGTCCGCGGCGCTCGCCGTTGCCCATGGTGTCGATGGTGACCATCTCGTCGCCGGTCAGCTCGAAGTCGAAGACGTCGATGTTGGCCGCGATCCGCTCCGGGGTGACCGACTTGGGGATCGCAACGTTGCCCAGCTGCACGTGCCAGCGCAGCACCACCTGGGCGGCGGTCTTGCCGTGCGCCTCGCCGATGGCCACCAGCGCCGGGTCGGCCAGCAGGTCGCCCTGGGCCAGCGGGCTCCACGCCTCGGTGACGATGCCGTGCTCCTTGTGGAAGGCCCGCAGCTCCTTCTGGGTGAAGTTCGGGTGCAGCTCCACCTGGTTGACCACCGGCACCACCGACGTCTCGTCCATCAGCCGGGTGAGGTGGTCGATGGTGAAGTTGGAGACGCCGATGGAGCGCACCTTGCCCGCGGCCTGGAGCTCCTCGAACGCCCGGTAGGACGCCACGTAGCGGTCGCGCTCGGGCGTCGGCCAGTGGATGAGGTAGAGGTCGAGGTAGTCCAGCCCCAGCTCGGCCAGGCTGGCGTCGCAGGCCTGCAGGGCGGAGTCGTGGCCGTGGTCGTCGTTCCACAGCTTGGTGGTCACGAACAGCTCGCCGCGGGGCAGCCCGGAGTCGGCGATCGCGCGACCCACCGCCGCCTCGTTGCCGTAGGCCTTGGCGGTGTCGATGCTGCGGTAGCCGGCCTGCAGAGCGGCGGTCACCGCGTCGTAGGTCTCCTCCGCGGGGACCTGGAAGACGCCGA
Organism: Rhodococcus sp. X156; assembly: GCF_004006015.1. Taxonomy (NCBI): domain Bacteria; kingdom Bacillati; phylum Actinomycetota; class Actinomycetes; order Mycobacteriales; family Nocardiaceae; genus Rhodococcus; species Rhodococcus sp. X156. The sequence goes on along the minus strand of NZ_CP034766.1, from coordinate 616,327 downwards.
ACCCGAGCTGCGGGATCGTGTGGCCGTCGTTCAGGGTGACTGCGGGCACGGACGTTGTCGGTGAAGTCATGCTGGGTGCAACCGGGCCCGAGGCCACCGTGTTCCCTGCGCGCGGAACGTGCTGGTCAGTCCGCCAGCGACAGCGCTCCCGTGGGGCAGGAGCTGACCGCCTCCTCCACCAGCGCGCGCTGCTCGTCCGCGGGTGTGGTGTCCAGGATGTGCAGGTAGCCGTCGTCGCCGATCTCGAAGAGGTCTGGCGCCACCGCCTCGCACATGCCGGTGGAGGCACACGCGTTCTCGTTGAACTCGATCTTCACGGACACTCCTCGGGTTCGGGATCGGGCACGCTTCGGCTCACCGGGCCGGGGTGAAGCGGACCGGCAGGTGGTTCACGCCGTGGAAGAAGTTACTCCGGGTGGGCAGCAGCTCCCCGCTGACGTGGATGTCGGGCAGGCGGTGCAGCACCTCGTCCCACAGGGCACGGATCTGCTGGCGGGCGAGCTGGCCGCCCAGGCAGTGGTGGATGCCGCCGCCACCGAAGCTGATGTGGTGGTTGGGGTGGCGGGAGAGATCGAGCCGCTCGGGGTGGTCGAACACCTCGGTGTCCCAGTTGGCGGAGGCGTAGAACATCACCACCTTGTCGCCGGCGGTGATGCGCTGGCCGGCCAGCTCGCAGTCGCGGGCGGCGGTGCGGCGGAAGGTCATGATGGGGGTGGCCCACCGGACCATCTCCTCCACCGCCATGGCGATGCGGCCGTCGAAGTCCGCCATCAGCCACGCTCGCTGGTCGGGGAAGTCGTGCAGCGCCTGCATGCCGTGGCTCAGGCTCTGCCGGGTGGTGTCGGTGCCGGCCACCATGAGCAGCCCGAAGAAGGAGATGATCTCCATGTCGGTGAGGCGCTCGCCGTCCACCTCGGCCTGGGTGAGCGCGGTGAGCAGGTCCGGGGTGGGGTTCTCCCGGCGCTGGGCGATGAGCCCGCCGACGTACTCCCGCTGCTCGAGCATGGACTCGAACAGGGTGGGCAGCACCTCGCGCCCACCCATCACCTCCGGGTCGTGCATGCCGCCGGCGAACTGCGAGGAGGCGAGGATGCGCTCCCGGTCGGCCTCGGGCACGCCCACCATGTCGAAGATGTTGTAGGCCGGCAGCAGCGCGGCGACGTCGGTGGCGAAGTCGGCCTCACCCTTGGCGGCGATGGCGTCGACCACCCGGCGCGCGTTGGCCCGGATCTGGTCGTCGATGCGCCGTATCTGCTTGGGCGTGAACGCCGCCGTGAGCAGCCGGCGCACCTTGGTGTGCCGCGGCGGGTCCATGGCGATGAACCCCTGGGCCCCGTCGAGCAGCTCCTGGGGCACGGAGTCGAACATGATGCCCTCGCCGGAGAGGAAGTCCTCGTGCCGCTTGGTCACCTCGATGAGGTCGGCGTGGCGCACCACCGCCCAGAAGCCCTGGTCGTTGGGGTCCTCGATGAGCGGCTCCGCGGCGGGGCGGTGCCAGGACACCGGACGCTCGGCCCGCAGCACCGCGAAGACCCGCTCCCGCTCCTGCGCCGTCGCCGACCAGAAGTCCATGGACGACAGGTCCACCTCGTCGTACGGGCGTGCGGCTCGTTCGGCAGCGCTGCCGGTCAGCTCACTGGTGCTCATTGCGCGTGCTCCTCGCTCGTGCGGTGACGCCCATCACCTTTACACCCTTGCCCGCCATGTACAAGCCGAGCCGGCCATCGGCCCCCCGGCCCGGGCCGGCACGGCATGCTGGGCGAAATCGATTGCTAACCAGGAGGTCTGATGTCTGAGTCGGCTGGCTACGTGGAGCACGTGGGACGGGTGCTGCGCTGCACCATCTCCACCGGGGCCAAGGGGTCCTCGCTCAACGACGACGCGCTGCGGGAGGCAACAGGCGCCATCGGGGCCATCACCCCCGACGACCGCACCGGCGCCATCCTGCTGGTGGGCACCGGGTCCAGCTTCTGCACCGGCGGCGACGTGCGCGCCTTCGCCGCCGCCGAGGACGTCGCGGGCTACGTGGGCGCGGTGGCCCGCAGCTTCCACACCTTCGTGCTCGCGCTCAGCGAGGCACCGGTGCCGGTGGTCGCCGCGGTGCACGGCTGGGCCGCCGGCGCCGGGATGAGCGTGGCGTGCGCGGCCGACCTGGTGGTGGCCGGCCCCGGCACCAGCTTCCGCCCGGCCTACCCGGCACTGGGCTTCTCCCCCGACGGCGGCATGTCCTGGACGCTGCCCCGCATCATCGGTGCCGCGCGGGCCCGCGACCTGCTGCTCACCGACGGCACCCTCACCGGCCGCCAGGCGCACGAGCTGGGCCTGGTGAGCCGGCTGGTCGCCGACGACGACGTGGCCGAGCACGCGCTGGCGCTGGCCACGCAGCTGGCCCAGGGTCCCACCGGCGCCCTCGGGGCGATCAAGGGTCTGCTGCGCGACGGCAACCACCGGGGCCTGGCCGAGCACCTGGACGCGGAGGCGCAGTCCATCGCGGCCCGCGCGGAGTCCCCGGCCGGCCGGGAAGGGGTGCGGGCCTTCGTGGAGCGACGCACCCCGCGCTTTCACTGAGGCCCTTTGACTGGGCGCGTGGCTGCGCTCAGCCCGAACCCTTCTGGTCGCCGATCAGCCGGGCCACCAGCGGCACCGCACCCACCTGGGCCGTCACCAGACCGATGACGACGGCGATCCAGCCCCAGTGCGCGGGCGGGCCCTGGGGCAGCAGCAGGGCGGCGGAGTAGAAGCCCACCAGCGCCACCACCCACACGCACAGGGCGGCCCGCATGTGCCGGCGCGCCACCCCGGGGGTGGGGTCGATGCCCAGCTCCCGCAGGTCGGACGGGGGGTGGTCGCGCACCATCTTGCGGCGCGAGGTGTAGCGCTTGGCGTGGGGGTAGCGGGTGGCGAGCATCCGCCGGGCCCGCCGCGCGGCGCCCGGCCGGGCCCACATCGACCACGGCAGCGCCACGGCCTCGATGCGCGCGGCCGCCGCCCGGAAGCCCTGCTCCCCGAGGATGCTGCGGCCCCGCACCGCGACCACCGCGCTCACCTCGTCCACGAACCCGGTGGCGCTGTCCGGGTGGTACCAGCCGTAGAGCCCGCAGCTGCAGTCCCTGTCCGGCGCGCCGTGCTCGGCGCCGTTGCCGCACACCGCCTGCTGCACGCCCCCGCTCCACGGACCGAGCGCGGCCTGCACCAGCGGGTAGAGCCCGTCGCCCTCCAGCCGGAACTGCCGGTAGCCCCGCAGCTCGCCGGGCACCAGCGCGGCGGGGCCGACGAAACCGCCCCGCGCCGTGCTCACCGGGTCCTGCCTGGCCCTTGCCGCGCCGGCTGCTGGTCGGTGTCCGCCGGAGCCTCCGCCGACTCAGGGATGGACACCGGAGCCTCCACCGCCGGCTCCAGCGGCTCGAACTCGACTTCCCGGATCTCCATACCGATGTTGCACATGGGGCGCTCCCTCTGCCGTGGTCAGTCCGGTGTTCCCCTTCGATGATGACTGCGCGAGCCGGACTCGGCCACCACTGCTCAGGTGAGCAGGTTGTCACGCAGAGCGACCAGCTCCGCGTGGGAAAACCCCTGGTCAGCAAGGTAGGCCGCCGCCCCACCCCACCCGTCGAGGTGGGTCAGGAAGCGGCGCATGGTGTCCGGCTCCGCGGCCAAGATCCAGTCGGGCACCGTGAAGGTCTCGCGGAGCTGGGCGCTGGGGCTGCGGAACAGCCGCTCCCGCACCCGCGGCATGTTCGCGGCGGTGGCGGCGTAGTCGGCCACCACCTCCTCCGCGGCCACGCCGAGGGCCTGCAGCACCAGGGCCACGAGGATGCCGGTGCGGTCCTTGCCGGCCGCGCAGTGCACCACCGAGGCCGTGCGGGTCTGGCCCAGCAGGCGCGCAGCAGCCACCAGGTTCGGGCCGCTGTGCTCCAGGTAGCTGGCGTAGTGCGCCGCCAGGTCACCGTCCTGCCCGGCGTCGGCGGCCAGGTCCAGGCGCACCTGGTGCTGGCCCTGCAGCGGCAGGTTGGCGAAGCGCACCGGCCGCTGCGCCAGCGGGCCCCGCCCGTCGCGCTCCACCTCCGCGGCCGCGCGCAGGTCGATGATCAGCTCCAGCTGCAGCTCGTCCACCAGGGTGCGGACGTCGGACTCGGTCAGCTCCGAGAGGCTGTCGGAGCGCAGCAGCCGCCCGCTGCGCACCGTCCGACCGTCGGCGGTGGGCAGCCCGCCCAGGTCGCGGACGTTGACCGCGCCCTGCAGGTCCAGCTCGCGCGGGCTCATGCCGGTGCCCCGGCCGTGCGCAGCGCGTCCACCAGGTCGTCCAGGCCCAGCGAGCCCATGGACAGCGCGGCCATGTGCCAGCGCTTGAGGTCGAAGCTGTCCCCCTGCTCGGCGCGGGCCAGCTCCCTGCCCCGCAGCCAGGCCCGCTCCCCCAGCTTGTAGCTGATGGCCTGGCCGGGCATCCCGAGGTAGCGGATCAGCTCGGAGTCGGCGAACTCCGCGCTGCGCCCGCAGTGCAGCCCGAAGAACTCCCGGCCCAGCTCCGGGGTCCACTGCTCGCCGGGATGGAAGTCGGCGTCGTCGGGGATGCTCAGCTGGCAGTGCATGCCGATGTCGATGATCACCCGCACCGCCCGCATCTGCTGGGCGTCGAGGTAGCCGATGCGCTCGCCCGGGGTGCGCAGGTAGCCCAGCTCGTCCATCAGCCGCTCCGCGTACAGCGCCCAGCCCTCCGCGTTGGCGCTGACCATGCCCAGGGTGGTCTGGTACTTGCTCAGCTGCGGGGCCACCAGGATCCACTGCGCCAGCTGCAGGTGGTGGCCGGGCACACCCTCGTGGTACCAGGTGCTCACCAGGTCCCACAGCGGGAAGCGCTGCTGGCCCATGGTGGGCAGCCAGGTGCGGCCCGGGCGGGAGAAGTCCAGCGACGGCGGCGTGTAGTACGGCGCGGCGGCACCCCCGGCGGGGGCGATCATCGCCTCCACCTTCTGCACCGGCTCGGCCAGGTCGAAGTGGGTGCCGTCCAGCTCGGCCACGGCGGTGTCCATCATCGCCTGCAGCCGCTGGCGCACCTGCTCCACGCCCTCCACCGCCTCGCCCTCGCTGGCCAGCAGGGCCATCGCCTCGGCCGGGGTGGCGCCGGCCCGCACCCGCTGGGCCTCCGCGCGGAGGTCGGTGTCGATGCGGGCGAACTCCTCCCACGCCCAGGCGTAGGCCTCCTGCAGGTCCACGTCGGAGCCGGTCCAGTACCGCGCACAGCGGGCGTAGCGCTCCGGGCCCACGGTGTCCGGCTCCACCGCGGCGACCGGCGCGTAGGTGTCGCGCAGGAACTCCCGCAGCGCCACGCACGCTCCGGTGGCCTCGTCGGCCGCGGCGGCCAGCCCTGCCGCCATCGACTCCGGTGCCGGGGCGACCAGCTCGGCCCAGTAGTGGCTGTCCAGCCAGGCGGTGAGCTGGTCGATGGCGGTGCTCACCTGCCGCGGCCCCGCGAGCAGCCCCTGCCGCACCCCCTCCCGCAGCGACTCGGTGTACCCGGCGTAGGAGCGCGGCACCGCGGTGAGGCGCAGGCGCACCTGTTCCCAGTCCGCCTCGGTCTCGGTGGGCATCATCGTGAAGATCTCCCGCACCGAGTGCATCGGGGAGAACAGGTTGCGGATGGCCCGCAGGTCCTCGCCGTGCTCGATCTGGGCCAGCTCGGCCTCCAGCCGCTCGCGCAGCAGCGTGGCGCAGCGCGCCTCCACCGGGTCGGTCGCGTCAGCGTCGGCCAGCTCGTCGAGGGTGGCCCGCACCAGCTGCAGCTGCGCGGCGGTGCCGGCCGGGGAGAAGTCGTCCAGCTCGCCGGCGCCGTAGGGCAGCCCCAGCTCGGTGGACACCGTGGGACTCAGCCGAGCCACCCCGTCCAGGTAGCGGTCCGCAATCTGCCGGGGAGTGTCAGCCATGCCCGCATCTTCCCTGCCCACCTCCCTCCCGCGCACCCCGGCAGCCGCCAGGGCGGGTTCGGCCCGCCAGTACTGTCAGGCCCCACCATGAGCGCAACGCTGCAGACCACCGCCCTCGCCGCCGCCCACGGGGAGCGGACCCTGTTCTCCGACGTCGACCTGGTGGTGGCCCCGGGCGACGTGGTCGGCCTGGTGGGCGCCAACGGGGCCGGCAAGTCCACCCTGCTGCGCATCCTCGCCGGCCTGGACCGCCCCGCCGAGGGCACCGTGGCACTGAGCCCGCCCGACGCCACCGTCGGCTACCTGCCGCAGGAGCCCGACCGGGTGCCCGGCGAGACGGTGCTGGACTTCCTGGGCCGCCGCACCGGCGTCACCGAGGCTGAGCGGCTGATGGACGCCGCGGCGGAGGAGATGGCCACCGGCGGCGGCGAGGACTACTCCGCGCTGCTGGAGCGCTGGCTCGCCCTGGGTGGGGCGGACCTGCCCGAGCGCGCCCAGGCGGTGGTCGCCGACCTCGGGCTGGGCGCCGACCTGAGCGCCCCGATGACCAGCCTCTCCGGTGGGCAGGCCGGGCGTGCCGGGCTGGCCTCGCTGCTGCTGTCGCGCTACGACGTGCTGCTGCTGGACGAGCCGACCAACGACCTGGACCTGGACGGGCTGGCCCGCCTGGAGCGCTTCGTCAGCCAGCTCAGCACCCCCGCGGTGATCGTCAGCCACGATCGCGAGTTCCTGGCCCGCACCGTCAACCGGGTGGTGGAGCTGGACCTCGCCCAGCAGCAGGTGGGCCAGTACTCCGGCGGGTACGAGGCCTACCGGACCGAGCGCGAGACCGCCCGCAGGCACGCCCGCGAGGCCTACGACGACTACGCCGACACCCGCTCGGGCCTGGAGGACCGGGCCCGCATGCAGCGGGGCTGGATGAAGGCCGGGGTGGGCAAGGCCAAGAAGTCGGCCAACGACTCCGACAAGCAGAGCCGCAAGTTCAAGGCCGACGCCAGCGAGAAGCAGGCGGCCAAGGCCCGCCAGACCGAGCGGCGCATCGAGCGGCTGGAGGAGGTGGTGGAGCCGCGCAAGGAGTGGGAGCTGCGGATGTCCATCGCCGCCGCCCCGCGCGGCGGCTCGGTGGTGGCCGCGCTGGACGGTGCCGTGGTGCAGCGCGGCGACTTCACCCTGGGTCCGGTCACCGTGCAGGTGGACGTCGGCGACCGCATCGTGCTCACCGGCGCCAACGGCTCCGGCAAGTCCACCCTGCTGGGACTGCTGCTGGGCCGGCTGCAGCCCACCTCGGGCACCGCCCACCTGGGCAGCGGCGTGCAGCTGGGCGAGGTGGACCAGGCTCGGCGGGCCTTCCTGGGCGAGCAGAGCCTGGCCCGCGCGTTCGGCGAGGCGGTCCCCGAGCTTCCCGACGCCGAGGTGCGCACCCTGCTGGCCAAGTTCGGGCTTCGCGGGGCGCACGTGGGCCGCAGCGCCGCGTCGCTGTCCCCCGGTGAGCGGACCCGCGCCGGGTTGGCGCTGCTGCAGGCCCGCGGGGTGAACCTGCTGGTGCTCGACGAGCCCACCAACCACCTCGACCTGCCGGCCATCGAGCAGCTGGAGCAGGCGCTGGAGGACTACGCCGGGACCCTGCTGCTGGTGACCCACGACCGCCGGATGCTCACCACCGTGCGCAGCACCCGCCGCTGGCAGCTGACCGCCGGCCGGTTGCACGACAGCGAGTGACGCGGTGAGTGGTGGGAGTCACTGCCCGTCGTTCTGACTTGGCGCGGAAGGGCTCCCATGACCTAACGTTCCCCTTCGGGCAAAACCCGATTCGATTATTTGCTGACCGGTCTGTTCAAGAGCCGCACCGGTCAGCCACCAGAGCGCGGCCCGAGGGCCGCCCGGACTGTGCAGCGTCAGGTATCGTGATCCATCGGGCCAGTGTCGTCCCGAGTGGTGCAATCTCCGTGTTCCCCGCTGCTGAAAGCGACCAATGAGTGAACTGCCTGGCCGGCAAGGCCTGTACGACCCCGCCAACGAGCACGACGCCTGTGGTGTCGCCTTCGTCGTGGACATGCACGGCCGTCGTAGCAGAGACATCGTCGACAAGGGCATCGCCGCACTGATCAACCTCGACCACCGTGGTGCTGCCGGTGCCGAGCAGAACAGCGGCGACGGTGCCGGCATCCTCATCCAGGTTCCCGACACGTTCTTCCGTGCCGTCTGCGACTTCGAGCTGCCCGAGCCGGGCAGCTACGCCACCGGCATCGCGTTCCTGCCGCAGGCCGCCAGCGAGGCCGTCGCCGCCACCGAGCAGATCGAGCAGGTGGTGGTCAGCGAGGGCCTCCAGGTCCTGGGCTGGCGCGAGGTTCCGGTGGATCAGTCCTCCCTGGGGGCTCTCGCCCGTGACGCGATGCCGACGTTCCGTCAGCTGTTCATCGCGGCCGAGGATGGCGCTGTTACCGGCATGGACCTCGAGCGCAAGTGCTTCGTGGTGCGCAAGCGGGTGGCCCGCGAGCTGGGCACCGAGGGGCCCGGCCGGGGCCAGGGCCGGGAGACCGCCTACTTCCCCAGCCTGTCCGGACGCACGTTCGTCTACAAGGGCATGCTCACCACCCCGCAGCTGCGCGAGTTCTACCTCGACTTGCAGGACGACCGGATGGACAGCGCGCTCGCGCTGGTGCACTCCCGGTTCTCCACCAACACGTTCCCCTCCTGGCCGCTGGCGCACCCGTACCGGCTCGTCGCCCACAACGGTGAGATCAACACCGTCAACGGCAACGAGAACTGGATGCGGGCCCGCGAGGCGCTGATCAACACCGACAAGTTCGGTGACCTCGAGCGCCTGTTCCCCATCTGCACGCCGGGTGCCTCCGACACCGCACGCTTCGACGAGGTGCTGGAGCTGCTGCACCTGGGCGGGCGCAGCCTGCCGCACGCCGTGCTGATGATGATCCCGGAGGCGTGGGAGAAGCACGCCACCATGGACCCCGCCAAGCGGGACTTCTACCGCTACCACGCCGCGCTCATGGAGCCCTGGGACGGACCCGCCTCGGTGGCGTTCACCGACGGCACCGTGGTCGGCGCGGTGCTCGACCGCAACGGCCTGCGCCCCTCCCGGGTGTGGGTGACCGAGGACGGCCTGGTGGTGATGGCCTCCGAGGTCGGCGTCCTGGACATCGACCCGGAGACCGTGGTCCGCAAGATCCGCCTCAAGCCCGGCCGCATGCTGCTGGTCGACACCGCCCAGGGCCGCATCGTCAGCGACAAGGAGCTCAAGTCCGAGCTCGCTGCCGAGCACCCCTACGGCGAGTGGCTGGCACAGGGCGTGGTCAAGCTGGCCGACCTGCCGGCCCGCCCGCACGTGCGCAACTCGCACGAGTCGGTGCTGCGCCGGCAGCAGATGTTCGGCTACACCGCCGAGGAGCTGGAGCTGCTGCTGGCCCCGATGGCCACCACCGGCGCCGAGGCGATCGGGTCGATGGGCACCGACACCCCCATCGCCGTGCTGTCCAAGCGTCCGCGGCTGCTGTTCGACTACTTCTCGCAGCTGTTCGCCCAGGTCACCAACCCGCCGCTGGACGCCATCCGCGAGGAGCTGGTGACCAGCCTGGGCAACACCATCGGGCCCGAGGGCGACCTGCTCGACCCCACCCCGGAGTCGTGCCGGCACATCATCCTGCCGCAGCCGATCGTGGACAACGACGACCTGGCCAAGCTGATCCACGCCAACGACGACGGGGACCAGCCGCGCTTCCGCTCGGCCGTCATCTCCGGGCTGTACCCGGTGGCCGATGGCGGCCCCGGCCTGGCTGCGGCGCTGGACGACATCCGCCGCCAGGTCTCCGCGGCCATCGCCGACGGCGCCGCGCTGATCGTGCTCAGCGACCGCAACTCCTCCGCCGAGCTGGCGCCGATCCCCTCCCTGCTGCTCACCGCCACGGTGCACTTCCACCTGGTGCGCGAGCGCAGCCGCACCAAGGTGGGCCTGATCGTGGAGGCCGGTGACGCCCGCGAGGTGCACCACATGGCCCTGCTCATCGGGTTCGGCGCCGCGGTGATCAACCCCTACATGGCCTTCGAGACCCTCGAGGACCTGCTCGACCGGGGCCGGCTGCGCGACAACGACCTGACGCTGGACCAGCTGATCCAGAACTACGTCAAGGCCGCGGGCAAGGGCGTGCTCAAGGTGATGTCCAAGATGGGCATCTCCACCCTCGCCTCCTACACCGGCGCCCAGGTCTTCGAGGCCATCGGGCTGTCGGAGGAGCTGGTCCGGGAGTACTTCACCGGCATCACCAGCCGCCTCGGCGGCATCGGCCTGGACGAGATCGCCGCGGACATCGCCGTGCGCCACCGCAACGCCTTCCCGGACCGTCCCGAGGAGCGCGCCTACCGCGAGCTCGAGGTGGGTGGCGAGTACAAGTGGCGCCGCGAGGGCGAGTACCACCTGTTCAACCCGGACACGGTGTTCAAGCTCCAGCACTCCACCCGCGCCGGGCGCTACGACGTCTTCAAGGAGTACACCGCGCTGGTGAACGACCAGGCGGAGCAGCTGGCGTCGCTGCGCGGGCTGTTCCGGCTGCGCACCGACGAGCGCGAGCCCATCTCCATCGACGAGGTGGAGCCGGCCAGCGAGATCGTCAAGCGCTTCTCCACCGGCGCGATGAGCTACGGCTCCATCTCCGCCGAGGCGCACGAGACCCTCGCCATCGCGATGAACCGCCTCGGCGGCAAGTCCAACACCGGTGAGGGTGGCGAGGACGTCGCGCGGTTCACCGCCGACGCCAACGGCGACCTGCGCCGCTCGGCCATCAAGCAGGTGGCGTCGGGCCGCTTCGGGGTCACCTCGGAGTACCTGACCAACGCCGACGACATCCAGATCAAGATGGCCCAGGGCGCCAAGCCCGGCGAGGGCGGCCAGCTGCCCGCGCACAAGGTGTACCCGTGGGTCGCCAAGACTCGGCACTCCACGCCCGGCGTCGGGCTCATCAGCCCGCCGCCGCACCACGACATCTACTCGATCGAGGACCTGGCCCAGCTGATCCACGACCTGAAGAACGCGAACCCGTCCGCACGGGTGCACGTCAAGCTGGTCTCGGAGATCGGCGTGGGCACGGTCGCCGCCGGGGTGTCCAAGGCGCACGCCGACGTGGTGCTCATCTCCGGCCACGACGGTGGCACCGGCGCCACCCCGCTGACCTCGCTCAAGCACGCCGGCACCCCGTGGGAGCTGGGCCTGGCCGAGACGCAGCAGACGCTGCTGCTCAACGGCCTGCGCGACCGCATCGTGGTGCAGGTGGACGGCCAGCTCAAGACCGGCCGCGACGTGGTGGTCGCCGCCCTGCTGGGCGCGGAGGAGTTCGGCTTCGCCACCGCTCCCCTGGTGGTCTCCGGCTGCATCATGATGCGGGTCTGCCACCTCGACACCTGCCCGGTGGGCGTGGCCACGCAGAACCCGCTGCTGCGCGAGAAGTTCAACGGCAAGCCCGAGTTCGTGGTCAACTTCTTCACCTACATCGCCGAGGAGGTCCGCGAGCTGCTCGCCGAGCTCGGCTTCCGCAGCATCGAGGAGGCCGTTGGCCACGTCGAGATGCTGGACACCACCGGGGCGATCGACCACTACAAGGCAGCCAAGCTGGACCTGACGCCGATCCTGCACCAGCCGGAGTCGGCCTTCATGAACCAGGACCTGCACTGCACGGGCACCCAGGACCACGCGCTGGACAAGGCGCTGGACCAGCGGCTGATCGCGGAGAGCCAGGAGGCCCTCAACCACGGCACCCCGGTGCAGATCTCCACGGAGATCAACAACGTCAACCGCACCGTGGGCACCATGCTGGGGCACGAGGTGACCAAGCTCTACGGCGGCGCGGGGCTGCCCGACGGCACCATCGACATCACCCTCACCGGCTCCGCCGGGGTGAGCATGGGGGCGTTCCTGCCCCGCGGCATCACCCTGCGGCTCTTCGGCGACGCCAACGACTTCGTCGGCAAGGGCCTCTCCGGCGGGCACGTCGTGGTGCGTCCGCCGCTCAACTCGGCCAAGGGCTTCGTGGCCGAGGACAACACCATCGCCGGCAACGTGCTGCTCTACGGCGCCACCAACGGCAAGGCGTTCGTCCGCGGACTGGTGGGTGAGCGGTTCGCGGTGCGCAACTCCGGCGCCACCGCGGTGGTCGAGGGCGTGGGTGACCACGGCTGCGAGTACATGACCGGCGGCAAGGTGGTCATCCTCGGCGAGACCGGGCGCAACTTCGGTGCCGGCATGTCCGGTGGCGAGGCCTACGTCTACGACCCTGAGGGCGTCTTCCCCGCCGACCTCAACCGCGAGATGGTGGACCTGGAGGAGGTCGGCGCGGACAGCGAGTGGCTGCGCGAGATCATCGAGGAGCACCGCTCCTGCACCGACTCCGACGTCGCCACCCGGATCCTGGCCGACTGGCCCAACCAGGTCGGACACTTCGTCAAGGTCATGCCCCGCGAGTACAAGCGGGTGCTGCTGGCGATCGAGACTGCACAGAAGGATGGAAGCAACGTGGACGAGGCAATCATGGCGGCCGCTCGTGGGTGACGTGCGCGGTTTCCTGAAGCACGAGCGGGAGCTCCCCACCCGGCGGCCGGTCGAGCTCCGCCTGCTGGACTGGAAAGAGGTGTACGAGGAGTTCCAGGACGACCGGCTCCGCACCCAGGCCAGTCGGTGCATGGATTGCGGAATCCCGTTCTGCCACAACGGTTGTCCGCTGGGCAACCTGATTCCGGACTGGAACGACCTGATCTACAAGGACGAGTGGTCCGAGGCCAACGTCCGCCTGCACGCCACCAACAACTTCCCGGAGTTCACCGGGCGGCTGTGCCCGGCGCCGTGCGAGGCCGCCTGCGTGCTGGGCATCAACGACGACCCGGTCACCATCAAGCAGGTGGAGGTCGAGATCATCGACCGCGCCTTCGACGAGGGTTGGGTCAAGCCGATCCGGCCGACCAAGCTGACCGCCAAGTCGGTGGCCGTCGTCGGCTCCGGGCCGGCCGGCCTCGCCGCGGCCCAGCAGCTGACCCGGGCCGGGCACACGGTGACGGTGTTCGAGCGGGCCGACCGCATCGGCGGCCTGCTGCGCTACGGCATCCCCGAGTTCAAGATGGAGAAGCGCCACATCGACCGGCGCCTGGAGCAGATGACCGCGGAGGGCACCCAGTTCCGCACCAGCGTCAACGTCGGGGTGGACATCACGGTCGAGCAGCTCCGCGAGGACTTCGACGCGGTGGTGCTGGCCGGCGGAGCCACCCAGTGGCGCGACCTGCCCATCCCCGGTCGTGAGCTCGAGGGCATCTACCAGGCGATGGAGTACCTGCCCCCGGCCAACCGGGTGCAGCAGGGCGACCTCGAGGTCTCCCCCGTCTCGGCCTGGAAGAAGAAGGTCGTGGTGATCGGTGGCGGTGACACCGGCGCGGACTGCCTGGGAACTGCGCTGCGCCAGGGCGCGGAGACGGTGCACCAGTTCGAGATCATGGCCAAGCCGTCGGCACAGCGCGACGTCAGCACGCCGTGGCCGACCTACCCGCTGATCTTCCGCACCTCCTCGGCCCACGAGGAGGGCGGCGAGCGGGTGTACGCCGTCAACACCGAGGAGTTCATCGGCCAGGACGGCAAGCTCACCGGCCTGCGCGCGCACGAGGTGGTGATGGTGGACGGCAGGTTCACCAAGGTCGAGAACAGCGACTTCACGCTGGACTGCGACATGGTGCTGCTGGCCATGGGCTTCACCGGTCCGGAGAAGACCCCGCTGATCGAGGACCTGGGCGTGGAGCTCACCGAGCGCGGCAACGTCGCTCGCAGCACGCAGTGGGCCAGCACGGTCGACGGGGTGTTCGTGGCCGGTGACATGGGCCGCGGTCAGTCGCTGATCGTGTGGGCCATCGCCGAGGGTCGCGCGTGCGCGGCTGCGGTGGACACCTTCCTGGAGGGCGAGACCGCTCTGCCCTCCCCGGTGACGCCGACCACCCAGCCACAGCGCTGACCTGCGAGGTTGTGAAGATCCTCGCTCGTCCTCGACACTGAGCCCCATGACCGCCCGCCCTGCACGTCCCCCGACGAGCAGGGCGGGCGTCGTGCTTCCCGCCCTCTCCGCGAACATGCGGTTCGACGAGGCCAGCCACGCGGTGGTGGCCTACCTGCAGGCGACCATCCCGATGGGCTTCTGGTCGGTCACCCGCTACGACGGCGAGCGCCAGGTCTACCTGGAGGTGGACGCCCCCGACTACGGCACCGCGGTCGGCGACTCGGTGGCGTGGTCGGAGTCGTTGTGCCAGCACGCCGTTGTCGGTGACGCGCCGGAGGTGGCCCCGGACGTGGAGCAGGTGGAGATCTACCGCACCGCCCCCGTGCGCGAGACCGTGGCCATCGGCGCCTACATCGGGGTACCCATCTACCGCGGCAACGGTGAGCTCTACGGCACCTTGTGCGGCCTGGACCCCGCGCCGCGGGGCGCCGAGCTCACCGACCACCACCCGTTGCTGCGCCTGCTCACCGGTCTGCTGGGCACGGTGCTGGAGGCCGACCTCGAGCACACCGCCATCGAGCGCGACCTGGAGCGCGCCGAGCTCGCCGCGGAGACCGACGCGCTGACGGGGCTGCTCAACCGGCGCGGGTGGGACCGGGTGCTGACCATGGAGGAAGACCGCTACCGGCGCTTCGGCGATGCCTGCACGGTGGTGGTGGTGGACCTGGACGACCTCAAGGTGGTCAACGACAGCCAGGGCCACGACGCCGGGGATGCGTACCTGCAGCTGGCCGCGCGGACGCTGACCGCCGCCGTCCGCCCCACCGACGTGGTGGCCCGCCTCGGCGGGGACGAGTTCGGGGTGCTGCTGGACGGCGTGGGCTCCGAGCGGGCGGTCTCCCTGGTGCAGCGCCTGCAGGCCACGCTGGACGAGTGCGGCGCGGCGGGCTCCTGCGGGCACGCCTCGTACACCATCGCCGGCGGCCTCGCCCGCGCCGTGCGGGACGCCGACGCCGCGATGTACGCCCAGAAGCGCACCCGCCGTGGCGCTTCCGCCCGGCACCGGCAGGGCTAGCCGCCCCGCGGGCCTCAGCCCAGCCGGGCGCGGTGCTTGTTGGCGTACATCGCCGCGTCGGCCGCGGCCAGCACCTGCTCCGGGTCGTTGCCGGTGCCCGCCACCGCGCACCCCACGCTCACGCTGATCTCCGAGCTGAGCCCCACCCGCGCGGAGGCGTCCGCACAGGCCTGCTGCACCCGGTCCACCAGCCGGTCGAGCTCCTCCTCCCCCGCGGAGAGGTCCTCGCACAGGATGATGAACTCGTCGCCGCCGAGGCGGGCCACGGTGTCGGAGGGGCGGAGCACCTCGGACAGGCGCTCGGCGATGGCCACCAGCAGGGCGTCCCCGGTCTGGTGGCCGAAGCGGTCGTTGACCGCCTTGAAGTCGTCGAGGTCCAGGAACAGCACCCCCACCTGCCGCGCCCGGCGAGCCGGGCTCACCAGCGCGTGGGTCAGCCGGTCCAGCAGCAGCGCCCGGTTGGCCAGCCCGGTCAGCGGGTCGTGCATGGCCAGGTGCGCCAGCTTGGCCCGCTCGGCGGCGAGGCGGTCCTGCAGGTCGTAGCGCTTGACGTCGAACTCCCGGACCATGTGCACCAGGCTGGCGTCGCAGCTCTGCCGGACGATCCGGTACACCTGCCGCAGCAGCTCGTCGTCCACGCCCAGCCGCGCACCCTCCTCGCGGGCCACGCTGATGGTGACGTCGCGCCAGGCCAGGTAGCACCGCGCGATGTCGGCCAGGCCGAAGTTGTCGGTGGCTGACGGCCCGCCGCTGTCGGCCAGCGCGCGGGACTCGCTCGGCGTCGCCCCCTCGCCGGTGGCCAGGTAGCGGCCGATGAGCTCGGTGGCCAGCACGCACGGCACCATGATGAGCCGGCTGACCACGTCGGCGGCAACCCCGTCCGGGCGTCGCTCGATGGTCACGGTCGCGGCCACCGTCTCGGCCACGCTCCGGGCCCGGTCGATCAGGGCGTTCCCCAGCGCCCGCTGACCGTCCGCCGCCGACGGAGATACGTCGGCGGGCTCCCCCCGTTGAGTCATGCGGACATCTCCCCCAACACCATTGTGACTACACGTCGTACTTCCAACTTGGACACATCGTGACACACAACTCGGTGCTCGAGGCGCTGACCACAGTGTTTGCGTTGTCCCACTGGTTAATTCGCGCAGTGGGCAGCCGCGGTGCAGGTGGCCGCTGCGTGGCGTCCCGCGCGACGACCGAAGAATGATCCCTCCCCCAGCTGGGTCCCGCTGCAGTAGCCCTTGCCGTCCTGGGCGATGTTGGCCGCGCAGGCGCCGGCGGCGTAGAGCCCGCCGACAGCCTCACCGTCGGCGGTGAGCACCTCGGCGTCCACCGAGGTGCGCAGCCCACCCATGGTGAAGCCGGCGTAGAGCGCCTTGCCCAGCGAGAGGTCGAAGGCGGCCCACGGGCCGGTGCCCTGCGGGGCGAGCCACTCGGGCGCCTTGTGGAAGTCGGGGCCCTCCCCGCGCTCGGCGTTGACGTTGTACCGGTCCAAGGTGGACTGCAGGTGGCCGGCCGGGATGCCCAGCGCCTGCTCCATCTCCGCCACCGTCTCCCACCCGTCGATGAAGGGTGCGAGCGGGAAGTCCGGGCGCTGCACGTGCTCGGAGTCCACCACCAGGTATGCCACTGCGCCCGGCTGCTCCAGGGCGAAGGCGGAGGTGCGGGAGTGGTAGGAGTCCTCGGCGACGAAGCGCTGCCCGTCGGCGTTGACGATGACCCCGGTGAGCAGCTGGGACGGTGGGTAGACCGGTGCGGTGATGAACGCCTGGTCCATGTGCAGCGTCTGCCCGCCGGCGGAGATCCCCATCCGCAGACCGAGCCCGTCGTCGTAGGTGCCGCCGAGCACGAAGGGCTTCTCGGCCAGCTGGGGCACGTGCTGGGCCACCATCTCCGGGTTCATCACGAACCCGCCCGCGGCCAGCACCACCGCTCCCGCGCGGATGAAGCCCTGCTCGGCGAAGCGCCGCCACGCCACGCCCACCACGCGGCCGTCGGTGTCGGTGACCAGCTGGGTGGCCCCGGTCTCGCAGCGCAGCTGCACCCCGAGCTCGTCGGCGCGCCGCACCAGCAGGTCGATGACCATCGCCGCTCCACCGGTGTCCCCGGCCACGGGGACCTTGTGGCCGCGGGGGGCGGGCACCGCCTGGTCCCGGTAGGGCCACACCTTCTCGTTGCCGGTGAACATCAGGCCCTCGGTGCCGGGCTGGATCACGGCCTTCTCCGGGTAGTAGCTGCGCTCGAACTCGAAGCCCAGGCCCTCCAGCCAGTCGAAGTGCGCCACGCTGCCCTCGCAGTAGGCGCGGATCTTCTCCGGCTCCGGCTCGCGGGAGACGGCCACCAGGTACTCGTACATCTGCTCGACGGAGTCCTCGTGCCCGGTCGCCTGCTGCACGGCCGTGCCCGCACCGAGGTAGAAGTGCCCACCGGCCAGCGCCGTGGTGCCGCCGGGCACCGCGGCGCGCTCGAGCACCAGCACCCGGGCACCGGCCGCGGCCGCCTCCACCGCAGCGCAGCCGCCTCCGATGCCGAACCCGACCACCAGGACGTCGACCTCGTCGGACCACTCCTGCACCGAGCCGACGGGGACGGTCTCGGGGATCGCAGTCGTCATCGGTGCCTCCAGCAGGGCGTCGAACGAAGAAACTGGTACGTGTTCCAGTTCTGGGTTCCCAATGTAGGGCACCGGGCCCGGCCGTGGCGGTCGACGCGAGCGGCCGCGCGGGAGCTGCTCAGGCCGGCGCGACGAGGCCCAGGTACCAGCGCACCACCTCGTCCGCGGCGAGCACGGCGAGCAGCGCACCGGTGATCATGTACGGGCCGAACGGGATCGCGGTCTTGCGGGAGCCACGGCGCGAGGCGATGATCACCGCCCCCACCACGGCGGCGAGCAGGAAGGCCGCGAAGCCACCCACCAGCAAGGTGCCGAACGACAGGTAGCCGAGCACGGCGCCCACCACTCCGGCGAGCTTGACGTCACCCAGCCCCATCCCGGCCGGGTGCACCAGGGCGAGCACCAGGTAGCAGCCGAACAGCGCAGCGCAGCCGATCACCGCCCGCAGCAGCGCGGCCCAGTCGCCCTGCCAGGCGGCGGCGACCACCAGCAGGCCCAGCACCACGGGGTAGGAGGGCAGCACGATGGCGTTGGGCAGCCGCCGCACCTCGAGGTCGATGGCGGCCAGCGCCACGCCCGCAGCGACGAAGTAGAGGTAGGCGGGCAGGGCGGGCAGCTGGTCCAGGGCGGCCAGCCGCCAGGCGACGGCCACGAACAGCGCCGCGGTGAGCAGCTCCACCAGCGGGTAGCGCGCGCTGATCGGGCCGCGACAGCCCGCGCACCGCCCCCGCAGGGCCAGCCAGCTCAGCACCGGCACGTTGTGCCGGGCCTTGATGGGCGCCGCGCAGTGCGGGCAGTGCGAGGCCGGGCGCACCAGCGAGTCACCGGCCGGCACGCGGTGCACCACCACGTTGAGGAAGGAGCCGACCGCCAGACCCAGCACGGCCACCACCACGAGCAGGAACGCGAGCACGCCGTCGATCATCACGCCCCCACGTCAGGGCGCCTGGAACGGCAGCTCGGCGGTGTTCTCCACCCGGGAGGCACGGACGTTGGGGTCGGAGTTCCACTTCTGCAGCGGCGAGCCGTCACACGCCGAGACGATCACCTTGTAGGACGGTGGGGAGCTGTCGTACCGGGCCGGGCCCTCGCCCAGGCACAGCCCGGGGTTCGCGCTGTCCCGGATGGTGAACTTGTCGCCGTAGGCCAGCTCGGTGCCGTCGGCGGCCTGGGTGGTGTAGTAGGTCCAGGTCTGACCGGGGTCGTTGGTGGCGCACCTGGCCACCGTCACCGCCTGCTTGTCGGCCCGCGGACTCTTCAGGCAGTAGGCGCTGCTGTTCGGCGGGGTGGTTCGCCACTGCACCTGGGTGGGCTTGGTCGCGTTGATCGTGGTGCTGGGGGTGAACTTCTGGTTCCACTCGTCCACCAGGTCCAGCTTCTGCTTGCACGGGTAGATGATCATGAACGACGACCCGTCCCCGGCGGCGTCCTTGTTGGGCACGTCCAGGCAGCGGCCGAAGTCACCGAAGTTCACCAGCTGCTTGCTCCCCAGGCCTGCCGCGCCGGCACCCACCGTGGGCTGGGCGGTGTAGGCCTGGGAGCCGTTGCCGCACCCGGTGGTGGTGAACGCCGCCTTCAGCGCCAACGTCGGCAGGGTCAGGCAGCTGCCGCTGGCGGAGAGGAAGCGACCCACGGCGTCGGAGCGCCACTCCTGCCCGGTCGTCGGGGTGGCGTCGCTCTTGGCGGCACACTTGCGCACGATGGTGGGCGAGCCCTGGTGCAGGCACAAGCCGTTCAGGTTGGTGTTGATCGCGGCGTCGTTCTTGGTCTGCACCAGCTGCAGGCTCAGGTCCACGTTGTAGTACCAGCTGCGCATCTTCACGGCGTCGGCGGAGTTGTCGTAGCAGTTCTTGGCCACCACCGCCGCGCCCTCCTGCAGCTTGTCCACGCCCATGCAGAACGGCTCGGTGCCGTCGGCCCGCCCGAACGAGATGGAACCACCCCCGGCGGCGGTGTAGGCGTTGGACGTCTGGAAGACGTAGGTCGCCTGCAGGGTGCGCCCCGGGGAGCTGCCTGCGCCACCGGGAGGGTTGATCCCGGTGGCGGTCAGCAGTGCGTAGGAGGGCACGTAGAGGTCGGGCGTGGTCCCGCTGGCCTTGAGGTACACCCCGTAGCCGGACACGCAGATCATCTTGTTCCTCGGGTCGGCCAGCCACGCGTCGTCGTGGCCGTAGGGGTCGGCCGCGTAGTAGGCGATGTCCACGCTGTAGGTCGCCTGCCCCCCGTCACCCACTGGACCGGCCAGTGGCCCGCAGGGCAGCTTTCTGGGGTCCCCGGCCCCGGTGGTCGCAGTGGGGCTGGTGTCCGCCGCCGAGCGGATGAGCCCGGTGGCCACCTCCAGCCCGCTCTGGGCGGCGTGCAGCGCCTGCACCCGGCTGGTGACGAGCCGGGTCGACTGGGTCTGGGTGATGACCATCGGCAGCAGCAGCGCGCCGAAGGAGATGCCGACCAGGATGACCAGCAGCGCCATCGGCATGGACCCGCGGTCGTCGGTGATCAGCCGCTGGCGCAGCGATCGGGCTCGGCGCACGGGTGGGTGGGGGTGGGTCATCGTCGGCCTGCTTCCGTGCAGATCCCGGACAGCGGGGTGGTGGGTGCGCTGTTCAGCGCGGTGAACGTGGTGTCGCTCACGGAGACTCTGTCGCCCAGGCTGTTCAGGCTGGACCGCAGCACGACCCGCAGCTGCTGGTAGGGCACGGCCGCGGTGGCGGCGACCCTGGTGAAGGGCTGCTGCGCGCCTGGCGCCACCGAGCCGTTGATGATGTCCGACGCGACCGGGGTGAACGTCGTCAGGCCGGTCTTGGCCCCGGGGCTGGTCACCGTCCAGGTGCGCTGCTGCAGCTGGCGCGGGGCGGCGCCGTTCGCGTCGCTCGGGCCGGTGACCCGCAGCTGCGTGCACCGCACGGCGGCGGTCTCCCGGTCCACCGACTGCAGCTCCACGTACCAGGAGCCGCCGGACTCACCCGGCTGGCTCAGCGCTGTGGCGTAGCGCACGGTGGAGTCGAGCCGGTTGAACGCGGTGCTCAGCTGGCCCGAGGTCTGCGCCAGGGACTCCGCGGTGGTGGTGGAGCTGAACATGCTGGTGATGGCGGCGGTGAACATCACCATGAACACGCCCATCACCGTCATGCCCACCATCAGCTCGATCAGGGTGGTGCCGGACTCGCGCGCGTCGTCCTTCTGGCGCAGCCGGCTGGACAGTCGGCGCCACACCCGGCTCACCACGTGATCACCCAGCGGAAGGCGGGGCTGGACACGGTGGCGCCGTCCTGGTCGGTCACCGTGACGACCAGCCCGGTGTAGGTCCGGACGATGGGCGGAATGGGCGCGTCGCCCACGATCCGGTCACCCACGATCGACAGTCCACCAGGCAGGCTCGAGCCCGTGCTGGTGTAGGTGTACGGGCCGCGGCCCCCCGTCGCGGCCAGCGGCAGGTTCACTTCCCGCCAGCGATCGTTCTGGTCTCCGACCACCAGGCGCAGGTCGGTGACGTTCCACTGGAACGGCGTGGTGGTGGCCCGGCCCCCGCCGGCGTCCACCACGGAGATCGAGATGCCGCGGTACACGCCGTTGGTGTTGGCCGTGGTCCCGGAGATCACGCCGGTCCTGGGGTTGAGGGTCAGCCCCGGCGGCAGCGCGCCGCTCAGCGTGTAGGTGCAGCTGGTGCACGTCCCCAGCTGCAGGTTGACCACCTGGTTGCGCTGGCTGGTCTGGTTTCCCGGCGACAGCAGCGACGGTGCGGGCGTGACGTTCCAGGAGAAGGTCACGGCGGACGTCTGGGTGGTCTCGGTGTCGGTGACGGTCACGGTGACGTTGCGCGGACCGGTGGTGTTGCTGGCGGCCACCACGCCGGCGATCTCGCCGTCCGGGCCCAGGGTGAGCCCGGCGGGCAGCCCGGTCTGGGTGAAGGCGTAGCTGCCGGAGCCGCCCTGCACGTCCAGCTGGATCGCGACGGTCAGCAGCCGGCTGGTGGTCTGGGTGCCGGGGTTGGTGACGGCCAGACCGGGGTTGACGGTCCAGGTGAAGCCGGACTGGGCGGTGGCTCCGGTGGCGGCGTTGGTGGCCCGCACCGTCACCGGGAAAGACCCCGCCGTCGTGGCCGTCCCGGTGATCGCTCCCGTGGCGGTGTTGATCGTCAGCTGCAGGGGCAGCCCGGACGCCGACCACACCGTGACGCCCGTGCCCCCGGTGGCGGTGGACGGCACGTTCACCAGCTGCCCGACGTTGCTGGAGCGGTCGCCCGTGGGTGCGGTGACCACCAGGGCCGGGTAGACCCGCCAGCGGAAGGTGGCCGTCGCCGTCTTGAGGAAGCCGTCGGTGACGGTGACGGTGACCAGCGCACCGGCGGGGTTTGGGGCAGTGGCCCGGCCGGTCACCACCCCGGTGACGGCGTTGAGCGTGAGTCCCGGCGGCAGGCCGGTGGCCACGTAGGTGAAGGTGGGCACCCCACCGGTGACGGCGCAGCCAGGGCTGCCCTCGGCCGGCAGGATCGAACGGGTGACCTCGTCGTTCACCGTGGAGGCCTGGTCCTGGCAGCCGGTGAGGGTGGGCGCGGGCGGGGGCGTGGCGTTGAAGTTGAAGGTGAGGTCGCCGCTGCCGTTGAGCAGCATCGCGGTGAGGTAGGTGCACCTGGACGCGGTGCAGCTCTTGTCCGCCCAGGTGACGGCCACCACGACGCGCACCTGCTGGGTGTAGTGCCTGGTGGGGGTGTACCCACTCGTGTTGCTGGCGGCACAGTCGGTCGAGGCCGCCGTGTCCACGGCGGGTCGCAGGCACCAGCCCACGAAGTAGCTGACCTGGTAACCGACGTTGTTGAGGGTGGACGACTGCGGGGTGGTGGGCAGTGCCTTCGGCGCGACCGAGGTGGTGTCGGTGGCGGGGGCCATGGAGGTGAGCCACGACTTGACCGGTTCGCTGGTCGCCAGCGGCGTGCGCCACTGGTTGGTCACGTCGGCGGGGCTGTGGCCGGCCACCGCGCCGGCGGCTCCCAGCCCGCGCACCAGCTCCATCGCGGTGTCGGACAGCTGGATGGCGCCCTGCCGGGCGCGCTGCTGGCTGGCGGAGGACATGGTGGAGATGAAGAACGACGTCAGCGCCGTCATCACCACGGTGATCACCGCGATGGCCATCACCGACTCGAGCAGGACGAAGCCGTCGTCGGGTCGCGCTGCGCCAGTGCTGCTGGGACCGCGACGGCTGGGCCGGCGCGCGATCAGGGTGAGCAGCGACCGCCGCGGCGGCGAGCTGGCAGGACGCATGTCGCGGTGCTCAGGTCAGCCGCCGAGCTTCTGCAGCTCGGCCTGATCGGTGGGGGTCTGCGGGGCCACGAAGACCTGGAGCTTGACGGTCATCCGCGTGGCGGAGTCCACCGAGGTGCCGGTGGTGGTGGCGCCCTCACCGGGCCCGAAGCCCACCGAGTCGATCAGTGCCGCGCGGGGGCCGCCCTCGATCGCGGCCACGAAGGCGCGGTGGTTGGGCAGGGCCCCGTCGGCGACCAGCGTCACCGGGACGGAGAACAGGTTGCCCGCAGCCGTGACGGGGGCGTTGCTGGTGGCCGGCGCAGCGCCAGCGCCGGCCAGCGTGGGGGCCCCAGCCACGATGCTGAACACCACCACTCCGGCGCTGCGGGCCTGGTCCTCCACCTGGCGGGTGAAGTCGGGCATGCCACTGGTGATGGGCAGCGCCGCGCGAGCGTCCTGCAGCTCCTTGTTCAGGCCGTCCATGTCCTTGCTGGCCGCCTCGAGCTTGCGCACCTTGTTCTGCAGCACCATGTTCTGGGTCTCCGCCGACTGCGCCTGCTGGTCCAGATCCGAGGCGCTGGAGAGCTGGGGGCCGACGAGCACCACCCACCCGAGGGCGAGCACGACCACGGCGAGCAGGGCACCGCCACCGATCCAGACCCGACGGTCCTGGCGCAAGGAGGTCATCAGTTGCCGCCCTTCGTGCTGGGGTCGTACTTCTTGGTCAGCAGCACGTCGGTGAGGGTCAGCTGGAGGCTGAACTGCGTGCCGGGGGCGGCCGCCTTGTTCGACAGCGGGTACGGCTCCACCACCCCGGGCACGGTGCGCAGCGCGTCGACGTAGGTGGCCAGGTCGGCCAGCGTCCGGCCGGTGCCACCGATGGTGACGGTGCCGATGTGCTTCTGCCCGGAGGCGTCCAGGCTGGCGGTGTCCGAGGCCTGCGCTCCCCCGGTGGCCGCAGACTTGCCGGTGTCCACCGTGATCTCCAGCTGGTTGATCGCCATGGAGTCCGGCAGCTTGGCGCGCAACTGCTCCAGCAGGGCAGCGTGCGAGACGTCGTCAGCCAGCAGGACCGGCAGCTGCTGCTCCACCTGGGCGACGTCGGCCTGGATGCGGACCACGTCGGCGTAGTTGTTCTGCTTGACCAGCAGCTGGGACGTCTGGGCCTGCACGTCGGCGAGGTTCTCCGAGGCCTGGTGCTTCTGGAACATGCCGAACACGAGGCCGAGCACGCACACCCCGAGCACTCCCGCCATGGCCACGCTGACCCGGCGGCGGATGACGTGGACCCGGCGCTGGGCGAGGACCTCCGGCGGCATGAGGTCGGCGACGATGCCCCAGCCCGGCAGGGCCGTCCAGATCGGACCGGTCAGCTCCTGTGGCTGGGGCTGGGGCTGGGGCCGCTCCGGCATCCCGTGCCTGCCGCCCCCGGAGTGCTTGCTCATGCTGCTGCCCCCATCGCCAGGCCCACCGAGACCGCGCTGGCGGAGACGCCGCTGCCCATCTGACGCATGAAGGTGCTCCAGCGCGTCTCGATGTGGTGGGCCGGCGCGATCACCTCCACCGGCATGGCGTGCTGCGCGGCGATCAGGTCAGCGAGGCCGGGCAACCAGGCTCCGCCACCGGTCAGCGAGATGCGCTCCAGGTCGACGTCGGAGTTGGTGGCCGCGAAGAAGTGCAGCGAGCTGCGGATCTCGGCCAGCAGGGGACGCACACCCTCGGTGAGGATGGTGGCGATCTCCGTGCCGCTGGTGAGTCCTTCGGAGTACTTGGCGCGCTCGGCGTCGTCGAAGCTGAGGTCGGCGCGGTCAGCGAGGCGCTCGGTGAGCTCCTGGCCGCCGCGGGCCACGGTGCGCACCACCTTGGGCATGCCGTGGCTGTGCACCACGATGCTGGTGAGGTGTGCCCCGATGTCGATGACCGCCTCGGCGGTCATCCGCTCCTGCGCCAGGAAGCGCAGCGTGGCGATGGACGACAGGTCCACCGTGGCCACGCGCAGCCCGGCGCGCTCCACGGCGCTGACCGCGGCCACCACGGGCAGCCGGGGCGCGGCGATCAGCAGGCCGTGCAGCATGTCTGGGGCGCCGTCCACCAGCCCGAAGGGCGTGTAGTCGAGGATCACCTCGTCCAGGGGCAGGGCCACCAGCTCACGGGCCTGGAAGGGCAGGGCGAGGCGGACCTGCTCGCGGGGAAGGTTGGGCATCTGCAGGTCACGGACGACGACCTGCGGGTTGGTGGTGCCGACGATGACGTTGGCCCCGGTGAAGCCGTTCTCCTGGGCCAGGTGCTTGACCGCGTTGGTCACCACCGCCTGGTCGCGCACCGCTCCGTCGACCACGGCTGCCAGTGGCAGGCTGATGTGGCCGAGCGCCTGGATCTGCACCGAGGGCAGTCCCGGCCCGCGCACCGCGTTGAGCACGGCGGCCCGCACGCCGGTGGCGCCGATGTCGAGCCCGATGATGCGACCGTCACCGTTGACCGCGGGGACCGCAGTCTCACCGGGTCGCCGGCGTGTCTTCATCATGTCTCCCCGAAAGGGCATCGAGCTCGGACTCTGCTGGGTGGGTGGATCGTTCGAGCAGCGATCCGGTGGGGCCACTCGCGTGGCCCCACCGGAAGGGTTGCTAAACCTTGTCGGCTTCGGCCGTCTTGCCGTCGTTGCTCGTGTAGGTGTACTGCTTGTCGCCGGTCGAGGACGGCTTGCCCAGGAGCGTGTAGGTGGAGCTGGCGCCGACCGTCAGGAGAAGCGACCCTCCGTTGGAAACCACCAGGGTCTGCTCAGCGGTGCCACACTTGATCACTGTGTTCTCAGTGATGGCAGCGGCGGGTGCAGTCGGCATTACGCCACCCGAAGCACGGCAGGCCTCGACTGCGGTGATGGCGTTGCGGACGTCAGACTGGGCCGCCTTGTTCGCGGCACCCTTCTGGTAGTTGAGGTACAGCGGGATGGCGATGGCGATCAGGATGCCGAGAATCACCACGACCACGAGCAGCTCGATCAGGGTGAAGCCCTTGTCGTTCTTGGCGCGCTCCTCGCGGAGCTTTTGGAGCTGGTTGAGCATGGGAGCCTCCGGGCTCTGGTAGGGACTCGGCGAGGGGGTGCCGGTTAACCGGTAGATCGACCGCCGAGGGGGGAACCTGAGTTGCAGCAGCGCAGCGCCCGGGATAGGGCACGCAGCGTAATTGCACTCTCACATAGAGTACGCAGATGCACTGCCGCGTAGGAACATTGCGGAGTCTGGTTAGGACTGGATGTTCTGGTAGATGCTGAACATCGGCAGGTACAGGCAGACCACCATCGATCCGATCACCACGCCCATGAGCACCACCAGCAGCGGCTCCATGGCCGCGGTCAGCGAGTCGGTGGCCGCCTCCACCTCGTGGTCGTAGAAGTCGGCGACCTTGTCCAGCATCTCGGTGATCTGGCCGGTCTCCTCCCCCACCTCCATCATCTGCACGACCATGGTGGGAAAGAGCGGGTGCCTGCTCAGCGGCCCGGACATCTGGTTGCCCGCGCGCACCTCGTCCATCACTTCCTTCATGGCCTGGGTGATCACCGCGTTGCCGGAGGTGCCGCCCACCACCTCCAGGGCCTGCAGCATGGGCACACCCACGTGCAGCAGCGTGCCCAGCGTGCGCGCCCAGCGGCTGATGGCCAGCTTGGCGGAGAGCTTGCCCATCACCGGCAGCCGCAGCTTGATCCGGTCGACCCTGAGCCGGAACGCCGGGTTCTTGCGGTAGGCGTCGCGGAAGTACTTCAACCCCACGACCGCTGCGACGATGGCCAGGGGGGCCACCCACCAGAGGTTGTTGGAGAGGATCACCATCACCTTGGTGGGCAGTGGCAGCTCACCGCCGAGGTCGGCGAACATCCGCTCGAAGATCGGGACAATGAAGATGATGACGCCCATGCCCAGGATCAGCGAGAACATCAGCACGATGACTGGGTAGGTCATCGCCCCCTTGATCTTGGCTCGCAGGTTGGCGTCGGCCTCGTACATCGAGGCGATCCGGTCGAGCGCCCCGTCCAGGAAGCCGCCGGCCTCGCCCGCGCGCACCATGTTCACCATCAGCAGCGGGAACTGGTCCGGGTGCCTGCCCATCGCGGTGGACAGCGTGACGCCACCCTGCACCTCGCTGCGCACCCGGCTGATCGCCGCCTGCAGCTTCGGCTTGCTGGTCTGCTCGTCCAGGATGGACAGTGCCCGCAGCAGCGGAAGACCCGCCGACATCATGGACGCGAACTGGCGCGACATGATCGCCAGGTCCTTGAGCGTGGTCCGCCCGCCGAGGCCCGGGATCTTGATCTCCCGCTGCAGGCCCTGGCCCGCCGTGGTCACGCTCAGCGGCACCAGCTTCTGGCTCAGCAGCGCCTGCGCGGCAGCCTCGGTGGACTCCGACTCCAGGCTGCCCTTGATGGCGGCGCCCGTGGAGTCCAGCGCCTCGTAGGCAAAGGTCTTGGTGGCCACGGTGCTACACGCGCTTCGTCAGTCGGGTGAACTCGCTGGGGTCGTGGGCCAGGCTCAGCGCGGTGTTGCGGCTGATCTGGTTCTCGTTGTAGCGCATGGCCAGGTGCTGGTCGAAGCTGATCATCCCCACGTCGCCGGAGGACTGCAGGAACGACGGGATCTGGTGCACCTTGTCCTCGCGGATGAGGTTGCGGATGGCCGGCGTCGCCAGCATCACCTCGCACACCACGGTGCGGCCCTCGCCGTCCTTGCGCGGCACCAGCGCCTGGGTCACCACCCCCTGCAGGCAGTTCGCCAGCTGCACCCGGATCTGCTGCTGCTGGTGCGAGGGATAGATGTCGACGAGCCGGTCGATGGTCTGCGCCGCCGACTGGGTGTGCAGCGTGGCGAGCACCAGGTGCCCGGTCTCCGCGGCGGTCACCGCCACCGAGGTGGTCTCCAGGTCGCGCAGCTCACCCACCAGGATGATGTCGGGGTCCTGGCGCAGCGCGTGCTTGAGCGCAGAGCTGAAGTCCTCGGTGTCCGAGCCCACCTCGCGCTGGTTGACCACGCACTTCTTGTGCGAGTGCACGTACTCGATCGGGTCCTCGATGGTCATGATGTGCCCGGAGCGGGTCCGGTTGATCAGGTCCAGCAGGCTCGCCAGGGTGGTGGACTTGCCCGAGCCGGTGGGTCCGGTGACCAGCACCAGCCCGCGGGGCAGTCCCCCGAGGTCCTCCACCGCGAAGGGCAGGCCCAGGTCGGTGAGGTTCTTGATCTCGTGCGGGATGGCGCGGAAGGCCGCTCCCACCGAGCCGCGCTGGCGGTAGACGTTGACGCGGAAACGGCTGACCCCGCGCACGGAGTACGAGGTGTCCAGCTCCTGGGCGTTGGCGAACTTGTCCCACTGGACGGGGGTGAGGAAGGAGCGCACCAGCAGCTCGGTGTCCACCGGCGTCAGCCTGTCGTAGTCCGGGACGGGGGCGAGCGCGCCGTTGAGCCGCATGCACGGGGCGATGCCGGCGGTGAGGTGCAGGTCCGACCCGCCCATTGCGACCAGCTCGGTCAGCAGCCGGTCGAGCTCGGCGCGCACCGGCGCGGTGTCGACGGCTTCGTCAGCCGGTGCTAGTGACGTCAACGTCATGCCCTTCATGCAGTCCCGGTAAAACCTTGCGGGGAGCCATCTTTGGCATGCCTCACGGTCGCAGGGACGATATCCCCGTTCGCCCGCTATCGATAGCCCCTAGTGTTCTATCGACCACGCAGAGTGATTTGCGAGCGAGTTCACGAAATCTCCCTACACCGTGACGCGGAGCACCTCCTCCACCGTGGTGGTGCCCTCCGCGGCCTTGCGCAGCCCGTCATCGCGCAGGGTCAACATGCCCTCCGCCCGCGCCGCCTTGGCGATGTCACCCGCCGGCGCACGGGCCACGGTGAGCCGCTCGATCTCCTCGCTCACCGGCATCACCTCGGTGATGGCCAGCCGGCCCCGGTAGCCGGTGTCCCCGCACTGGCGGCAGCCCGCGGCCCGCCAGAGCTGCTCTGGGAAGTCCAGCTCCTGCAGCGGCCAGCGTGCGGTTCGCAGCGTCTCCTCCTCCGGGATGTAGCCCTCCTTGCACCACTCGCACAGCCGCCGGGTGAGGCGCTGGGCGAGCACCGCGTCCAGGGAGGAGCCGACCAGGAAGGGCTCGATGCCCATCTCCACCAGTCGCGTCATGGCGCTGGGGGCGTCGTTGGTGTGCAGCGTGGAGAGCACCAGGTGCCCGGTGAGTGCCGCCTCGATGCCCAGCTGCGCCGTCACCCGGTCGCGGATCTCACCGACCAGCACCACGTCAGGGTCCGAGCGCAGGATCGCCGGCAGGATGGCCGCGAAGGTCAGTCCCGCCTTGGCGTTGACCTGCACCTGGTTCACCCCGGGCATCCGGTACTCCACCGGGTCCTCCACGGTGATCACGTTGACCTCGGGCCGGGCGATCTCGTGCAGCGTCGCGTAGAGGGTGGTGGACTTTCCCGACCCGGTGGGCCCGGTCACCAGCACCATGCCGTGCGGCTTGCGGAAGCTAGCCGAGAAGCGCCCGTAGTTGTACTCGGTGAACCCGAGCTTGTGCAGGTCCAGGTCCACGCCCCCGGTGTCCAGGATGCGCAGCACCACCTTCTCCCCCCACACGGTGGGCAGCGTGGCGGTGCGCAGGTCCACCCCGCGCCCGCCCACGTCCATGGTGATGCGGCCGTTCTGCGGCACCCGGCGCTCGGTGATGTCCAGCCCGGACATGATCTTGAAGCGGGAGATGAGCGCCGACTGGATGCCCTGGGGCACCACGTCCACCGCGTGCAGCACGCCGTCGATGCGCAGCCGGATCTTGAGGTCGAACTCGCTGGGCTCGAGGTGGATGTCGGAGGCACGTGAGTTGATCGCCCGCTCCAGCAGGGCGTACACGTAGCGCACCACGGGCGAGTCGTCGCTGAGCCCGTCGAGGTGGTCGTGGCTGGGCCCCTCCGCGGCGGTGATCGCGGCGGCGGCCTCGTCCAGGTCGGCACTGTCGCGGGCGTAGCGACCCAGCAGGCGGTTCAGCTCGTCGGTGGTGGCCACCACCGGGACCACGGTGAGCCCGGTCGCCGCGCGCACGTCGTCCAGCGCCAGCACGTTGCTCGGGTCGGCCACCGCCACCGTGATCGTCTTGTCGGTCACCGAGATCGGCACCACGTGGTGCCGGCGCGCCAGGGCCAGCGGGATCTTCGACATCGCCGACATCTCGACCGGGTAGGAGCCCAGCTCCACCGCCTCGACCCCGTAGGCGTCCGCCACCGCGGAGACCAGCTCGAAGTCGGTGACCACCTGGTCCTCGACGAGGACGCTGCGCAGCGGTCGACCGGTCTTCTCCGCCCGGTCCACCGCAGCCTGCAGCGCGTTCTTGTTGAGCCCGCGGTCGGTCAGCGCGCTGACGATCGAACGGAGTGCCGGATCCATGGAGCCCCCAGAGAGCGAGCGGGAACGGGCGCAGCGACCTGCTCGCGCGCCGGGTGTCCACACCGTACATCGACGCTCTGTAACGAGAGTTAAGCAATTAGTAACAACAACGGGGAAGCGGCTCGACGAGGGCATTTCGGACAGAAACCTTGCTCGACGCGAAATGGCAAGTCGTCAAAAGGATTTCCGCGGAAATTCGGCGAACAAGCGATATGGTCACCTGGCCAACAAGGGGTGATGGCGACTACTGCGCCTCCTCCCTCGGATGGCGCTCTGTTGTGCTGACCCACTTTCTCTGGAGGACCCCCCATGACCAGGTCCATGGACCGCACCGGTCACCACCGCTACGCCGACGACGTCGAGACCAGCCCGGCCCAGCCCAACCGCCGCGACACCGCGATGGCCATCCAGATCGCCACCGGAGTCGGGACCGCGTCCACGCCGCTGGCCGCCTTCGACGCCGCGCTGTGCGAGATGGGAGTGGGCGACTACAACCTCATCCGGCTGTCCTCGGTGATCCCCTCCGGCGCGAGCGTGCGCCACGTCGACCAGGTGGACCAGCGGGCCCGGCACGGCGACGGCCTGTACTGCGTGTACGCCGAGGAGCACGCCACCGTCCCCGGCGCCAGCGCCGCGGCCGGCATCGGCTGGGTGGTGAAGTCCGACGGCTCGGGCTCCGGGCTGTTCGTCGAGCACGAGGGCAGCAGCGAGCGCGAGGTGGCCACCCAGATCCGGGCCAGCCTCAAGGACATGACCGCCTACCGCGGCGGCGGCTACGACGCCCCGCAGATGTGCATCGAGACGGCGGTGTGCGTGGACAAGCCGGTCTGCGTGATGGTGATGGCCGCCTACACCGGCATGTGGTGGGACATCCGATGATCCGCAAGGGGATCACGCCGTTTCGCCGCCAGCTGATCGACCGGCCGGCGGCGTCGGTCACGGTGGAGTCCACTGTGGACGCGGAGAACACCGAGATGTTCTGGGAGCTCTACCTGGCCGCCTTCGGCCCGATGCGCACCCGCGCGGCGGCCCGCAACGTGCTGCACCGCGAGGAGTTCATCGAGGAGATGGCCGACCCGCGGGTGGACAAGTACGTGGCGTGGGACGCCGAGGGCAAGGCCGTCGGGCTCACCACGCTCACCAACGACCTCAGCTCGGTGCCGTGGATCAGCCCGGAGTACTTCGCCGCCCAGTTCCCCGAGCACACCGCCCGCGGGGCGGTCTACTACCTCGGGTTCACCCTGGTGCACCGAGATGCCCGGCGCGGCACCACTTTTACGGACATGATGAGTCACGTACTGTCACGGCTCGTAGCAGACCGTGCGGTCGTCGGGTGTGACATCTGCGCCTACAACAACACGGCGCTGAGCTTCGACAAGAACCTCATAAAGATGTTGACCTCCTCTGCCGATGTGACAGTGGAAGTGCTGGACACCCAGACCTACTACTCGGCCGAGTTCCACGGCTCAGCGAAGTAGGCCGGAAGCGAGCGGAGCGCGGACGTGAGCACGGCGGCAGAGTCCCTGGCCCATCCGGTCCAGGTGCAGACGCGTGACGCGTGGTCGTTCTTCGGCTTCGCCGTGGCCACCTGCGTGATCTACCTGTTGTTCCCCGGCGACGCCGTCGCGGCCGTCTGCTTCGGCTCGGCCGCGGCGGGGTCGGCCATCGCCATCGGCATCGGGGTGCGCCGGCACAAGCCGCGCAAGCGTGCTGCCTGGAAGTGCGTGCTGCTGGCCAGCCTGCTGTTCATGATCGGCGGGGGCCTGCGCACCGCCGAGCGCAGCACCAACGCGGTGCCCGAGCTGCTCGCCGCCGCCTTCACCATCGGCGGCTACGTGGCGGTGGCCGCGGCCCTCACCATCTTCCTGCGGGCCCGCAACGTGCACGCCAGCAGCGACACCGTGCTGGACACGGTGCTCGTGGGGCTGGGCGCCACCCTCGCCTCGTGGGTGCTGCTCATCGCCCCGGTCACCGACCACGGCAGCATCATCAACGTGACCACCGCGGTGGTGGCGCTCTACCCCATCCTCGACTCGGTGCTGCTGGCCCTGCTGGTGCACCTCACCTTCACCACCGCTCCCGGCGACCGCACCTTCGGGCTGCTGGGCACCTCGCTGCTCGCCATCTTCGTCGGCGACCTCGGCTACGCGGTCACCACGGCCGGCTTCCTCCACCTGCCCGACGCGGTGCTGGACGCCCCGTTCCTCATCGCCTTCGGCGCACTCGGGGCCGGCGCCCTGCACCCGTCGATGAAGCGGATCTCGCTGCCCCAGCCCGGCTTCGCCTACCGCGGCCGACGCCGGGTGCCCGGCCTGGTGGTGGCCCTGGTGCTGGCCTCGGTGGCCCTGGCGGCCGTGCCCGCCCACCACACCCTCGACCAGGTGGTTCGGGCCGTGCTCTTCGGCACGCTGCTGCTGGGCGTGCTGGCGCGCAGCGAGCGGGCGGTGCGCCGGCACGCCACCAGCGAGCAGGCCGCACGGCACAAGTCCACCCACGACGACCTCACCGGCCTGCCCAACCGGGTGCTGCTGCACTCGCGGGTCACCCGACAGCTGGAGGCCAACACCGGCATCGGCCGGCTGAGCCTGCTGTTCATGGACCTCGACGGCTTCAAGTTCGTCAACGACAGCTACGGCCACAGCGTCGGCGACGAGCTGCTGGTGGCCGCGGCCGAGCGGCTGCTCAAGGTGGTGCGCCCCGAGGATGTGGTGGCGCGCTACGGCGGCGACGAGTTCGTGGTGACCGCGCCGCTGGAGCGGGCCGGTGCGGAGGGGCTGGCCGACCGGATCCTGGCCGTGCTCAGCGAGCCGTTCGTGCTCAGCGTGGGCCGGGTCTACGTCTCGGCCAGCATCGGCATCGCCCGCGCCTCCCCCTCGGCGGCCTCCGCCGACATCGAGGGGCTCATCCGCGAGGCCGACGCCGCGATGTACCACGCCAAGGCCAGGGGCCGCGGTGGATACGCCTTCTTCGACGACAGCCTGCGCGCCCGCGCCCGGATGCAGATCGAAACCTCCACCGCTCTGCGTGACGCTCTGGGCCGCAAGGAGTTCGAGGTGTTCTACCAGCCCATCGTCAGCCTCACCGACCGCAGCGTGGTGGGCTACGAGGCACTGCTGCGCTGGTACCACGACGGCGAGCTGCGCCGGCCCGACCACTTCATCCCCATCGCCGAGGCCTCCAACATCATCGTGTCCATCGGCGCCTGGGTGCTGCGCACCGCGTGCGAGCAGCTGGCCACCTGGCGGGAGCAGGGCCACACCACCCTGCACATGGCCGTGAACGTCTCCGCTCGCCAGCTGCGCGACTACGACCTGGTGCACACGGTGGAGTCCGCGCTGTCGGACACCGGGCTGCCCGGCACCGCGCTGTGGCTGGAGCTCACCGAGACCGCACTGGTGGACGACACCGACACCGCGCTGCGCACCCTGCAGGCGCTGCAGGACCTGGGCGTCGTGCTCTGCGTGGACGACTTCGGCACCGGCTACTCCGCGCTGGGCTACCTGCAGCGCTTCCCCATCTCGGTGGTCAAGATCGACGGGGCGTTCGTCCGCGCGCTCAACGAGCAGCTGCCCGAGTCCAGCATCGTCGGCGCCATCGAGAAGATGTCCCGCGCACTGGGCATGAACACCGTCGCCGAGGGCGTGGAGACGACCTTGCAGGAGGCCCAGCTGCGCTCGCTGGGCTGCGAGATGGCACAGGGCTGGCTCTTCGGCTACCCGCTGCCCGCCCGGGAGATCATCCGCCCGCAGGCCCTGCCCGTCTCCCAGCTGGCCGACCTGCCCGAGAAGGACCTGGTGGACGCAGAGCTGGACGGCCGAGAGCTGGACGGCCGAAAGCTGGACGTCACCGCCGCCGACCGCTGACCCGCCCTCCCTGCGGCGCCCCGCCGTGCGGGCGTCCCGGCGACGGCCGACAATAGTTCGCATGGCTAACCCAGTTGTGTCCCGAGAGATCCGCCTCGCGTCCCGCCCCACCGGGTGGCCGACGGCGGAGAACTTCACCCTGGCCGAGGTCGAGCTGCCCGAGCTGGCGCCCGACCAGGTCCTGGTCCGCAACACCCTGATGAGCGTGGACCCCTACATGCGCGGCCGGATGGACGACCGCCCCTCCTACGTGCCGCCCTTCCAGCTCGGCCAGCCCCTCGACGGCGGCGCGATCGGTGAGGTGGTGGCCAGCACCGCCGACGCCGTCCCGGTCGGCACCACCGTGCTGCACAGCTTCGGCTGGCGCGAGCAGGTGGTGCTGCCGGCCAAGCGGGTGCAGCCGGTGGACACCGACGCCGCCCCCGCCAGCAGCTACCTCGGCGCCCTGGGCATGCCCGGCCTGACTGCCTACGTCGGCCTCACCCGCATCGCCGCGATGCAGGAGGGCGACGTGGTGTTCGTCTCCGGCGCGGCCGGTGCGGTCGGCTCGCTGGTGGGCCAGATCGCCAAGCGCCGCGGCGCCGCCCGGGTGATCGGCTCGGCGGGCACCGCCGAGAAGGTCCGCCACCTCACCGAGGACCTCGGCTACGACGCCGCCTTCTGCTACAAGGACGGCCCCGTCCTGGACCAGCTGCGCCAGGCCGCGCCCGAGGGCATCGACGTCTACTTCGACAACGTCGGCGGAGAGCACCTCGACGCCGCCATCGAGTCGCTGAACACCTTCGGCCGGGTCGCCGTGTGCGGGCTGATCTCCCAGTACAACGACCCGAACCCGGAGCCGGCGGTGCGCACCCCCTGGCACCTGGTGGCCAAGCGGCTCAGCATCCGGGGCTTCATCGTCAGCGACCACAACGACCTGCGCGAGGCGTTCCTGGACGAGGTGGCCCCCTGGGTCCGGGACGGCTCGCTGGTCTCCGCGGAGACCGTCGTCGACGGCGGCGTGCAGGCGGCTCCGCAGGCGTTCCTCGACCTGATGCGCGGGGCCAACACGGGCAAGATGCTGGTCCGCTTCTAGCCCGAGCGCCTATAGTTTGTCTGGTTCGTACCCTGCCGTCCCCCCGGGAGAGCTCATGAGCCAGCTGCAGATCGAGGGCTTGCACAAGCGCTTCGGCACCACGGTTGCGCTGCAGGACATGACCTTCGACGTCCGGCCCGGGGAGCTGTTCGGCTTCGTGGGCAGCAACGGGGCCGGCAAGACCACCACCATGCGCATCGCGTTGGGGGTGCTCTCGGCCGACGCCGGGCAGGTGCGCCTGGGCGGGCGCCCCATCGACCTGGCCCTGCGTCGGCGCATCGGGTACATGCCCGAGGAGCGCGGGCTCTACCCCAAGATGAAGGTGGGCGCGCAGCTGTCCTACCTGGCCCAGCTGCACGGGCTGTCCGCCGCCGACGCCGCCGACGCGGTCACCCGGTGGACGACCCGGCTGGGCATCGACGGGCGCCTGCAGGACACGGTCGACTCCCTCAGCCTGGGCAACCAGCAGCGGGTGCAGCTGGCGGCGGCGCTGGTGCACGACCCCGAGCTGCTGGTGCTGGACGAGCCGTTCTCCGGCCTGGACCCGGTGGCGGTGGACGTGATGAGCACGGTGCTGGCCGAGAAGGCGGAGCAGGGCGTGCCGGTGGTGTTCTCCAGCCACCAGCTGGAGCTGGTGGAGCGGCTGTGCGACCGGGTGGGCATCGTGGCGCGTGGCCGGATGCAGGCCTGCGGCACCGTGGACGAGCTGCGCGCCGGTGGCAGCACGCAGCTGGTGGTGCACGCCCCCCAGGCGCCACCCGGCTGGGCCGACGCACTGCCCGGGGTGAGCGCGGCCGACCAGCACGACGACCGGACCGTCCTCACCCTGGACGCCGGCGCCGACGACCAGGCCGTGCTCGCCGCGGCCCTGCGCACCGGACCGGTGCACGAGTTCTCCCGCCGCCAGCAACCTTTGGCCGAGCTGTTCCGAGAGGCGGTCGCCGCATGAGCTCCACCTTGCGCACCGTGGGCCTGGTGGCCCGCCGCGAGTACACCAGCCGGGCCAGCTCCAAGGCGTTCCTGATCAGCAACGCCGTCATGCTGGTGCTGCTGGTCGTCGGCATCGTGGTGGCCTCGCTGGTGGGCGGAAGCTCCGACGCCACCAAGGTGGGCCTGGTCGGCACGGCGGAGCAGCTGGCCGCCCCGCTGCAGCAGGCCGGCACCAGCCTGGGTGAGGACCTGGAGACCTCGGTGCTGCCGGACGCCGAGCAGGCCCGCGCCCAGGTGCGCGACGGCGACCTGGAGGCGGTGGTGCTGCCCAGCGACAGCGGTGGCTACGTGGCGGTGGTGGACAAGGAGCTCTCCCCCGAGCTGCAGGCGGCCATCAGCGCCACCGTCCGCCAGCAGGCGGTGGACACCGTGCTGCGGGCCAACGACGTGGACCCGGCCGTGCTCGCCCAGGCGGTCCAGCAGGCCGGGCCCACGGTGGAGGCCCTGAACCCGCCCGACCCGGCCAGCGCCCAACGCACCGCCCTCGCCTACCTGGCGGTGCTGTCCATGTTCTTCCTGCTGCTGATGTTCGGCCTGTACGTGGCGATGGGCGTGGTGGAGGAGAAGTCCAGCCGCGTGGTGGAGGTGCTGCTGGCCACGATCAAGCCGCTGCACCTGCTGTGGGGCAAGGTCATCGGCATCGGCGCGATCGGGCTCACCCAGCTGGTGGGCATCGGGGCGGTCGCCCTGGTCGCCGGGGTGGCCACCGACCTGGTCACCGTCACCGGCACGGCGGTCGCGGTCTTCGCCTCGGTGCTGGTCTGGTTCATCCTGGGCTACACCCTCTTCGCGGTGCTCTACGCCGCGGCCGGCTCGCTGGTGTCGCGGCAGGAGGACGTCAACTCCGTCGTCACCCCCATCACCTCCGTCATCATCGCGATGTACGTGCTGGCGCAGGTCACCCTGGGCGAGCCGGACGGCACCCTGGCTGCGGTGATGTCCTGGATCCCACCGTTCTCGGCCATGCTGATGCCGATGCGCATCGCCGCGGGGGTCAGCAGCCCCGGACAGGTCATCGGCTCCGCCCTGCTGATGCTCGCCGTCACCGTGGCGCTGTCGCTGCTCGCCGCCCGCATCTACGAGCGGTCGGTGCTGCGCAGCGGCAGCCGGGTCAGCCTGCGCGAGGCGCTGCGCTCCTGACCTGCTGCGACACGGGCGGAGAACCGGTGCACCTGCCACGCTGACGTGCAACAATCCAACAAATCCGTTGTGCGCCAACAAGAGAGCAGCCATGAACTCCAAAGCCACCCGCGTCCGGTTCGCCACCCTCGTCGCCACTGGTTGTGTCGCGGCCCTCACGCTCACCGCGTGCGGCGGCGACTCCTCCGAGTCCGAGGCCGCCCCCGCCGCCACGACCACCACGAGCGCAGCGCCCAGCTCGAGCGCCGCCACCAGCTCTGCGTCGGCCTCGCCCACCAGCACCACCGCGGCCGCCAGCAGCTCGGCCGCTCCCGCGGCCGGTGGCGCGGCCGGCAAGTCGGTCCCGGTGAACAAGACCATCGACGACCCCGAGATGGGCGACAAGGTGGTCATCGAGGAGTACGTCCGCGGCTTCCCCGTGCCCGCCTCGCTGCCGGCCATCAAGGACCGCGAGATCATCCTGGTGAAGGTCTCCGCCACCGCGGGCGACAAGTACTACGCGGGCTGGCAGACCGGTTCGCTGCGGCTGCTCACCGCCAACGGCCAGGAGAACGCCGCCGGCTCGTCCACCGCGGTGGTCGAGGCGATGACAGCGGCGGGCTACCCGCTGATGAAGGACGTCAAGACCGGCAAGGCCGGTGCCGGTTGGCTGCCCTTCGTCGTCGTGCAGAAGGACAGCCCCAGCCTCACCCTGCAGGTGAAGCGGTCCGCGGCCACCACCTCGGGCGGCGGCACCATCGCGGCGCAGACCTGGGACGTCCCGCTGCCCACCGCCTGACCCGCGCCCCCGCCTGACCCGCACCCGCCACCAGCGGGTTCGCGCGCCAGGCCAGGTGGCGGGCACCGTCGTACGCTCGATCCGTGCGCATCGCGTTGTTCGCCACCTGCCTGGCCGACGCCCTCTTTCCCGAGGCAGCCAAGGCCACGGTGCTGCTGCTCGAGCGGCTGGGCCACCAGGTGGTCTTCCCGCCGGAGCAGACCTGCTGCGGCCAGATGCACGCCAACACCGGCTACCTCACCGAGGCGCTGCCGCTGGTGCGCCACCACGCGCAGGTGTTCGCCGACTGCGACGTGGTGGTCGCCCCGTCCGGATCCTGCGTCAGCTCGGTGCGCCACCAGCACGCCATGATCGCGCGCCGCACCGGTGACGACGCCCTCGCCGAGCGCGCCACCGCCGTGGCCGCCCGCACCTACGAGCTCTCCGAGCTGCTGGTGGACGTCCTCGGGGTGACCGACGTGGGCGCGCACTACCCGCACCGCGTCACCTACCACCCCACCTGCCACTCGCTGCGGCTGCTGCGGGTGGGCGACAAGCCGCTGCAGCTGCTGCGCGCGGTCGGCGGCATCGACCTGGTGGAGCTGCCCCAGGCCGACGTCTGCTGCGGCTTCGGCGGCACGTTCGCGCTGAAGAACGCCGCCACCTCCACCGCGATGCTCGCCGACAAGATGGCCACCGTGCTCAGCACCGGCGCCGAGGTCTGCACCGCCGGCGACTCCTCCTGCCTGATGCACATCGGCGGCGGGTTGAGCCGCCTCCAGGCCGGCGTGCGCACGGTCCACCTGGCCGAGATCCTGGCGTCCACGGAGACGGGCCGATGAGCACGTTCCTGGGCACCCCGACCGCCCCTCCACCGGCCGGGGCGGGCCACCTGCGGGGCACGGAGAGCTTCCCCGACGCAGCGCGCCACGCCCTGCAGGACACCCAGCTGCGGCGCAACCTGGGCGCGGCGACCGCCACCATCCGGGCCAAGCGCGCGGGCGTGGTGGCCGAGGTGGACGACTGGGAGCAGCTGCGCCTGGCCGGCAGCGCGCTGAAGGCCGACGTGCTGGCCCGGCTGCCCGAGCTGCTCGAGGAGCTGGAGCAGCAGGTGAGCGCCCACGGCGGGGTGGTGCACTGGGCCCGCGACGCCGCGGAGGCCAACCGCATCGTGGTGGACCTGGTGCGGGCCACCGGCAGCGACGAGGTGGTCAAGGTCAAGTCCATGGCCACCCAGGAGATCGCCTTGAACGAGGCGCTGGAAGAGGCAGGCATCTCCCCGTGGGAGACCGACCTGGCCGAGCTGATCGTGCAGCTGGGCGACGACCGGCCCAGCCACATCCTGGTGCCGGCCATCCACCGCAACCGGGCGGAGGTCCGGGAGATCTTCCTGCGCGCGATGCCGGACGTGGACCCGGACATCACCGACGACCCCCACCAGCTCGCCATGGCGGCCCGGGCGCACCTGCGCCGCCGGTTCCTCTCCGCCCGGGTGGCCGTCAGCGGGGCCAACTTCGCCGTGGCCGACACGGGCACCCTGTCGGTGGTGGAGTCGGAGGGCAACGGCCGGATGTGCCTGACGCTGCCGCAGACGCTGATCACGGTGCTGGGCATCGAGAAGCTGGTGCCCACCTGGCAGGACCTGGAGGTGTTCCTGCAGCTGCTGCCCCGCTCCTCCACCGGCGAGCGGATGAACCCGTACACCTCGATGTGGACCGGGGTGCACCCCGGCGACGGACCGCAGGAGTTCCACCTGGTGCTGCTGGACAACGGGCGCACCCGGGTGCTGGCGGACGAGGTGGGCCGCAGCGCGCTGCACTGCATCCGCTGCTCGGCCTGCCTCAACGTCTGCCCGGTGTACGAGCGGACCGGTGGGCACGCCTACGGCTCGGTGTACCCGGGCCCGATCGGCGCGGTGCTCAGCCCTCAGCTGACCGGCACCACCGGCCACGACGACCCGAACGCGTCGCTACCCTACGCCTCGTCGCTGTGCGGGGCCTGCTTCGACGCCTGCCCGGTGCGCATCAACATCCCCGAGCTGCTGGTGCACCTGCGGGCCGAGCAGGTGGACGCCGAGCGGGGCGGGCTGCCCAGCGGCCAGGACGTGGCCATG
This sequence comes from Rhodococcus sp. X156, assembly GCF_004006015.1. Classification (NCBI taxonomy): domain Bacteria; kingdom Bacillati; phylum Actinomycetota; class Actinomycetes; order Mycobacteriales; family Nocardiaceae; genus Rhodococcus; species Rhodococcus sp. X156. The sequence goes on along the minus strand of NZ_CP034766.1, from coordinate 576,147 downwards.
CGCGCGGCGGGCTGGGCGATGGGGGCGCCGGGGCGCTTTGCCGCCGCGGAGAAGGCGCTGGGCCTGGGCCGGGTGCTCGGCGGGCGCTCGCACACCATCAGCTCGCTGCCCTGGCCCGGCTCGCTGTGGACCGGCGCCCGCGACCTGCCCGCGCCGCCCGAGCAGACCTTCCGGCAGTGGTGGGCGCAGCGGTGACCCCCCGCGAGGAGGTGCTGGCCCGCATTCGCACCGCCCTGGCCGACCGGCCGGTGCCGCCGCCGGTGCCCCGCGACTACCACCACCGCGGCGACCAGCCGCCCGGCAGCCCAGAGGCGGTGGCGCTGCTGGCTGCGCGGGTGGACGACTACCGCGCCCAGGTGCACCGGGTGGACCTGGCCGAGCAGGTGCCCGCCACGCTGGCGAGGCTGCTGGCCGGGCACCGCGCGGTGGTGGTGCCGCCGGACCTTCCCGCGGAGTGGGCGCAGGTGTGCCCGGGCGTGGTGCGCGACACCGGGCTGTCCCCGCAGCAACTCGACGAGGTGGACGCCGTGGTCACCGGGTGCGCGGTGGCCATCGCCGTCACCGGCACGCTGGTGCTGGACGCCGGAGCGGCGCAGGGACGGCGCGCGCTCACCCTGGTGCCCGACCACCACGTGTGCGTGGTGCGGGCCGAGCAGGTGGTGGCGAGCGTGCCGGAGGCGCTGGCGCGGCTGGACCCCACCCGTCCGCTCACCTTCATCAGCGGGCCCAGCGCCACCAGTGACATCGAGCTGCAGCGGGTGGAGGGCGTGCACGGCCCGCGCACCCTGGACGTGGTGATCGTCGGCTGAGCCCGCTTGGTGGTACTTGCAGTACCACCGCGGGCCAGCATGGGCGTACTTGCAGACGCCCCTAGAAGCTCGACCGCGGCACCGGCGTCCCCTGGGTCACCTGGTGCGGGCCACCCACCGACGGGCGCACGTCGAAGTCGAACAGCGCCGTGGGCAGGTACACCGTGGAGCAGGAGTTGGGGATGTCCACCACCCCGGACAGCCGGCCCTCGATCGGCGCGGCGCCGAGGATCATGTAGCCCTGCTCCGGGGTGTAGCCGAACTTCGTCAGGTAGTCGATCGCGTGCAGGCACGCCCGCTGGTAGGACAGGTGCGAGTCGAGGTAGCGCTGCTCCCCGTCCAGGGTCACCGACGTGCCGGAGAACGCCAGCCACTCGCTGAACTGCGGCTCCACGTTGCCCGGGAGGAAGATCGCGTTCTCGTGCACCCCGTAGGTGTCCATGCCGCCCTTGATCAGGTCCACGTGCAGGTCGATGAACCCGCCCATCTCGATGGCCCCGCAGAAAGTGATCTCGCCGTCGCCCTGGGAGAAGTGCAGGTCGCCCACCGACAGGTGCGCCCCGTCCACGAACACCGGGTAGAACACCCGCGTTCCCCGGCTGAAGTTCTTGATGTCCTGGTTGCCGCCGTTCTCCCGCGGCGGCGCGGTGCGCGCCCCCTCCGCGGCCACCCGGTCGAAGTCGGCCCCGGAGAGCGAGCCGAGGATGGCGTCGGTGGCCAGCGGGGGCAGCGCCAGGGCGGGGACCCGGTCCGGGTCGGTGGCGATGAGGGCTCCCTCGCGGGTGTTCCACCGGTTGAGCAGCTCGTGCGAGGGTGCGGTGCCCATCAGCCCCGGGTGGGTGATGCCGGTGAAGGACACCTCCGGCACGTGCCGCGAGGTGGTCCGCTGGCCCTGGAAGTCCCACACCGTCTTGTAGGCGTCCGGGAACTGGTCGGTGAGGAACCCGCCGCCGTTGTCCCTGGCGAAGATGCCGGTGTAGCCCCACCCCTGCCCGGCCAGCGGGCCGGAGTCCTCCTGCGGGATCGGCCCGAGGTCCACGATGTCCACCACCAGCAGGTCACCGGGTGCCGCACCCTCCACCGCGAACGGGCCGCTGAGCCGGTGCACCTGGGACAGCGGGCAGTCCCGGACGTCGTCGGCGGAGTCGTTGTTGCCGATCGCCCCGTCGAACCACTCCCGGCAGTGCACCCGGAAGGTGTCGCCGGGCTTGACCTGCACCGCGGCCGGGATGTCCGGGTGCCAGCGGTTGTGACCGACGATCTGCTGGTCGGTGAACGGCTTGCTGCTGTCCAGCGGGAAGACGAGCTCGGGCATGGGGTGCTCCCTCGGGTGGTCAGGGTCGGCGCAGTCAGGGTTTGGGCAGCCTCCGCAGGACGGGGTTGTCGGAGGCTGTCGGGGTGCGCCGGCGGGCGCCGCTGCCGGGCACGGACGTGACCACGGCCGGCTCGTCGGCCGAGCGCCGGGTGGCGTCGATGGCGGCGAGGCGGCCCCGGTCGGCCAGGCCCAGGTGCGGGGCAGCGAACACGCGAGCGGTGTCGCCCCCGCACTCCGGGCACGGCCACTGGGCGGGGGCGCTGCCCATCGGCCGCTGGACCTCGCACACGCCGTGCTCGGCGCACCGGTACTGGTATGCGACCACTGCGCGGCCTCCTGCTGCCGGGAAACCTCGACGGTAGCCACGGTCAGCACAGGTTGTCGACGGGAGAACTGCCCGCACAGAGGTGTTCGCACAGGGTCACCGCAGATACATTCAGTCCAGTCTGTTTCTAGTTGTTAGGCTGCTGCGGTGGGTACCGCACAGCAACTTCAGGGACAGACCAGCGCCGCCGAGCCCGACTACGACGTGCTGGTGATCGGATCAGGCTTCGGTGGCTCGGTGGCCGCGCTCCGGCTCACCGAGAAGGGCTACCGGGTCGGCGTGCTCGAGGCGGGCCGTCGCTTCGCCGACGACGAGCTGCCGAAGACCAGCTGGAACTTGCGCCGCTACCTGTGGGCGCCGCAGCTGCGCTGCTTCGGCCTGCAGCGCATCCACCTGCTGCCCGACGTGCTGGTGATGGCCGGCGCCGGCGTGGGCGGCGGCTCGCTGAACTACGCCAACACCCTCTACCAGCCGCCCCCGGCGTTCTTCCAGGACCCGCAGTGGGCGCACATCACCGACTGGCAGGACGAGCTCAACCCCTACTACGAGCAGGCCCGGCGGATGCTCGGCGTGCGCCCCAACCCGCTGTCCACCCCCGCCGACGCGGTGATGCGCGAGGTGGCCGAGGAGATGGGTGTGGGCCACACCTTCACCACCACGCCGGTGGGTGTCTTCTTCGGCACCGAGGAGAACACCCCGGGCGGCACCACGGTCCCCGACCCGTTCTTCGGCGGCGCCGGCCCGGAGCGGACCAGCTGCACCGAGTGCGGTGGCTGCATGACCGGCTGCCGCTACGGCTCCAAGAACACCCTGGTGAAGAACTACCTGTACCTGGCCGAGCAGGCCGGCGCCACGGTGCACCCGCTCAGCACCGTGACCTCGCTGCGCCCGCGCACCGACGGCGGCTACGAGGTGGCTGTGCAGCGCACCGGCACCGTGCGTCGCCGGCACCAGCGCACCATCACCGCCGGGCAGGTGGTGGTGGCGGCCGGCACGTACGGCACGCAGCGGCTGCTGGGCTCCATGCAGGCCGAGGGCAACCTTCCCAGCATCTCCCCGCGACTGGGCTCCACGGTGCGCACCAACTCCGAGGCGGTGCTCGCCGCCACCGCCCGCACCCGCGCCGTCGACTACAGCCGCGGCATCGCCATCACCTCGTCGTTCCACCCGGACGAGCGCACCCACATCGAGCCGGTGCGCTACGGCAAGGGCTCCAACGCCATCGGGCTGCTGCAGACCGTGCTGGCCGACGGCGGCGGCCGGGCTCCTCGGCCGCTGAAGACCCTCGGCGTTGCGGTGCGCCACCCCATCGCGTTCGTGCGCAACCTGTCCGTCTACCACTGGTCGGAGCGCACGGTGATCGCGCTGGTGATGCAGACCGGGGACAACTCCATCGAGCTGACCACCAAGCGCGGCCTCTTCGGCCGGCGCAAGCTCACCAGCCGCCCCGGCCCCGGCGAGCCGCCGCCGCGCTGGATCCCGCAGGGTCACGAGGCCGTGCGCCGGGCTGCGGACAAGATCAACGGCCACGCCGGTGGCTCCATCGGCGACGTGTTCAACATCCCGATGACGGCGCACTTCCTGGGCGGCTGCGCCATCGCCGACTCCCCCGAGGGTGGCGTGGTCGACGCCTACCACCGGGTGTTCGGCCACCCCGGCCTGCACGTGTCCGACGGCTCCACGGTGAGCGCCAACCTGGGCGTCAACCCCTCGCTGACCATCACCGCACAGGCTGAGCGGGCCTTCGCGCTGTGGCCGAACAAGGGCACCGCCGACGTCCGCCCCGAGCTGGGCGCGGCCTACCGGCGCTGCGACCCGGTGCCCCCGGCCCGCCCCGTGGTGCCCGCGGACGCACCGGGCGCGCTGCGGCTCCCCCTCACCGTGCTCGGCGCCTCAGCGCGCGCCCACACCGCCTAGCGCGGCCGCACGTAGAAGGCACACGAGCGCGGGGCCGGTCAGTGACCGGCACCGCGCTCGTGCACGACGTGGTGCTCGGGGTCTAGCCGACGCCCAGCAGGTCGATGACGAAGATCAGCGTCTTGCCGGAGAGGCGGTGCCCGCCGCCGGCAGGGCCGTAGGCCAGCTGCGGGGGGATGACCAGCTGGCGGCGTCCACCGACCTTCATGCCGGGGATGCCCTTCTGCCAGCCCTCGATGAGGCCCTGCAGCGGGAAGCTCAGCGACTCCCCCCGGTTCCAGGACGAGTCGAACTCCTCGCCGGAGTCGAACTCCACGCCGAGGTAGTGGACCTCGACCTTGCTGCCCGGTGCCGCCTCCGGGCCGTCACCGACGACGAGGTCGGTGATCTGCAGCTCGCTGGGCGCTTCCCCGCCGGGGAACTCGATCTCTGGCTTGGTCACCGTGGTGCTCCTCAGTCTGGGCGAAGTGGTTGGCGCTACTGGCGCTCGGCGAGCGGTACGTAGTCGCGCTCGGTGTAGCCAGTGTAGATCTGGCGCGGACGCCCGATCTTGGTGTCCGGGTCGCCGATCATCTCCCGCCAGTGCGCAATCCAGCCGGGCAGCCGGCCCATCGCGAACAGCACCGTGAACATGCGGGTGGGGAAGCCCATCGCCCGGTAGATCAGTCCGGTGTAGAAGTCGACGTTGGGGTAGAGCTTGCGCTCCACGAAGTAGTCGTCGGTGAGCGCCTTCTCCTCCAGCGCCTTGGCGATGTCGAGCAGCTGGTCGTCGCCGCCGAGCTTGCGCAGCACCTCCTCGGCCGCCTTGCTGACGATGGCCGCGCGCGGGTCGTAGTTCTTGTACACCCGGTGGCCGAAGCCCATCAGCTTGACGCCGGGCTCCTTGTCCTTCACCCGGCGCACGAAGTCGCCGACGTCGCCACCCTCGCGCTTGATGCCCTCGAGCATGTCCAGCACCGCAGCGTTGGCCCCGCCGTGCAGCGGCCCGAACAGGGCGTTGATGCCTGCGGAGACCGAGGCGAACAGGTTGGCGTTGGACGAGCCGACCATGCGCACCGTCGACGTCGAGCAGTTCTGCTCGTGGTCGGCGTGCAGGATCAGCAGCATGTCCAGCGTCTTGACCAGGTCCGGGTCGATGTCGTACGGCTCGGCCGGGAACCCGAAGGTCATCCGCAGGAAGTTCTCGGTGAGGCTCAGCGAGTTGTCCGGGTACAGGAAGGGCTGGCCCACCGACTTCTTGTACGCGTAGGCGGCGATGGTGGGCAGCTTGGCCAGCAGCCGGACGGTGGACAGCTCCACCTGGTCCTGGTCGAATGGGTCCAGGGAGTCCTGGTAGAAGGTGCTCAGCGCGGACACGGCGCTGGAGAGCACGGGCATGGGGTGGGCGTCCCGGGGGAAGCCCTCGAAGAACCGCTTGAGGTCCTCGTGCAGCAGGGTGTGCCGCTGGATCTTGTGGGTGAAGGCGGTCAGCTGGGTCTCGCTGGGCAGCTCACCGTGGATGAGCAGGTGGCTCACCTCGGCGAAGGTGGACTTCTCCGCCAGCTGCTCGATGGGGTACCCGCGGTAGCGCAGGATCCCGGCCGCACCGTCGATGTAGGTGATCGCCGAGGAGCACGAGGCGGTGTTGACGAAGCCGGAGTCGTAGGTGGTGTAGCTGGTGTCGGCGAGCAGCTTGCCGAGGACGAAGCCGTCGTTGCCCTCCGTCGCCCGGGCGATCTTCATCTCGTGCTCGCCACCGGGGAAGGTCAGCGTGGCAGTGTCGACCTTCTCCTCGGCCGAGCTCTCGGCTGTCGTCTCGTTGATGGAGACCGTCTCGTTCTCGGGCACAGAGGGCTACCTCTCCGACTCAGTCGTCCCACCCCGACCCCGGCGCCTCGTGGGCGCAGCGACGAACGGCATGAGCACAGGGCTCTTCAGCGACGGACTCAACCTAGCGCCTGTACCCGCCTCATGGCAGCGGGAGCCCACTCGGCGGGGGAGGCTGTGCCGGTGCCGGTGCCGGTTCGGGCAGCCCGCTGCGGGCGGGGGTGCGCACGTGGTGGACCTCCACGCGGTAGCGGACGAAGGCGGGCAGCGCGAGCACCGCGACCACGGTGCAGACCACCACCAGCAGCCCGCCCCCGGCCGCCGCGGCGGTCGTGCCCACCGCCACCGCCGCCGCGCCGTGCGCGGCGTCGCCCAGCCGCGGCCCGCCGGCCACCACCACGGTGAACACCCCCTGCAGCCGTCCACGCACCTCGTCGGTGGCCGCCTGCTGCAGCATGGTGGAGCGGTAGACCGCCGAGACCATGTCGGCCGCCCCGCCCAGCGCCAGGAAGCCCACCGCCAGCACCAGCCAGCCCGGACCGAGGGCGGCGACGAGGCCGAAGCCGGTCATCGCCAGGCCCCACACCATGATGGACACCACCACCGCCACACCCTGGCGCTGCACCCGCGGCAGCCAGCCGGAGAACACCCCGCCCAGCACCGCGCCGAGGGAGATGCCGGCGAACAGCAGGCCCAGCGCGGGGCCGCCGTCGGTGGGGTCGCCGAAGCTCTCCTGGGCCATCTGCGGGAACAGCGCCCGCGGCATGCCGAAGACCATGGCGATGATGTCGACCACGAACGAGGCCAGCAGCACCTTGTGCCCGGCCAGGTAGCGGAAGCCCTCGAGCACCTCCCGCAGCCCGGCCCGGCGCGCGGTGCCGGTCGGGGGGATGCGCGGCAGGCGCCACACCGCCCACAGCGTGGCCAGCAGGAACACCGAGTCCACCAGGTACAGCGTGGCCAGGCTGACGAACGGCAGCGCCACCCCGGCCAGCACCGGGCCTGCGATGGAGCCGAGCTGGAACACCGTCATGTTCAGCGCGTTCGCCGCAGGCAGCTGTTCGGGGGGCAGCAGCCGCGGGATGAGCGCGCTGCGGGTGGGCGAGTTGATCGCGAAGAACGCCTGCTGCACCGCGAGCAGACCCAGCACCAGCCAGACGTTGTCCACGCCCAGCAGCGCCTGCAGCCAGAAGCCGAGCGAGGTGAGGCCGATGCCGGCGGAGCTGACCAGCAGCAGGGTGCGCCGGTCGAGCACGTCGGCCAGCGCCCCGCCCCACAGCCCGAACACCACCAGCGGCACCAGCGCGAAGAGGCCGATCAGCCCGACGTAGGCCGAGGAGCCGGTGAGCTGGAAGACCTGCAGCGGCACCGCCACCACGGTCAGCTGGGCGCCGACCACGGTGACCACGCCGCTGACCCAGAGCCGGCGGTAGGCAGGCGTGCGCAGTGGGGTGGTGTCGGCCAGTGCGCCGCGCAGGCCGAGCACTACCGCACCTCCCGCAGGAGCTGGCCGCCCGCCGCTGCCCGGCGGGGCCTGCTCAAGGCTGCAGACGTTCGAGCAGCCACTCCCGGGTGGTGGGGGTGAAGCGGAACTGCAGCCGGTCGTGCAGCCGGTCGCGCTGGCCCTGCCAGAACTCCACGTGGTCAGCGACGATGCGGATGCCGCCCCAGTGCGGGGGCACCGGGACCTGCTCGTGGTCGGCGTAGCGCCGCGTCACCTCCGCGAGCGCGTCCTCCAGCACCTGCCGCGACCCGGCGACGGCCGACTGCACCGAGGCCCAGGCCCCCAGCTGCGAGCCGCGGGGCCGGGTGGCCCAGTAGGCGGCGGTCTCCTCCTCGGAGACGTGCTCGGTGATCCCCCGCACGTGCACCTGCCGCTGCAGCGCGAACATCGGGAAGGTGGCGCTGGCGTAGGGCATCTCGCGCAGCTGGTGGGCCTTGGCCGACGTGCGGTTGGTGTAGAAGACCACGCCGCGCTCGTCCAGGCCCTTGCACAGCACGGTGCGGCTGGACGGGCGGCCCTCGGAGTCGGTGGTGGCCAGCACCATCGCGTTGGGCTCCACCACGCCGGCGTCGGCAGCCTCGCCCAACCAGCGGCCGAGCTGCTCGTACCAGGTGTCGGCGATGGTCTTCTCGTCCAGCTCGGGCACCTGCATCGTCTCCGTGTCGTATGCAATCCGCATGCTCGCCAGGTCCGGGACGACGTCGAGCCCCTCACCCGGTTCCACGGCGCAGACGGTACGCCGGACCGACCGCGCCGACGGTGCCAGGATCCCGACGTTGCACACTTACCTCGTACCAGGGCAGGGTGAGCCACGCCGCGACACGCGCGTGGTGACAGATATTGCAGTGCGACGACCAGGAGGCTTCAGCGGACATGGCAGATTCAGGGCTACCGGAGGGCTTCTCCGAGGGTCTGGAGGGCGTCGTCGCCTTCACCACCCAGATCGCCGAGCCAGACAAGGACGGCGGCGCGCTGCGCTACCGCGGGGTGGACATCGAGGACCTCGCGGGCAAGGTCACCTTCGGCAACGTGTGGGCCCTGCTGGTCGACGGTCGCTTCGGCCCCGGCCTGCCGCCGGCGGAGCCGTTCCCGCTGCCCATCCACACCGGTGACGTCCGGGTGGACGTGCAGGCCGCGCTGGCCATGCTCGCCCCCATCTGGGGCTACGCACCGCTGCTGGACATCGACGAGGCCACCGCGCGCGACGACCTCGCCCGGGCCTCGGTCATGGCGCTGTCCTACGTCGCCCAGTCCGCCCGCGGGATCTACCAGCCGGCCGTGCCGCAGAAGGTCATCGACGAGTGCTCCACCGTCACCGAGCGCTTCATGACGCGCTGGCGCGGCGACCCGGACCCCAAGCACGTCAAGGCCATCGACGCCTACTGGGTGTCGGCTGCCGAGCACGGCATGAACGCCTCCACCTTCACCGCCCGGGTGATCGCCTCCACCGGTGCTGACGTGGCCGCGGCCATGTCCGGCGCCATCGGCGCGATGAGCGGCCCGCTGCACGGCGGCGCCCCCGCCCGCGTGCTGCCCATGGTCGCCGAGACCGAGCGCACCGGTGACCCCGTCGGCCTGGTCAAGGGGATCCTGGACCGCAAGGAGAAGCTGATGGGCTTCGGCCACCGGGTCTACCGGGCCGAGGACCCCCGCGCCCGCGTGCTGCGGCGCACCGCCAAGGAGCTCGACGCCCCGCGCTACGAGGCCGCCGCCGCGCTGGAGCAGGCTGCGCTCACCGAGCTGCGCGAGCGCCGTCCGGACCGGCCCATCGAGACCAACGTGGAGTTCTGGGCCGCCGTGATCCTGGACTTCGCCGAGGTACCCGCGCACATGATGCCGGCGATGTTCACCGCCGGGCGCACCGCCGGCTGGGCCGCGCACATCATGGAGCAGAAGCGCCTGGGCAAGCTGGTCCGCCCGGCCGCCTACTACGCCGGTCCCGCGCCGCGCCGTCCCGAGGACGTCGAGGGCTGGAACGAGATCTCGCACGCGTGAGCACCCGACACCGGGCGGGCGCCGCACTGCCCGCCCGGTGCGGGGCACCCCTCGGGGAGCCTGCGAGAATGACCACATGACGACACCGGCCATCACCATCCCCGCTGACCTGCTCCCGTCCGACGGCCGCTTCGGCTGCGGTCCCTCCAAGGTCCGCCCGGAGCAGCTGGACGCCCTCGTCGCCGCCGGCAGGACGGTGATGGGCACCAGCCACCGCCAGAAGCCGGTCAAGGACGTGGTGAAGCGGGTCCGTGGCGGTCTGCGCGAGCTGTTCGCCCTGCCCGAGGGCTACGAGGTGGTGCTGGGCAACGGTGGCACCACCGCCTTCTGGGACGCCATGGCCTTCGGCCTGGTCCGGGAGCGCACGCTGAACCTGGTCAACGGCGAGTTCAGCGGCAAGTTCGCCAGCGTGGTCAAGGGTGCGCCGTTCCTGGGCGACCCGGTGGTGGTCAACGCGGAGCCGGGCACCGCCGCCGAGCCCGTGGCCGACCCCTCCTGCGACGTCATCGGCTGGGCGCACAACGAGACCTCCACCGGCGTGATGACCCCGGTGCAGCGCCCCGCGGGCTCCGAGGGTGCGCTGGTGGCCATCGACGCCACCTCCGGTGCCGGTGGGCTGCCGGTGGACGTCCGCGACACCGACGTCTACTACTTCGCCCCGCAGAAGTCCTTCGCCTCCGACGGCGGCCTGTGGCTGGCCCTGATGAGCCCCGCCGCCCTGGAGCGCGTGGCCGAGATCGCCGCCACCGACCGCTGGTCGCCGGAGTCGCTGTCGCTCACCACCGCGCTAGACAACAGCGTCAAGGAGCAGACCTACAACACCCCGGCGGTGGCCACGCTGCTGATGCTGGCCGAGCAGGTGGAGTGGATGAACGGCAACGGTGGGCTGGACTGGTGCGTCTCGCGCACCACCGACTCCTCCTCGCGGCTCTACGACTGGGCCGAGGCCAGCTCCTACGCCACCCCGTTCGTCGCCGAGCCCGCGCACCGCTCGCTGGTGGTGGGCACCATCGACTTCAGCGACGACGTCGACGCAGCCGCCGTGGCGAAGGTGTTGCGCGCCAACGGTGTTGTGGACACCGAGCCGTACCGCAAGCTGGGCCGCAACCAGCTGCGCGTGGGCATGTTCCCGGCCATCGAGCCCGACGACGTGCAGGCGCTGACCGCCTGCATCGACCACGTCGTCGGCAAGCTCGGCTGAGCCGGCTGTAGCACAACCGGTTTCGCTGCCCGAGGCGTGTTGGGTGCCCGGACCTCTGCACGGGTGAATTACACTCGTGTCGTTAACCCTTGCAGAGGCTCCAGGAGGCCGACGTGCGCGCACTTCGAGTAATCGGTCTAGAGGCCGACGGAAAGTCCCTGGTCTGCGAGGACACCGAGAGCCAGGAGAAGTTCAGCCTGGTGGTGGACGACAAGCTCCGGGCCGCCGCCCGCGGTGAGCTGACCCCGCAGGGCAAGGCGGACACCGACCGCCAGAGCCAGCTGCGCCCCCGCGACATCCAGACCCGCATCCGCGCCGGCGCCACCCTGGAGGAGGTCGCCTCCGCCGCCGGCGTCCCGGTCTCGCGCATCGAGCGCTTCGCCTACCCCGTGCTGCTGGAGCGCTCCCGCGCCGCCGAGGTCGCCCAGGAGGGCCACCCCGTGCGCCCGGACGGCCCCGCCGTGCTCACCCTGGTGGAGATCGTCGCCGACGCGATGCAGCAGCGCGGCCAGGACCTGGCCAACGCCACCTGGGACGCCTGGCGCGGCGAGGACTCCCGCTGGGTGGTGCAGCTGCGCTGGACCACCGGCCGCTCCGACAACCGGGCGCACTGGCGCTTCCAGCCGGGTGCGCACGGTGGCACCATCGTCGCCCTGGACGACCCGGCCGCGGACCTGATCGACCCGAACCCCACGCGTCCGCTGCGCACCATCCCGACGGTCTCCGAGGCCGCCGAGGCCGTGGCCGAGCCGGCGGTCAAGCCCGTCGCCGACCCCGCCCCCGCCCCGACCGCCGAGGTCACGGTGGAGGTGGACGTCGAGGTGGAGCAGGCTCCCGAGCAGCCCGCCCAGGAGCAGGCGCCGGCCGCGCCGGTGGCCGAGCGCGCCCCGCGCCCCAAGCAGAGCAAGGCCGCCACGTCGCGCAAGGACCGCCAGAAGGCGGCCGTGCCGTCCTGGGAGGACGTCCTGCTGGGCGTCCGCAGCCAGCGCGGCTAGCACCGCCGGTGCGTGATGCCCGCTCGAGGGCGACCTAGGCTGCAACCATGTCTACCGAGCGGCCGGTGCTGCCCCCTGAGGCCCGCGGAGCCACCCCGCCCCGGGGGCTCAGCATCGAGCAGGTGGCCGAGCGGGTCAGCGCCGGGCAGACCAACGACGTCCCGCTGACCGGTGGTCGCACCGTCGGCCAGATCGTCCGCTCCAACGTCTTCACCCGCATCAACGCGATCTACGCGGTGCTGCTGGCCATCATCCTGTCCACCGGGCACTTCCTGGACGGGCTGTTCGGCTTCCTGCTGATCGTCAACAGCAGCGTCGGCATCGTCCAGGAGATCCGCGCCAAGCGCACCCTGGACCGCCTGGCCATCGTGGGCGCGGCCCATCCCCGGGTGCGCCGCGACGGCACCAGCGCCGAGCTGACCGCCACCGAGGTGGTCCTGGACGACATCATCGAGGTCTCCGCCGGCGACCAGATCGTGGTGGACGGCGTCACCGTCGAGGCGGGCGCGCTCGAGGTGGACGAGTCGATGCTCACCGGCGAGTCCGACCCGGTGGCCAAGAACCCCGGTGACGAGCTGATGTCCGGCAGCTTCGTGGTGTCCGGCTCCGGCGCCTACCAGGCCACCAAGGTCGGCCGGGACGCCTACGCCGCCCGCCTGGCCGAGGAGGCCAGCAAGTTCACCCTGGTCAGGTCCGAGCTGCGCAGCGGCATCGACAAGATCCTCAAGTTCATCACCTACCTGCTCGTCCCCACCGGTGCGCTGACCATCTACAACCAGCTCAGCGGTGACCAGGACCTGCCGGACGCCCTGGTGGGCATGGTGGCGGCCCTGGTGCCGATGGTGCCCGAGGGACTGGTGCTGATGACCTCCATCGCCTTCGCCGTCGGCGTGGTGCGGCTGGGTCAGCGGCAGTGCCTGGTGCAGGAGCTGCCCGCCATCGAGGGCCTGGCCCGGGTGGACGTGGTGTGCGCGGACAAGACCGGCACCCTCACCGAGGTGGGCATGCGGCTGTCCGAGCTGCGCGTGCTCGGCGGCGCGGACCGGACCACCGTGGAAGCCGCGCTGGGCGCGCTGTTCCACGCCGACCCGCGGCCCAACCTGAGCCTGGCCGCCATCGGTGAGGCCTTCCCCACCGACCCGGGCTGGACGGTGCAGGCGCTCGCCCCGTTCTCCTCGGCCCGCAAGTGGAGCGGCAACAGCTTCGGCCCGGACGAGCGCTGCAGCGACGGCCACTGGCTGCTCGGCGCCCCGGACGTGCTGCTCGACCCGGACAGCCCCGCCGCGGCCGAAGCCGAGCAGGTGGGCGCCCAGGGCCTGCGCGTGCTGCTGCTGGCCCGCAGCGACCGCCGGGTGGACGCCCCCGACGCCCCCGGCGTGGTCACCCCCTGCGCCCTGGTGGTGCTGCAGCAGCGGGTGCGCGACGACGCGCGCGCCACCCTGGAGTTCTTCCACGCCCAGGACGTCACCGTGAAGGTGATCTCCGGCGACAACGCCGTCTCGGTCGGTGCGGTGGCGTCCTCGCTTGGCCTGGTCGACCCCCACGGACCGGTGGACGCCCGCGAGCTCACCGACGACCCGCACGCCCTGCAGGAGCTCGCCGACCGCACCACCACCTTCGGCCGGGTCAACCCGCCGCAGAAGCGGGCGCTGGTGCGGGCGCTGCAGGACTCCGGGCACACCGTGGCGATGACCGGCGACGGCGTCAACGACGTGCTCGCGCTCAAGGACGCCGACATCGGGGTGGCGATGGGCTCGGGCAGCTCCGCCGCCCGCTCGGTCGCCCAGATCGTGCTGCTGGACAACAAGTTCGCCACCTTGCCCTACGTGGTCGCCGAGGGCCGGCGGGTGATCGGCAACATCGAGCGGGTCTCCAACCTGTTCCTCACCAAGACCGTCTACTCGGTGCTGCTGGCGCTGCTGGTCGGACTGGCCCAGGTGCCCTACCCCTTCATTCCCCGCCACGTCACCATCGCCGCCTGGTTCACCATCGGCATCCCGGCGTTCGTGCTGTCGCTGGCGCCCAACCACGAGCGGGCCCGCAGCGGGTTCGTCCGCCGGGTGATGCGCCTGGCCGTGCCCTCGGGCGTGGTCGTCGGCGTCGCGACCTTCGTCTCCTACCTGCTGGTCTACCAGGGCCAGGGCGCCACCCCCGAGCAGGTCACCCAGCAGTCCACCACCGCGCTGATCACGCTGATCACCGTGGGCCTGTGGGTGCTGGTGCTGGTGGCCCGGCCGTTCGCCTGGTGGAAGGCGGTGCTGGTGGGGGCGATGTGCGGACTGGTGGTGCTGGTCTTCGCGCTGCCGCTGGGCCGGCGCTTCTTCGTCCTGGACCCCTCGAACGTGGCGTGGACGACCACCGGGCTGGTCTGCGGAGCGGTGGGGATCGTGGCGGTGACGCTGACTTGGTGGCTGGCCAACCGCTGGGCCGCCACCCACGACGACCAGGACCCCGCCCACGGTGGGTCGCACGGCGGTACCCACGCCGAGGCCGCCCCGCTGCCGGTGTCCTGACTGCTCAGGACAGGGTGCTCAGGACAGGGTGCTCAGCGCCAGCCCCACCCAGGCGACGCCCGCACCGACCAGCACGCCCAGCACACCCCAGCGCCACACCGGCACCGTCCGGAACAGCCACAGCGACGGCAGCAGGCCGCCGACCACCACCAGGTTGGCCGCCACCACGAGCAGCGGGTGGACGGTGGCCAGGCCCGCGCTCATCGCGCCCAGCGCCACTGCCACCACCACCGCCACGAAGGCGGCCACGGTGAGGCCGGTGCCCCACGGGTTCGGCTCCGGCGGTCGGAACAGCCGCACCTCGTCGCCGTCCACCACCGCCAGCTCCAGCCCACCACCCACCGCGTGCCGGGCGGCCAGCTGCTCGGCGCGCCGACGCACGATGCCGCGGGCCTCCCCGCGCGCGTCCTCCAGCGCCCGGCTGACCACGGCCCACTCCGCCAGGTCGGCGGGCAGCCCGGGTGCCAGCTCGCCGGCGGGGTCCTCCACCCCACCGCCGACGCGGAGGACGACGGTCACCGCACCCGCTCGTAGAAGGCCATCGCTGCGGCGGTGGCCACGTTGAGCGAGTCGGTGCCCGGCGCCATCGGGATGCGCGCCCGCACGTCGGTGGCCCGCATGGCGTGCTCCGTCAGCCCCGGGCCCTCGGCGCCGAGCAGCACCGCCACCTTCTCCCCCGTCATGGCCTGCGACAGCGGCAGCGCCGTGGGGTCCGGGGTGAGCGAGATGAGCTGGAAGCCCTGCTGGCGCAGCGCGTCCAGCCCCCGGGGCCAGTCCGGCACCCTGGCGAAGGGCACCCGCAGCACGTGGCCCATGGACACCCGCACGGAGCGGCGGTAGAGCGGGTCGGCGCAGCGGTCGCCGAAGAGCACCGCGTCCACCCCGAGGCCGGCGGCGTTGCGGAACATCGAGCCGAGGTTCTCGTGGTCGTTGACTCCCTCGAGCACCGCCACGGTGCGGGCCTCGGCGAGCACCTCGTCCAGCCCGAGCGCGGGCGGGCGGTCGGCGGAGATCAGCACCCCGCGGTTGAGGTGGAAGCCGACCACCTCGGCCATCACCTCGGCGGTGGTGAGGACGAAGGGCACGTCCACTCCAGCCAGGTCGTCGGCCAGCTCGTCCAGGCGGCGCTGCACCCCCAGCAGGGCGCGCGGCCGGAAGCGGGAGCCCAGCAGCCGCTGGGCCACCAGCACGCCCTCCCCGATGACCAGCCCCTTGCCCGAGGGCAGGTCCGGACGCCGGTCGGAGGAGTTGAGCTCACGGAAGTCGTCGAACACGGGAGCCGACGGGTCGTCACACTCGATGATCACAGCCACCGCGGGCATCTTTCCGTTGCCACCCTGCCGCACGACGGGCGACCCCGGCATGGCACCGTTGCGCTCCGGCACCGCGATCCGGGAGGACAGATGGGCGAGGACGTCACGCACCGCAAGTTCACCCGCGGGGACCGCGCACGCTTCCGCGCCAAGGCGCAGGACTGCCTGGACGCGCTCACCACCATGCTCGCCGACGGTGCGTTCGAGCCCGGCGAGCCGCAGCTGGGCATGGAGGTCGAGCTGAACCTGGTGGACGAGCACATGCAGCCGGCGATGGCCAACGCCGAGGTGCTCACCGCCATCGCCGACCCGGACTTCCAGACCGAGCTGGGCCAGTTCAACATCGAGATCAACGTGGCACCGCGCCCGTTCCCACGGGACGAGACGCTGAGCCTGGAGCAGGACCTGCGGGCGTCGCTGAACGCCGCCGACGCCAAGGCGCGCGAGCAGGGCAGCCAGCTGGTGATGGTGGGGATGCTGCCCACCCTGCGCCAGGAGCACTTCCACAGCCAGTGGCTGTCCAAGAACCCCCGCTACGACCTGCTGAACGAGCAGATCTTCGCCGCCCGCGGCGAGGACATCGAGCTGGACATCGAGGGTGTGGCCATGCCCGGGGCGGCGCGGCCGGAGCGGCTGCGGGTGAGCACCGACACCATCCTGCCCGAGGCGGCGTGCACGTCGGTGCAGCTGCACCTGCAGGTGGAGCCGGACGCCTTCGCTGCGCACTGGAACGCCGCCCAGTGCCTGTCCGGCGTGCAGGTGGCGCTGGCGGCGAACTCGCCGTTCCTGGCCGAGACGGCGCTGTGGCACGAGAGCCGGGTGCCGGTGTTCGAGCAGGCCACCGACACCCGATCGCCGGAGCTGCGCATCCAGGGGGTGCGCCCGCGGGTGTGGTTCGGCGAGCGCTGGATCACCTCCATCTTCGACCTGTTCGAGGAGAACGCCCGCTACTTCCCCGCGCTGCTGCCGGTGTGCTCCGAGCAGGACCCGCAGGCCGAGCTCGCTGCCGGGCGGGTGCCGGAGCTGCACGAGCTGAAGATGCACAACGGCACCGTGTACCGGTGGAACCGCCCGGTGTACGACACCGTCAACGGCGAGCCTCACCTGCGGATCGAGAACCGGGTGCTGCCGGCCGGGCCCAGCGTGCTGGACACCATGGCCGACGCCGCCTTCTACTACGGCACGCTGCGGGCGCTGGCCAACGACGAGCGTCCGCTGTGGACGCAGATGTCCTTCGACGCCGCCACCGAGAACCTGCACGCCGGCGCCAGGGACGGGCTGGGCGCCAAGCTGTACTGGCCCGACGCCGGCTGGATGAGCGTGAGCGAGCTGGTGCTGCGCAAGCTGCTGCCGCTGGCGCACGAGGGTCTCATCGCCTACGGGTTGTCCCAGCGCGCCATCGACCGCTACCTCGGGGTGATCGAGGGTCGCTGCGTGACCGGCCGCAACGGCGCGGTGTGGCAGCGCGAGCGAGTGGCGCAGCTGCAGCGCCAGGGCGCCGACCGGCGCAGCGCCCTCACCCAGATGCTGCACGACTACACCGAGGGGATGCACGCCGACCAGGCCGTGCACACCTGGGCGCTCTAGCTCAGCGGCGGTTGCGCACGATCATCAGCGGGCACTCCGCGGAGTGCAGCAGCGCGGTGCTGGTGGAGCCCAGCAGCAGCCCCCGGAAGCCCCCGCGGCCCCTCGAGCCCACCACCAGCAGCTGCGCACCCTCCGAGCAGGCGAGCAGGTGCCGCACCGGGCGGTCCTGCACCACCACCCGCTGCACCACCACGTCCGGGTAGCGATCGGTGAACCCGGCCAGCGACTCCGCCAGCGCAGCCTTCTCCGCCGACTCGATCGACTCCCACGGCAGACCGCGGTCGGGGGTGGCCGGGCGCAGCGACTGGTCGCTCCAGGCGTGCACCGCGACCAGCTCCGCCCCCCGCAGGGACGCCTCCTCGAACGCGATGGCCAGGGCCGGCTCGCTCGCCGCGGAGCCGTCCACGCCGACCACCACCGCGCCCTCGCCCTCGCCATCGCCCTCGCCCTCGCCCGTGACTGCGGGCGCCACGTCCGTGTCGTGCAGGATCACCACCGGACACTCGGCGTGGTGGGAGACCGCCGAGCTCACCGACCCGACCAGGCCGCTGGTGAGCTCACCGAGCCCGCGGGCCCCGACCACCACCATCCGGGCGCCGATGGAGAGCTCCACCAGCGCCTCGGCGGGCGCACCGGCTACCAGCTGCTTGTCCAGGCTGACGGGCTCGCCCGCCACCGAGCGCACCAGCTGCTCCGCCGCCTCCAGCTTCCGCCGGGCCTCGGCCACCTGGTCGTCGAAGAACCACTGGGGCATGCCGATCCCGCCGTAGGCGGCCATCGACACCGTCCACGCCGAGACCAGCACCAGCGGGGCGTGGTGCAGCTGGGCGGCCTCCGCCGCCCAGCGCACGGCCCGGTCTGATGCCGGCGATCCGTCGACGCCCACCACGATGCTGGGGTTAGCTGCCACCACTACCTCCTGTCCGCGCTGCACCGGTCGGTGACCGGCTCAGCTCACTCCTCGCTGCCGACCATCTGCTCGATGATGTCGGAGGCCTCGCGCAGGACGCGGCGCTGCGCCCCGGTCAGCTCGGACAGCCGGCTGTCCAGCCAGGCCTCCCGCGCGTTGATCTCCGCCTGCAGGTACTCCACACCGGGCTCGAGCACGCTGACGATCACCTGTCGGCCGTCGGTGGGGTGGGGCTTGCGCCCGATGAAGCTGAGGTCTTCCAGCACCGAGATGATCCGGGTCATCGACGGCGGCTGCACCCGCTCCTTGGCGGCCAGCGCGCCAGGAGTCATGGGTCCGTACACGTGCAAGGTGGACAACGCGGAGATGTGGGTGAGGCTGACCCGGGAGTCGGTGCGCTGGGCGCGGAGCCTCCGGTTGAGACGCAGCACGGACAACCGGAGATCGCTGGCGAGCTGGCTGTCGCGCTCCTCGGTCATGGGCACACAGTAGCGGTGATCACACCGGGGAGGCTGTGGTTACATGCACCGGTGCCCCACCACCCACCCGCCGCTCCCCCGCTGCCCCGACGGCTGGCCGACCCCCGGCCGGTGATCGCCGTGGGCACCGCCGCCTGGGTGGTGGCCCTGGTCGTGGTGCTCGTCCGTGCCGCCACCGGACACACCAACAGCATGGTCATCGCCACCTGCGCGGTGGGCGCCGCGCTGGGCGTGCTGGGCTACGGCGTCTTCTACTGGCAGCGCCGGGCGGTGCGCAGCGGCAGCCGCGGCAGCCAGCAAGGGCTGTCCTAGGGGCGGGCGCCGCTCGCGGCGGCGCCGATCACCGCTGCACTGGGCCTGCTCGTCCGCACCCAGCCCGCCACCAGCAGGCAGAGCGTGGCCCAGGCCGCGCCGATGAGCCACCCGCCCAGCACGTCCGTCGTCCAGTGCACGGCCAGGTACAGCCGGGACGCCCCGATGAGCGCCAGGTAGAGCGCCGCGCCGATCCCGGCCACGGTGCGCAGCAGCACGGAGCGGGTGCAGGTGACCACCAGCACCACCACCAGGTAGGCCGCCACCATGGAGCCCAGCGCGTGCCCGGACGGGAACGACAGCGAGTGCAGCACGTTCAGCCGGGTGTCCAGTGGCGGGCGCTGCCGGTCGAACAACCGCTTGAGCCCCACCACCAGCACCACCGCACCCAAGCCGGTGACCACCGCCTGCCCAGCCAGCACCCACCAGCGCCGCAGCGCCGCGAACCCGGCCACCGCGGTCACCACCACCGTGGCCGCGATGGTGCCCCCGAGCTTGGTGACGGTGTCGAAGAAGGTGGTGGCGCCGGGGCTGCGGTGGTCCAGGGCGAAGCGCAGCACGGGGCTGTCCACGTCGCTGAGCCCGCTGCCGGTGAGCACGCTGAGGACCACCACCGCCGCCGCACCGAGCAGGGCCAGCAGGACCGCGACGCGCACGTCCAGGCGGCTCATCGGGAGTGCAGCAGCGCGTGCACCACGCCGCTGTCCTGGGCGTGCAGCACCTCCGCGTCGTCCACCCACCAGTCCACCCGGTGCGTCTGCTCCCCCACCTGCACGCGCAGCTGTTCGTGCAGCACCACCACTCCCTCGGGCACCGGGACTGCCAGGGCCGCGCAGGCCAGGACGGCCGGGGCCAGGCTCGCCCACGGGCGGGGCTGGCCGGCGGAGCGCACGTGGCCGGCGTGGCGCTCGGAGGCCAGCGGCAGGTCCAGGACGTCGGCCAGGTCCGCGGCGAGCTCGCCGGTCGGCCCCAGGACCACGGTGTCCGCCGGGCACACCTGCACCAGCCAGGGCTGGTCGAGCACCGCGGCCCCGGCACCGTCGACCACCGTGCCGCTGAGCGCGCGCACCCGCTCCGGCGGGTCCAGCTCGTCCAGCTCCACCGCCCCCGTGCGCACTGCCGTGGCCAGGGCCGAGTGGGCACCGGCCACCACCGCCACGCTGGGCTGCCGCGAGGAGTCGGCCAGGCGCCGCAGCAGCAGCGCGGCCAGCTCGGTGGAGGTGACCTCGGCGCCGGCCAGCACCGCCGCGGGCAGCGCCGGCAGCGGCGCGGGGTCCAGCAGACCAGCGAAGGTCGCGTCGTCGTGGTGGCGCCAGCACTCCAGCGGCACCCCGTCGAGCTCGGCGTGCCGGCGCAGCCACCAGGCGGTGTAGCCGCCGGGCTGGCGCAGCGCGGCCAGCGTCTCCGGCTCGGCGCACAGCAGGGTGAGCGCCTGCTCCCACCGTGCGGGGTCCACCAGGTCGAGGTCGCGCACGGCGAGCACGGTGGCCGGCTCGGGGTCGCAGCCGTCCCACCAGCGCTGCTCGTCGTCCAGGTCGTGGTCGGGCCCGGCAGGGTCGTCGTCGGCGAGGACGGCGAAGCCGTGACCCACGCCCACTGCCTGCAGCAGCCGGGGCCCGTGCTCGTCGACCACCCGCTGGGCGACCGTGGTGAACGGCGCATCGGCGGCCAGCACCGCTGCCAGCGGTGCGTCGGGCAGCAGCAGCTCGTCGGCCGGGCGCAGCTCACCGTCGACGTCGGGCAGCAGCAGCTCGCCGAGCCAGCGGTGCTCCCCCGGGCTCACCCCGGCGGCGTCCACCAGACCCAGCACCGCGGTGGCCAGCTCGGCGGCGGCCAGCGGGTCGTCCGGGTCGGCCTCGCGGACCACCTCCTGCAGCAGCTCGTCGGCCAGCAGCTCGCCGGGTCCGGCGGGCACGGCGCCGAGGCGGCGCAGCAGCGGGTGCGCCGCGTCGGGGTGCACCACCCGGATGCCGGGCACCGCCAGCGGCACCTCGGCCAGGATGGTGCTGCGCGGGCCCAGCACGGTGCGGCCGTCCACCAGCGGGACCGGCAGGCCGGCCAGCTCGTCGGCGGCGCGCTGGTCGAGCACCAGCGGCTCCAGGGCGGCGTAGAGACGGTGCCACCACCCTGGCTCGCGGTGCACTGTGGACAGCTCCTCGGCCAGCGTCGCCAGCCCGGTGCGCGGCACCCCGAGGGCGACCAGCGCCGGGGCGTGCACGGCGGCGGACAGCTCGGCGTCGAGCAGCCCGGGCAGCACGTCGGCCAGCAGCGCGGTCAGCTCCGGGCCCGCCACGTCGAGCACCTGGGCGGCCCGGGGTGCCACCAGCCGGCGGGGACTCTCCTGCGCCGCGCCGTCCGGCCCAGCGTCCTCGGCCAGCGCGGCGGGCAGCCACGCGGCGTCGCGCAGCGCGGCCACGACCTCCTCGCGCAGCTGGGCGTCCACCGCGCTGCGGGGGAAGCCCGGCAGCGGCACCAGCCGGGTGCGCTGCTCCGGCGGCACCGCGGCCACCAGCCGCGGGTAGGTGCCGGCCACCGGGCCCAGCGAGGTGCCGGGCAGCACCCGCCGCCGGTCCGGCTGCAGCGGCACGTCGGTGATGAGCATCGCGGGCAGCGACAGCTCCTCGTCGGTGGCGGTGGGGGCGTGCAGCACGTCGTCGCCCAGCGCGACCACCGCACCGTCCGCGCCCAGCCGGGCCAGCCACCGCACGGGGGTCACGGCACCGTCCGCAGGAGCGGCGGCATCGACGCACCACCAGCGCTGCGAGCCGACGGTCAGCTCGCGCAGCCCGGGGCCGAGCTCGCGCTCGGTGCGGTGCACCACCTCACCGTCCACCGAGATGCGCTGCAGCGCGGGCAGCGCCAGGAGCAGCTGCGGGGCCTGCAGCAGGAAGTCGGTGAGCAGGGCGGCGCCGTCCACGCCCTCGCGCAGCGGCAGCACCACCTCGGTGGCGGCGCCGGCGGGCGGCTGCTCGGCCACCGGCCAGGCCAGGCGGAGCACCGGCACCTCGGTGAGCCCGAGCTCGGCACGGGTGCGGGCAGCGGAGAACGCCACCGAGCCGGTGGTGGAGAGCAGCCGCGGCTCCTCGCTGACGGCGAGCACCGCGGTGAAGCCGACGCCGTAGCGTCCCACCCCGCTGGTCTTGCCCGAGGCCCGCAGGGCCGCCAGCGCCTGCACGCCGGAGAGCTCCAGCGGCTGTCCGGTGTTGGCCACCCGCAGCTCGCCATCGACGAGGCGGACGGTCAGCTCACCGGGCACCCCGGCCCGCGCCGCCGCGTCGGCGGCGTTCTGCGCCAGCTCGGTGAGCACCCGGTCGCGGTACCCCCCGCGCACCAGGTCGGCCTCGGTGGCCGTGTCCTCGCGCAGCCGGGTGGGTGAGCGGCGCCAGGCCTGCAGCACCGCGGCCCGCAGCTCAGCCAGACCGAACGGGTCGTCGGCCGACACTGCTGGTTCCGGAGTGCTCCGGGGGCTCACTCGCCCCGCGACGCCGAGTCAGGCTCCGGCGTCGGGGTGGTCTCCTCGGACGGCTGGGCAGCCCCGGCCTCGGGTGCTGCGGCGTCCGGCACTGGGCTGTCCGACACTGGGCTGTCCGGTACTGGGCTGTCACCGGCGGGGCGGGTGGGCACGTCCACCAGCTCCAGGGCGGAGTCGTCGTAGACCACCTCCGAGACCGGGGTGGGCGAGAGGTCGACCACCACGGTGTCGGAGTGCGCGCCACAGCCGAACTCCGCGTGCACCACCTGGCCGTCGGCGGACATCTCGTTGCCGCACACCCCGAACGCTGCCCCCAGCGAGCCGGCGACGGGAAGGTAGTAGCCACAGGTGCCGCAGTGCAGCGGGACCACGGCGGCGCCGGGACCGTGCGGGCCGTCGTACCAGCGCTCCGCCGCGTCCAGCCGGCCCTCCAGGCTCATCACCTGGCGGCGGCCGAGCCCCACCTCGGTGGCCAGCGCCTCCACCGCGGGGTCGTCGCTGTAGAGGTAGCCCGGCACCAGGCGCGGGTCGTTCTCCGGCGGGGGCAGCAGGTCGCCGCTGCCCAGGTCACCGGCCTGGATGCGCTCCTCCCACGGCAGCCACTCCGGGGAGACCAGGGCGTCCGGGCCGGGCAGCAGCACGATCTCGCTGATGGTGACGTGGTCGGAGTCCGGCGCGGCGGCCACCACCACGGCCCACTCCCAGCCGCGGTAGCCCTTCAGCTCGGCGGCGAAGCGGTGGGTGGCGGCGCAGCCCTCGCTGTCCGGCTCGGCGTGCACCCCCAGGTGCGCACCGACCTCGCCCTCGTCGAGCTCCACGGCTGCGGCCCTGGCCAGCTCGACGGCCGCGGCGAGCACGGCACGCACCGGCTGCTCGTCGGCCGCCTGCGGCGACGCGTGCTGCTGGTCGACGGAGCTCGGGTCAGGGATGGTGCTGGTGCTGCTCACACCCCAATTGTGCCGCATCGTCTCAACCTCCTCCGCACGACCGATCCCGGACCGGCATGATGAGGCGATGTCCAGCTCGCTGCGCACCGTCGTGGCCGTGTGTTGCCTGCTGCTCACGGTGGCCGGGTGCGCCGGCTCAGCACCCGACCAGCTCGCTGCCGGCGGCGCGGGGCCGGCCCCCGAGCAGCTGCGCGTCGAGGTGCTCAGCACCCGGGCGCACGACCCGTCGGCGTTCACCCAGGGCCTGGAGGTGGCCGGCGGCCAGCTCTACGAGGGGACCGGGCTCACCGGCCGCTCCCGGGTGACCCGCAGCGACCTGGCCACCGGCACCGAGCTGGCCTCCGCCGCCCTGCCGGCCGACCTGTTCGGCGAGGGCCTCACCGTGGTGGGCGACACCGTCTGGCAGCTGACCTGGCAGGACGGGGTGGCCCTGCGCCGGGACGCCACGACGCTGGCCGAGACGGGCCGGGCCAGCTACACCGGGGAAGGCTGGGGCCTGTGCCACCAGGACGGCCACCCGGGCGGCGTGCTGGTGATGAGCGACGGCACCGACACGCTCACCTTCCGCGACCCCACCACCTTCGCCCCCACCGGGTCGGTGTCGGTGCGGCTGCAGGGGGCGCCGCTCACCCAGCTCAACGAGCTGGAGTGCGTGGCCGGGGCCGTGTGGGCCAACGTCTGGCAGACCGACCGGATCGTGCAGATCGATCCCGCGACCGGCACGGTGACCGCCGTGGTGGACGCCGCGGGGCTGCTCGACCGCTCCCAGGCACCCGGCGCCGACGTGCTGAACGGCATCGCCGCTGTGGGAGATCGCTTCCTGATCACCGGAAAGCTGTGGCCCACGACGTACGAAGTCCGTTTCGTCCCAGTTGCCGACGCGCCCTGAGCGGCGCACCCCCCTGGGCTCGCGCCAGGCGTTCGCCGTTGCGGCAGAATCAACCTCGTGACTGCTCATGGTGATGACACTGCCTCTCGTGGTGGCGCACAGGCACGGCGTGGCTGGAGCGCCGGCCGCAAGCAGTCCGCTGCCGGCGGCACCGAGCCGGCCGACGCCACCGTGCCCCTGAACCCGCGCCGGCGCGCCCGGATGGGCATCCGCCGCCCACAGGCCCGCCCCGACCGCACCCCACAGCCGGAACCCACCGCGCAGCCGGAACCCACCGCGGGCGTGGCGCCGCTGTTCCCGGCACCTGCCCACCCCGCGCCGGGGAACCTGGCGCCCAGCGAGGTGACGCCGCACGGCGTGGCGACGGAGCTGCCCGCCCCGACCGGCTACCGCCCGCCGGCACCGCTGCCCGAGCACCACCCCGGCCACGGGCACGGAGACGACGGGCACAACGGGCACGACGAGCCGCCCACGGAGCGCTACCCCCTGCAGGCCCCGCCGACCCCGCGGCTGGCGCCGGAGGACGTCGCCACCCGCGAGCTCGAGAGCCCGGTCGGCCGCGCCACCACCCGCCAGGCGCCACGCAAGCTCACCGTCACCCGGGTGGCGGCCATGCGCAGCAAGCAGCTCACCCGCGACGGCATCCGGCAGTTCCACCGCGCCGCCAGCGCCGACGGCGCGGACAAGTCCGGGCTCACCTCGCTGACCTACGCCTCCATGGCCAACTACGCCTCGGACGCGGCGATCGCCGTCGCGCTGGCCAACACCCTGTTCTTCGCCGCCGCCACCGGGGAGAGCAAGGGCAAGGTGGCGCTGTACCTGCTCATCACGGTGGCCCCGTTCGCGGTGATCGCACCGCTGATCGGCCCGGCGCTGGACCGCATCCAGCGGGGCCGACGGCTGGCGCTGGCCGGCTCGTTCGTCGGCCGCGCCGTGCTCGCGGTGATCATGGCGCTGAACTTCAACAGCTGGCAGCTCTACCCCGCGGCGCTGGGCGTGCTGGTGTTCAGCAAGTCCTTCGGGGTGCTCAAGTCCTCCGTCATGCCCAGGGTGCTGCCACCCGGCATCAGCCTGGTCAAGAGCAACTCGCGGCTCACCGTGTTCGGCCTGGTCGGCACCATCGTGGTGGGCGGCATCGCCGGGGCCTGGGCCAGCGTGTTCGGCTCGGGCGGAGCCCTGTGGTTCAGCGCCGCGGTCATGCTCGTCGGCGCCTGGCTGTGCATGCGGATACCCAAGTGGGTGGAGGTCACCGAGGGCGAGGTGCGCACCTCGCTCGTCTACACCCACGCCGACGAGCGCGCGGAACGCTCGCCCAAGCGCCAGGGCAAGGCGGCCAAGCAGCCGCTGAGCAGCCTGGTGCTGGCCAGCCTGTGGGGCACCGGCAGCACCAGGGTGCTCACCGGGTTCATCACCCTGTACATCGCCTTCGTGGCCAAGGCCACCGCCGAGGGCGGGCTGATGTACGCGACCACCCTGGGCGCGGTGGGCGCCGGCGCCGGGCTGGGCAACTTCCTCGGCAACGCCATCGGGGCACGGATGACGCTGGGCAAGCCGGACGTGGTGATCATCTGGTGCGCGTCGGCGACGCTGGCCATGTGCGTGGTGGCTGCGCTGCTCCCCGGCCTGCCCACCGCCGCGCTGGCCACCCTGGTGGGAGCGACGGGCAGCGCGCTGGCCAAGGTGTCCCTGGACGCCACCATGCAGCGCGACCTGCCCGAGGAGGCCCGCGCCTCGGCGTTCGGTCGCTCGGAGACCGTGCTGCAGCTGTCCTGGGTGCTCGGCGGCGCGCTCGGCGTGCTGCTGCCGCCCAACTACTGGGTGGGCTTCACCGTCATCTCCGTGCTGCTGGCGCTGGGCACCACGCAGGCTGCCCTCACCCGCAACGGCCGCACCCTGCTGCCGGGACTCGGTGGCGACCGTCCCAGCCGCACCCCGACTGCTGCATCGGTGGCCTGAGCGCTCCCCTATCCTCAAGCGGTGCTGACACGCAACGGACGGCTGGTCGCGGCAGGGCTAGGAGTGCTGGCGGTGGTGGCCGCAGGCTGCTCGTCAGACCCGCACCTGCCCGAGATCACCTTCTTCGCCGACGGCGACACGGTGGCCACCGGCCCCACCACCTACTGCTCGCTGGACTTCACCGAGTGCCGCACCGGCAGCACCGCCGAGCTCCCGGTGCGGGTGGGCTCCCCGCTGCAGGTGTCGCTGCCCACCGACATCGGTGACGCGCCCTGGCGGCTGCTGACCACCTACCGCACGCCGGCCGGTGCGGACGAGATCACCCAGCAGTACTTCCGGCCCGGCGAGCGACTGGCCGTGACGGTGACCCCGCCCGACCCGTCGGCCCAGCTGACCGGCGTGGAGGTCCAGCTGCCGTCCGGGGCCACTGACGCGGACGGCAACCCGATCGCCCGCGCGACGTGGTCGGTGCGGACCGACCCCACGCCGGTCTCGGCGAGCTAGCTGTCCAGCTCGCGCGCCACCGCCCGGACCACCTCGGAGATGCGGTGCGCCGTCTTGCGGTCGGGGTAGCGCCCCTTGCGCAGGCTGGGCTGCACGGTGGCCTCGAGCATCGTGATCATGTCCTCGACCATCCCGTGCAGCTCGTCCGGCGTGTGCCGCTTCGCCGAGGCTGCCGGGGCCTGCTGCTTGATCGACGGCGTGGGCTCGACGATCTTCAGGCTGAGCGCCTGGGGTCCGCGCCGACCCGAGGCCATGCCGAACTCCACCTTCTGGCCTGCCTTCAGCGACTCGACGCCCTCGGGCAGCGCGGACGAGCGGACGTAGACGTCCTCGCCCTGCTCCTGGGAGAGAAAGCCGAAGCCCTTCTCCGCGTCGTACCACTTCACCTTGCCGGTTGGCACCCTGCTCACCTGTCCATCATTCGGTCGCAACTCCTGGGTCGCACCTCTAGCACGACGAACGCGCCCCTTGTCCGACTAGGGCGCGTTCGGTCCAGGATACCGGCCCAGGCCCGCGGCGGCACCACCATCAACCGGTCGCGCTACCGTGGGCGCGTGTCTCCCACCCCCGCCGGCACCACCCACGGCCGCTCCCGCCTGTTCACCACCGGCCTCGTCCTGTTCGCGCTGGGGGTGCTGGGCGTCCTCGCCATCTTCCTGAGCCGGCCGGTCGCCGACGTCGACCCGCCGCTGGCGCTGTACCTGATCGGCATGCTGGTGCCGGTGGGCCTGTTCCTCTGCGTGTTCTCCGCCTTCCGCGAGGGCCGCCGCACCCGCTGAGGCCCGCCCTCACGAGCCGGCGCGCCCCAGCAGCACGGCGGACTGCTCGCGCATCTCGACCTTGCGCACCTTGCCGGTGACGGTCATCGGGAACTCCTCCACCACGTGCACGTAGCGGGGGATCTTGTAGTGGGCCAGGTGTCCGCTGCAGAACTCCCGCACGCTCTCCGCGGTGAGCTCGGGTGCGCCGGTGCGCAGCTGCACCCACACCATCAGCTCCTCGCCGTAGCGCTCGTCGGGCACGCCGATCACCTGGGCGTCGCGGATGTCGGGGTGGGTGTGCAGGAACTCCTCCACCTCGCGCGGGTACACGTTCTCCCCGCCGCGGATCACCATGTCCTTGATGCGGCCGGTGATCTGCAGGTAGCCGTCGTCGTCCATCACCGCCAGGTCGCCGGTGTGCATCCAGCCCT
Source organism: Rhodococcus sp. X156 (assembly GCF_004006015.1). Lineage (NCBI taxonomy): Bacteria > Bacillati > Actinomycetota > Actinomycetes > Mycobacteriales > Nocardiaceae > Rhodococcus > Rhodococcus sp. X156. The sequence goes on along the minus strand of NZ_CP034766.1, from coordinate 548,206 downwards.
GCTCGTCCACCGCCTCGGCCGTGCGAGCCGGGTCGTCCCAGTAGCCGAGCATCACGCTGTAGCCGCGGGTGCACAGCTCGCCGGTCTCCCCGCGGGGCAGCACGTCGCCGGTGGCGGGGTCGACCACCTGCACCTGCAGGTGCGGGCCCACCCGCCCCACCGTCTGCACCCGCCGCTGCAGGGAGTCGTCGGAGCGGGTCTGGGTGGACACCGGGGAGGTCTCGGTCATACCGTAGCAGATGGACACCTCGGCCATGTGCATCCGATCGATCACCTGGCGCATCACCTCGGCCGGGCAGGGCGAGCCGGCCATGATGCCGGTGCGCAGCGAGGACAGGTCGTGCGCGGCGAAGTCGGGCAGGGCCAGCTCGGCGATGAACATCGTCGGCACCCCGTAGAGGCTGGTGCACCGCTCCGCGGCCACCGCGGCGAGGGTCGCGGCGGGGTCGAAGCCCTCCGCGGGGATCACCATCGCCGCCCCGTGGCTGGTGCAGGCCAGGTTGCCCATCACCATCCCGAAGCAGTGGTAGAAGGGCACCGGGATGCAGACCCGGTCCCGCTCGCTGTAGTGGCAGAGCTCGCCCACCAGGTAGCCGTTGTTGAGGATGTTGCGGTGGCTGAGCGTGGCGCCCTTGGGGAAGCCGGTGGTGCCGGAGGTGTACTGGATGTTGATCGGGTCGTCCGGGTGCAGTCCCACCGCCACCGCTGCCACGGCCGCGTCGTCCCGGCCGCCTGCGGCGAGCGAGTCCCACGCGGGGGTGTCTAGCAGCACCACCTGCTCCAGCGCCACGCACCGTGGGGCCACCTCAGCGAGCATGGCGGCGTAGTCGGCGGCGCGGAAGCGCGGTGCGGCCACCACCAGGCGGATGCCGGCCTGGTCGAGGACGTACTCCAGCTCGTGCACCCGGTAGGCGGGGTTGACGTTGACCAGGATCGCGCCGACCTCGGCGGCGGCGTACTGGACGAGCGTCCACTCCGGACGGTTGGGCGACCAGATACCGACTCGGTCGCCCACCGCGACGCCGGCCCGCAGCATCCCGGCGGCCAGCTCCAGCACCGCCGCGTGCAGCTCGTCGTAGCTCCACCGTCGGCCGGTGGGCACGTCCACCAGGGCGTCCCTGCTGCCGTGCCTGCGCACGGTGTCGGCGAGGTTGGCGCCGATGGTCGTGCTCAGCAGCGCCGGCGTGTCGGGTCCGCGCGCGAACGACGGCGCCCCCGTTCCTGCTGGCTGCGCCACCCCTGGACCTGACCCCTGCTGCCGTTCCACCGGCATCCCCCTGCCCGCTGCACCCCTGCCGCCGCGCCGCGGCTGGCGGCGCCTGGTGCCATCGTGCCCGAACAGGCGGCTGCCGGGGAGACGCAGAACGCCCCGGCCGTGTGGCCGGGGCGTTCTCGTGGTTGCTGGTGGTTCTGGGTCAGTCGTCCCAGGGACCGAGATCTGATTCAGGCACTGTTGTTCCTCTCGAGCTGGCCGTCTCGACACACTTGTGGAGACGGTCTGTGACTTTCCTACTGCTTGGGGATGTCCCGCGGAGCAAGAACCGGGCGCGTGACGCGCTCTCGGGCAGCCGCTAGGTGGGCTGCTGCACCAACCGTACAGCACGGTGCGGCAAAGGGGAAGAAGGAGGGAAGAACGGACATCCGCCTACTCTGGTGGCATGAGGCTGCTGCTCAACATCATCTGGCTCGTGTTCGGTGGGATCTGGCTGGCCCTGGGCTACGTCCTGGCGGGAGCGATCTGCTGCGTGCTCATCGTGACCATCCCGTTCGGCATCGCCTCGTTCCGCATCGCCGGCTACGCGCTGTGGCCCTTCGGCAGTGACGTGGTGCGAAAGCCGACCGCGGGCGTCGGCTCGGCCGTCGGCAACGTCATCTGGTTCGTCTTCGCCGGTTGGTGGCTCGCCATCGGGCACGTGCTCAGCGCCATCGCGATGGCGCTCACCATCATCGGCATCCCGCTGGCCGTGGCCAACCTGAAGATGATCCCGATCTCGCTGACCCCGCTCGGCAAGGACATCGTGGCGGCGCCACGCAGGTGAGCACAGTGGCGGCGCCACGCCGATAGACACAGTGGCGGCGCCACGCAGGTGAGCCCCGCTCAGCCGAAGGGGCGGGCGGTGTGGCCGACCAGGTCCGCCACGGAGTCCAGCACCAGCGTGGGCCGGTAGGGGAAGCGCTCCACGCTGGCGACGGTGGAGATCCCGGTCATCACCAGGATGGTCTGCAGCCCCGCCTCCAGGCCGGAGACGATGTCGGTGTCCATCCGGTCGCCGATCATCAGGGTGTTCGCCGAGTGCGCGCCCAGCCTGCGCAACCCGCTGCGCATCATCAGCGGGTTGGGCTTGCCGACGTAGTACGGCTCGTGGCCGGTGGCACGGGTGATCAGCGCCGCCACCGCCCCGGTGGCGGGCAGCGAGCCCTCCCGCGAGGGGCCGGTGGCGTCGGGGTTGGTGGCGATGAACCGGGCGCCACGCTCCACCAGCCGGATGGCGGTGGTGATGGCCTCGAAGGAGTAGGTACGGGTCTCGCCCAGCACCACGTAGTCGGGGTCGCGGTCGGTGAGGACGTAGCCGACGTCGTGCAGCGCGGTGGTCAGGCCGGACTCCCCCACCACGTAGGCGCTGCCCCCGGGACGCTGGGAGTCCAGGAACGTCGCGGTGGCCAGGGCCGAGGTCCAGATCGACTCCTCGGGCACGTCCAGCCCGGTGACCAGCAGCCGGGCGCGCAGGTCGCGCGGGGTGCGGATGGAGTTGTTGGTGAGCACCAGGAACGGGTTGCCGGCGGCCTGCAGCTCGGAGAGGAACACGTCGGCGCCGGGGACGATGGTGTCCTCGTGCACCAGCACGCCGTCCATGTCCATCAGGTAGGTCCAGGCGGCGGCGGCGTCCTTGCTGGCCTCGGGGTCGCTGGCGCTCGGTTCGGTGCTCACCGTCCCAGTCTGACCCACCACGACCGGTCCTGGGCAGATCAGCGCAGGTGCACCCGGACCTCGGCTGCCTTGACCACGAAGTAGGCGCGGTGCCCGGGCACCAGGTCCAGCTCGGCCACCGATGCCGTGGTGACGTCGGCCAGCAGCACCTCGCCGCCGTCCTGCACCGCGCGCACCCGCACCAGCTGACCCCGTGGCTCCACCGCCGTCACGCGCACCGGAACGGCGTTGCGCGGGCTGCCACCGGGTGGCTGCACGTGCACGGCCACGGCCAGCGGGTCGAACACGGCCACCGCGGCCTGCCCCGGGCGGCAGTCCTCGTCCAGCACACCGGCCAGGGCGGTGCCGCTGGCGGTGCGCAGCCCGCGCTCGGTCACGGTGCCCAGCAGCAGGTTCAGCCCGGCGATGCGGGCCGCGAAGGAGCTGCGGGGACGGCTGAGCACCTGTGCCGCCGGACCGGCCTCCACCACCTGACCGCCCTCGACCACCACCACCCGGTCGGCGAGCACCAGGGCGTCGAGCACGTCGTGGGTGACCAGCAGCGCGCTGCGTCCGCCCTCCTCGCGCAGCACCCGGCGCAGCACCGAGCGCATGGCCGGCGCCGCGCCCACGTCCAGCGCCGCCATCGGCTCGTCCAGCAGCAGCAGCGCGGGCTCAGCCGCCAGCGCCCGGGCCACCGCCACCCGCTGCGCCTGCCCACCCGACAGCGCCGCCGGCCGACGCCCCGCCAGCTCGGTGGCCCCGACCTCCGCCAACCAGCGCGCCGCGACGGTGGCGGCCGCGCGGCGTCCCTGCCCGGCGCTGCGGGGACCGAACGCGACGTTGTCGGCCACGCTCAGGTGCGGGAACAGCAGCGGGTCCTGGGCCAGCAGCGCGACCCCGCGCCGGTGCGGTGGCACCCGGGTCCCCGTGCCGGTGTCCAGCAGCACCCGCCCGTCCAGGCTCACCCTCCCCTCGTCAGGGTGCAGCAGCCCGGCCACCACCGACAGCAGGGTGGACTTGCCTGCGCCGTTGGGCCCGAGCACCGCCACCACCTCACCGGCGCCCACCTCCAGCTCGAGCTCCACGCCGCGCGCGGCGACCTGCGCACGCACCGCCAGCGCACCGGTGCGCACCGGCCCGCCGGTCACAGCGCGCCCGAGCCGGCCCGGCCGCGCGCGGCCACCACCACCAGGACGGCGACCACCACCAGCACCAGCGACAGCGCGACGGCGGCGTCGGCGTCGGTCTCGCGCTGCAGGTAGATCTCCAGCGGCAGGGTGCGGGTGACGCCCTCCAGGCTGCCGGCGAAGGTGAGGGTGGCGCCGAACTCGCCGAGCGCACGGGCGAAGGAGAGCACCGCACCGGAGACCAGGCCGGGCAGCACCAGCGGCAGCGTCACCCGGCGCAGCACCGTCGCCGGACGCGCGCCCAGGGTGGCCGCGGCCGCCTCGTAGCGCTGCCCCGCGGTGCGCAGGGTGCCCTCCAGGCTCAGCACCAGGAACGGCAGCGCCACGAAGGTCTGCGCCAGCACCACCGCAGTGGTGGAGAAGGCGATCTGCAGTCCCAGCGCGTCCAGGTGCTGCCCGAGCAGGCCCCTGCGCCCGAAGGTGTACAGCAGCGCGATGCCGCCGACCACCGGGGGCAGCACCAGCGGCAGCAGCACCAGCGCCCGCAGCACCCGCAGGCCCGGCAGCTGCACGCGAGCGAGCACCAGGGCCATTGGCACGCCCAGCAGCACGCAGAGCACGGTGGCGGCGGCGGAGGTGCGCAGGCTCAGCCCCAGCGCGGCCAGCGCCGACGGCGAGGTGACCAGGGACGGCAGCTCGCTCCAGCGCACCGTGGCGACCATGCTCACCAGTGGCAGCAGCACGAACAGCGCGCCGATCACCGCGGGGACGAAGACCCAGCGCGGCACGCCCGAGAAGGTCCGCCCCGGACGGAGGACGTTCACGGCGCGGCGAGGCCGGCCTGGGCCAGCACGGTCCGGCCCTGCTCGCTGGTGAGCAGGGTGAGGAAGTCCTCGGCCAGCGCGGGGTCCTTGGCGCCGGTGAGGACGGCCGCGGGGTAGCGGTTGACCGCCGCGCTGCTCTCGGCGAAGTCGACCCCGCTGGCGCGGTCTCCCGTGGTGGTGACGTCGCTGCGGTAGACCAGCCCGGCGTCGGCCTCCCCCACCACCACCTTGTTCAGCACGTCGGTCACGGACGACTCCTCGCTCACCGGGGCGAGGCGCACGCCCGCGGCGCCGGCGGCCTTCGTGGCGGCGGTCCCGCACGGAACCTGCACGGCGCAGAGCACCACGGCGGTGCCCGGGCGAGCCAGGTCGGCCAGCCCGGTGACTCCGCGCGGGTTGCCCGGGGCGACGGCGATCTGCAGCGAGTTGGTGGCGAAGGTGGTGGGCGCGCCCGTCACCAGCCCGGCGTCGACCACTCGCTGCATCGTCGTCTCGTCGGCCGAGGCGAACACGTCGGCGGGCGCCCCCTGGTCGATCTGGGTGGCCAGCGCGGAGGAGCCGGCGAAGCTGTAGCTGACCCGGGTGCCGGGGTGGGCCTGCTCGAAGGCGGCGGCCAGCTGGGTGAAGGCCGGCTGCAGGGAGGCCGCGGCGAAGACGGTGAGCGTGCCCGGACCGTCGGCGCCGGTGCTGCACCCGGTGGCAGCGGAGACCGCCAGCACCGCCAGCCCGGCGGGCACCGCGTGGCGCAGACCCCGCCGCCGGCGCACCGTCACTGCTGCCCCTCGGGGGTCTCCACGATCACCGTCGTCGCCTTGACCACCGCGACGGCCACCCGGCCGGGCTCCAGGCCGAGCTCGCGCACCGCCTCGCTGCTCATCAGCGAGACCACGCGGTGCGGCCCACACTGCATCTCCACCTGAGCCATCACCTCGTCGGCCACCACCCGGGTCACCAGCCCGACGAAGCGGTTGCGCGCCGACCTCCCCACCCCGGACGGATCAGTGGTGGTGGTGGCGTGCGCGGTGGCGTGGGCGGCCAGCTCCGCCCCATCGACGACCATGCGTCCGGCGGTGTCGCGCTGCGCGCTGAGCGCCCCGGAGTCCACCCAGCGACGCACGGTGTCGTCACTGACGGCGAGCACTGCCGCCGCTTCACTAATCCTCAGCTGCGGCATGAATCGCACGCTATACCCGCACGCGCGGAACAGCCATCCATGGCAGCCCCTGCGCGGGCCCCTTTGTCCTTCTGCTGCCCCTCGCCGGCCTCGATAGGCTGGCCGCATGACCGTTGTCTCACTTGGCCTGCCCGTGCCGGGCCGCGGTGGCGTCACCCCGCCACGCGACCCGGCGCGCCCGCAGACCTCGGCCCTGCTGGACTCCCACGGCCGGGTCGCCACGGACCTGCGGATCTCGCTCACCGACCGCTGCAACCTGCGGTGCACCTACTGCATGCCGGCCGAGGGCCTGGACTGGCTGCCCACCTCCGATCTGCTCACCCGCGCGGAGCTGGCCCGGCTGATCCGCATCGCCGTCACCGACCTGGGCGTGCGCGAGCTGCGCTTCACCGGCGGCGAGCCGCTGCTGCGCGGCGACCTCGCCGGGATCATCGCCGACGCCGCCGCGCTGCGTCCGCGGCCGGAGATCTCGCTGACCACCAACGGGCTCGGCCTGGTCCGCAAGGCCAAGGCCCTGCGCGCCGCGGGCCTGGACCGGGTGAACGTCTCGCTGGACACCGTCCGCCCCGAGCTGTTCCACCAGATCACCCGCCGCGACCGGCTGGCCGACGTCCTCGCCGGGATGCGGGCCGCGGCCGACGCCGGGCTGACGCCGGTGAAGGTGAACGCGGTGCTGATGCGGGGCATCAACGACGACCACGCGCCCGAGCTGCTGCAGTTCTGCCTGGAGCACGGCTACGAGCTGCGGATCATCGAGCAGATGCCGCTGGACGCCCAGCACGGCTGGGAGCGCAGCGAGATGGTCACCGCCGAGGAGATCCTGGCCTCGCTGCGCACCGCCTACGCGCTCACTCCCGACAGCGAGGCGCGCGGAGCCGCGCCCGCCGAGCGCTGGCTGGTCGACGGCGGACCCGCGACGGTCGGCGTCATCGCCTCGGTCACTCGACCCTTCTGCGGTGACTGCGACCGCACCCGGCTCACCGCCGACGGCCAGGTCCGCAGCTGCCTGTTCTCCACCGGCGAGACCGACCTGCGCGACCTGCTGCGCTCCGACGCCGGTGACGACGCGATCGCGCAGCGCTGGCAGGACGCCATGTGGGCCAAGCTGCCGGGTCACGGGATCAACGACCCCGGCTTCCTGCAGCCCACCCGCCCGATGAGCGCGATCGGGGGCTGACTCGTGAGCACCTCTCCGGAGAGCACCAGCCCGACGACCAGCGCACCCGCCATCGAGCTGGAGGTGCGCTACTTCGCCGCGGCGCGGGCCGCGGCGGGCACCCCCACCGAGATCGTGAGCGCGCCGGCCAGCGCCACGCTCAGCACGCTGCTGGCCGTCCTCGCGGAGCGACACCCGCCCCTGGTCGAGGTGCTCAAGCGTTGCTCGTTCCTGCTCGACGAGGTCGCCGTCCGCGACCGCGAGCGGCCGCTGCCCCCCGGCGGCACCGTCGACGTGCTGCCACCTTTCGCGGGCGGATAACAGTCAGATAAACGTCTGGCCAACGTGATCTCGGTCACATCACGGCGGGATAACGAGTCCGCAACGAACAGACGCGTCAGTGCCCTGACCTGGGGTTATGCCGGGATCGTCAACTGTGGCAGGGGCGTTACAGGTAACAAATCGGCCACAGTGGACGAGGTGACGGCAGCCTGTGCCGCACGTACCGTTCCCCCTGGCCGGAACAGCCCCGGCCGAACCGGTCCGCCGCGCCAAACCCTGCTCCGTGGGAACCGGTTACCTCGAGAACCATCAGGAGCAGGGACGGAGGACCCACGTTCGGGCAGCCGAACGACGGGCCGAGGCGCAGATCTGCTGCCTAGGTCCTTGGGGTGAAGCGAAACCACTCGAGCCACGGGTGGGGAAGCCGGGCTACCTCTCAGCCCGAACCCGACAGCTGACTTCGCAGGCGCGTATGGAGAGGATCCACCCAGATGTCCCGTACCCAAGGCCGTCACCGCAAGCCCACCACCACCAGCCGCACCGTCGCCAAGGTCGCTCTGACCGGCATGGTCGTCGGCGCCCCCCTCACCGTGCTGGCCGCGCCCGCCTCGGCGGCCTCCGCCAGCCAGTGGGATGCAGTCGCCCAGTGCGAGAGCACCGGCAACTGGTCCATCGCCAACGGCAACGGCTTCTACGGCGGCCTGCAGTTCACCGCCAGCACCTGGAAGGCCTTCGGCGGCCACGCCTACGCCCCGCAGGCCAACCAGGCCAGCAAGGCCCAGCAGATCGCCATCGCCGAGCGCGTCCTCGCCGGCCAGGGCAAGGGTGCCTGGCCCGTCTGCGGCAAGGTGCTGACCGGCTCGGGCAACGCGTCGGCCACCGCCGGTGCCAGCGCCCCGCAGGCGTCCACCAAGTCGGCTCCCAAGGCTGCTGCTCCCAAGGCCGCTGCTCCCAAGGCTGCCGCCCCGAAGGCTGCTCCTAAGGCTGTCGCCCCCAAGGCTGCTGCTCCGAAGGCTGCCGCCCCCAAGGTCGCGACCAAGGCCACCACCAAGACCACGACCAAGGCGGCGACCTCCTCGGCCGGCACCTACACGGTCAAGTCCGGTGACACGCTGTCCGGCATCGCCCGCTCGCAGGGCATCTCCGGTGGCTACCAGGCCATCTTCCAGCTGAACAAGGGCACCATCAGCAACGTCAACGTGATCTACCCCGGCCAGGTCCTCCACCTGGGCTGATCCACAGCACCACAGCAGAAGACCCCGGCAGCCTCCACGGTGCCGGGGTCTTCTGCTGCGCCACCAGGTTGTGGGGCCAGGCCGTCGCGCTCAGGCGCAGCCGACCCACTCGTCGGTGCCGTCCGGGAACACCTGGCGCTTCCACACCGGGATGCGCGCCTTGACCTCGTCCACCAGCAGCGCGCAGACCTGGAACGCCTCGGCCCGGTGGTCGGCCGAGACCGCGCACGCCAGCGCGACGTCGCCGATGCCCAGTGGACCGACCCGGTGGCTCACCGCCACCGCCCGCACCCCCGGCACCCGCGCCGCGACATCAGCGGCCACCTCGGCCACCAGCGCACCCGCCGTGGGGTGCGCGGAGTACTCCAGCGCGGTGACGGTGCGGCCCCCGTCGTGGTCGCGGACCACCCCGGCGAAGCTCACCACCGCACCGGCGGCCTGCTCGGCCACCAGCGCCTCGTGCTCGGCCAGGCTCAGCTCGTCCTCGGTCACCAGCGCCCGCGCCACGTGTGCCGTCACCGGTGGTCGCCCCCCGCCAGCTGGTCCAGCGCGTGGTCGAGCACCGGCTCCAGCACCGCGAGCCCGTCCCGGACGCCGCCGGTGGAGCCGGGCAGGTTCACCACCAGGGTGCGGCCGGCCACCCCGGCCACGCCGCGGGAGAGGATCGCCGTGGGCACTGCGTCCGAGCCCGCGGCCCGGACGGCGTCGGCCAGCCCGGGCACCTCGTAGTCGAGCAGCGCGCGGGTGAGCTCGGGAGTCGCGTCGGTGGGGCTGATGCCGGTGCCACCGGTGGTGAGGACGAGGCCGGGGGCAGCGGCGAGGGCAGTCCGCAGGGCCTGGGCCACCGGCTCGCCGTCGGCAACCACCACGGGCTCGTCCACCTGGTGGCCGTGCTCGCGCAGCCAGTCCACGATGATCGGTCCGGTGCGGTCTGGGTAGACCCCGCCGGCGGCCCGGGTGGAGGCCACCACCACCACGGCGCGGCTCACGGCCGGCTCCAGTGGCCGGTCTTGCCGCCGTCCTTGGTCTCCACGCGCACGCCGTCCATGGTGGCGGCGGGGTCCACCGCCTTGACCATGTCGTGCAGGGTCAGCCCGGCCACCGCCACGGCGGTGAGGGCCTCCATCTCCACCCCGGTGCGGTCGGTGGTGCGGACGGTGGCGGTGACGGCGACGTCGGCCTCCCCCAGCTGCAGGTCCACCACCACCCCGGACAGCGCGATGGGATGGCACAGCGGAACCAGGTCGGGGGTGCGCTTGGCGGCCATGATGCCGGCGATGCGCGCCGTGGCCAGGGCGTCGCCCTTGGGCAGCCCGTCCCGGCGCAGCAGCTCGACCACCTCAGCCGTGGTGCGGAAGGTGCCGGTGGCCACCGCGGTGCGGGCCGTGGCGTCCTTGCCGGTCACGTCGACCATGCGGGCCTGGCCCGCCGCGTCGACGTGGGTCAGCTCGGGCTTGCTCATCGGAGGACCTCGTCTGCTCGGACGCGGGCGGAGCCGGTCGTCCTGCGCCGACCGACGCCGGCCGCGTGGGTGGTGCCTCCCAGGTGGGACGGCTCCCTAGCGGTTGATGACCGTCGTCGGGTGCACGTAGGGAAGCTGGTCCGCGGGCAGCGGGAACTCGGTGTCGCCGAAGGGCGAGAGCCCACCCGCGACAGTCGAGGCCAGCTCGCTCACGGCGTGCTCACCCTCCGGGACCTTCGGCCACGACGGGTCGACCCAGCGCTTGCTCTTCTTGCCATCTGCTTTCGCCACACGGACATTCTGACAGTGCGCTGCCACTGCCGTACAGGGCAGGTCACTACCGTAGGCAGTGATGTCTGACCCACGGAGCCTCGCCGCCTGGTTGAGCCGCCAGTCCGACCAGCAGCTGAGCACCCTGCTGGAGCTGCGGCCGGACCTTGCCGTGCCGCCGCCTGCCGACTCCCAGGTGCTCGCCAACCGGGCGGGCCTGCGCGCCTCGGTGGTTCGCGCCGCAGACGAGCTCACCGCGTTCGAGCTGGCGGTGCTGGAGGCCATGGTGCTGGCCCAGGCCGACGCCGAGCCGGTGTCGGTGGCCGACGTCCGCGAGCTGCTCGGCAGCTCCGTGCCTGCCACCAAGGTCAACGCCGCGCTGGAGCGGCTGCGTGCCCAGGCCCTGGTGTGGGGACCGGACAAGCAGCTCGACGGCATCCGGGTGGCCCCGGCCATGCGGGAGGTGCTGCCGCGCGCCGGCCAGGTGGGTCGCCCGTCCGCCGCACTGGTTGACGCCGACGTCCCCGCCATGCTCGCCGAGCTCGACGCCGCCCGGCTCGGGCTGCTGACCACCTTGGCCAAGGGCGCCCCCTTCGGCCGCACCCGCGACGCCGCACCGGGAACACCAGCGGATCGCCCGGTGCAACAGCTGCTGCGGGCGGGTCTGCTGCTGCCGGTGGACGACCAGACGGTGGAGCTGCCCAGCCAGGTGAGCGCGGTGCTCCGCGGCGGCAGCCCGATGGGCGAGATCAGCCCCACCGAGCCGCGGGCGACGCCGACCAGCGTGACGCGCCAGGACATGGACTCCGCCGCCGCCGGCGCCGCGCTGGAGCTGCTGCGGCACTGCACCGACCTGCTCGCGGCCCTCGGTGCCGCGCCGGCCCCCACCCTGCGCGCCGGCGGCCTCGGGGTGCGCGAGCTGCGTCGGCTGGCCAAGCAGACCGGCATCGACGAGGCGGCGCTGCCCCTGCTGCTGGAGCTGCTGGCCGCGGCCGGGCTGGTGGCCTCCGACGAGGCGGCGGACCCGGCGTGGACGCCGACGACGCACGTCGACACCTGGGCGGTGGCCGAGCCGGCGGCACGCTGGGCCGAGCTGGCCACGGCCTGGCTGGAGCTGCCACGCCTGCCCGGGCTGGTCGGGGAGCGCGACGAGCGCGACAAGGCGCTGGCCACCCTGTCCGAGGAGCTGCGCCGCCCGCTCGCCCCGCGCGACCGCCGCCGCGTGCTGCAGGTGCTCGCCGACCTGCCGCCCGGCTCCGCGCTGGACGCCGCCCAGGTAGGGACCGCGCTGTCGTGGCGCCGGCCCCGCTGGGGCGGGCGGCTGCGGGAGGACCTCATCCGCTGGACGCTGGCCGAGGCCACCACGGTGGGCGTGCTGGGCCGCGGGGCGCTGAGCACCCCGGGGCGTGCCCTGCTCGCCGGTGGCGACGTCGAGGCGGCCATGGCGGTGGCGCTGCCCGCCCCGGTGGACCACGTGCTGGTGCAGGCCGACCTGACCGTGGTGGCGCCGGGACCGCTGGAGCCCGAGCTGGAGCAGGACATCGCCCTGGTGGCCGACGTGGAGTCAGCCGGGGCGGCCACCGTCTACCGGGTGGGCCCGTCCAGCGTGCGCCGCGCGCTGGACGCCGGGCGCAGCGCCGCGGAGCTGCACGCGCTGTTCGCCGAGCGCTCGCACACCCCGGTCCCCCAGGCGCTCACCTACCTCATCGACGACGTGGCCCGCCGGCACGGCCGGCTGCGCACGGGTACCGCCGGGTCGTTCGTGCGCTGCGACGACGAGGCGCTGCTGTCGGAGGTGGTGGCCTCACCGATCGCTGACGAGCTGGGCCTGCGGCGTCTCGCCCCCACGGTGGCGGTGGCGCCGGTGTCGCTGGCCGAGCTGCTGGAGGGGCTGCGCTCGGCGGGCTTCGCCCCGGCCGCTGAGGACCCCACCGGAGCAGTGCTGGACCTGCGCCCGCGGGGTGCGCGGGTGGAGGCACGGCGCAGCCGCCGCCGCTCGCCCGTGCCCACCCCGCCCAGCGCGGAGCAGCGTGCCGCGGTGGTGCGCGGCGTGCGCGCCGGCGACCGGGCGGCCACCATGACACCGGCCAACCGGGTGGTCTCCGACGGCAGCCGAGCCAGCGGCATGGCCACCATGGCTGTGCTGCAGCAGGCCGCCCGGGAGCGGCGCAGCGTGTGGATCGGCTACGTCGACGCCCAGGGCACCGCCAGCCAGCGGGTGGTGGAACCGGTGAGCGTGGGCGCCGGAGTGCTCGAGGGCTTCGACTCCGCCGCCGCCGGCATCCGCCGCTTCGCCCTGCACCGCATCACCTCGGTGGCCCTCACCGACGAGTGAGCGCCCTGGCCGGGTCGGGCTAGGGGTCGACCAGGCAGAAGGTGCGGGCCGGCTGCGGGAAGCTCAGCACGTCGACGTCACTGATCCCGGCGCAGAGGCTCTTGCCGGCGGAGTCCTCCACGCGCTTGGCCACCTTGACCACCGCCTCCGCGCTGGCGCAGTCAGCGTTCTTGACTCCCTTGCTCATGGCGCCGTCGGCGACGCCGTAGCAGCTGCCTTCGGTGAAGTTGGGAACCAGGCAGAGCAGCGTGCGGTCGTCGCCGTCGCCGTCGGTCAGTGTCAGGGGGACGTACTCCTTGTTCGGGCACACGTTGGGCGCCTCGAGCTTCTTGCCCACCTGGTAGAGCGCCTCGGTCTGGTCGCAGCCGGCCCGCTCCACGTCGGAGTCGGTGTCGGAGAACGTGGCGATGACCAGGCAGTCACCCTCGTCGGCCGTGCTGACGCTGCTGCCGATCACCCCGCCCACCGCCAGCCCGACCACCACGACCACCAGGAGCACCACGGCTCCCACCGCGCTGCCCAGGGTCCAGAACAGCCGCTTGCGGCTCCGGGGCGGCGGCCCCGGGTACGGGCCCGGCTGGGGGTACGGGTTCGGCTGGGGGTACGGGTTCGGCTGGGGGTAGGGGTTCTGCTGGGCGTACGGACCCGGCGGGGGGTACGGACCCGGCGGGGGCGGCGGGCCCTGCGGGTAGCCGCCCTGGTGGGGGTAGTCGGGCCCCGGGGCCCGGGCCTGGCCGAACGGCGGGCCCTGGGGCGGCCCGGGTGGCGGTGTGGTCATCGGCGTGGCCCTTCCCTGGTGACGGCACGCACAGCGTAGCCACACAAGCACCGTCTGCGAACGACTTTCGGTGTGGCTCAGCACAGCAGGTGGCACCGCGGGCCTCGCAGGGAGGAAGATGAATGGTTGCCGCAGAAACCCAGGAGGACGTGTGACCGACGGACCGTTGATCGTCCAGTCCGACAAGACGCTGTTGCTCGAGATGGACCACGAGCTGGCCGGTGAGGCCCGGCAGGCCATCGCCCCGTTCGCCGAGCTCGAGCGAGCCCCCGAGCACGTGCACACCTACCGGATCACCCCGCTGGCCCTCTGGAACGCCCGCGCCGCCGGGCACGACGCCGAGCAGGTGGTCGACGCCCTGGTCCGCTTCTCCCGCTACGCGGTGCCCCAGGCGCTCCTGGTGGACATCGTGGACACCATGGGCCGCTATGGCCGGCTGCAGCTGGTCAAGAGCCCGGCGCACGGCCTGGTGCTCATCAGCCTCGACCGAGCAGTGCTCGAAGAGATCATGCGGCACAAGAAGATCGCCCCCATGCTCGGCGCACGGGTGGACGACGACACGGTGGTCGTCCACCCGTCCGAGCGGGGCCGGCTCAAGCAGATGCTGCTCAAGGTCGGCTGGCCGGCGGAAGACCTCGCCGGCTACGTGGACGGCGAGGCGCACGACATCTCCCTGGACAGCGGCGAGCCCGGGGACGAGGGCTACTGGGAGCTGCGCGACTACCAGCAGATGGCGGCCGACTCCTTCTGGGCCGGCGGCTCCGGCGTGGTGGTGCTGCCCTGCGGCGCCGGCAAGACCATGGTCGGGGCAGCCGCCATGGCCAAGGCCAAGGCCACCACGCTCATCCTGGTGACCAACACCGTGGCCGGACGCCAGTGGAAGCGTGAGCTGGTGGCCCGCACCTCCCTCACCGAGGACGAGATCGGCGAGTACTCCGGTGAGCGCAAGGAGATCCGTCCGGTCACCATCGCCACCTACCAGGTGGTCACCCGCAAGACCAAGGGCGAGTACCGCCACCTGGAGCTGTTCGACTCCCGGGACTGGGGCCTGGTGATCTACGACGAGGTGCACCTGCTCCCGGCGCCGGTGTTCCGGATGACGGCCGACCTGCAGTCGCGTCGCCGACTGGGTCTCACCGCCACGCTGGTGCGTGAGGACGGCCGCGAGGGTGACGTGTTCAGCCTGATCGGCCCCAAGCGCTACGACGCGCCGTGGAAGGACATCGAGGAGCAGGGCTGGATCGCGCCCGCGGAGTGCATCGAGGTGCGGGTGACGCTCACCGACGCCGAGCGGCTGGCCTACGCCACCGCAGAGCCGGAGGAGCGCTACAAGCTGTGCTCCACCGCGCGCACCAAGATGCCGGTGGTCAAGTCCATCCTGGAGCGCCACCCCGGGGCGCCCACCCTGGTGATCGGCGCCTACCTCGACCAGCTCGACGAGCTCGGGGAGGCGCTGGGGGCACCGGTGATCCAGGGATCCACCCGGAACAAGGAGCGGGAGAAGCTCTTTGACGAGTTCCGCCGCGGGGAGATCCAGACCCTGGTGGTGAGCAAGGTGGCCAACTTCTCCATCGACCTGCCGGAGGCCTCGGTGGCGGTGCAGGTGTCGGGGACGTTCGGCTCACGCCAGGAGGAGGCACAGCGACTGGGCCGGCTGCTGCGACCCAAGCACGACGGCGGGCAGGCGCACTTCTACTCGGTGGTCGCCCGCGACACCCTGGACGCCGACTACGCCGCCCACCGGCAGCGGTTCCTGGCCGAGCAGGGCTACGCCTACCGGATCACCGATGCCGACGACCTGCTGGGGCCGCCGATCCCCGAGGTCGGCTGACACCAGCCCGACGACCACGTCAGCCCCGCCGGAGCTCCGGCGGGGCTGAGGTGGTTCTGCACGTCGGACTACTTGTGGCGGCGGTGGGCGGACAGGTCGACGAGTGCCCGCTGCGGGGCGAGCACCGCCTCCAGGTACGACGGGATCACGGTGCGCGGCTTGGGCTTCGGCTTGACCAGCCAGCCGACGATCCCGCCCACCACCAGCCCGAGCGCGACCCCGGCGATCACCGGGAGCGCCTGCTTGAGCATGGCGCTGCCGCCGGCCATCTCCATCAGGTCGATGGCCTCGGCCGAGGTGGACTCCGACGGCCACCCGTGCCCGTCCGTCCCGTCGCTGGAGGCGGCCCCTGCCGCCGCGGGTGCCGGCTGGCTGCTCGGCGGTGTCGCGCTGGGCCCGGACGAGCTGGACGGGGCCGAGGTGGCTGACGTCGGCGTGGACGGCGCGGCCGCGGACGTGCCGGCCGTGGTGGTCCCGGTGGTGGTGGCTTCGGTGGTGGATGGAGCGGTGGTGGCCGCGCCGCTCGCCACGGCGCCCTCGCTCGCCCCTGAGCCGAGCCGCTCGCTCAGGCACTGGGCGAACTGCCCGATGATCTTGCCGCCCACGTCCACGATGAGGCCGCGCCCCATCTGCGCGGGCTTGCCGGTGATGTTCAGGTCGGTCTTGACCACCACCTTGGTGCTGCCAGAGCCATTCTCGGAGAGAATGGCCGTCACCTTGGCACTGGCTTGCCCGTTGCCACGAGAATCCTTGCCCTTGGCGTCGATCACCGCAGTGTGGGTGCTCTCGTCGGCGCTGACGTAAGTCCCGGTTCCCTTGTACAACATGGCAATCGGTCCCAGCTTGACCTTGACGGTGCCGGTGAAGGACGTGTCGTCGGAGCCGGTCAGCGTGGCGCCGGGGAAGCACGGCGCCACCCGCGGCGGCTCGAGAAAAGCCGTCCAGACCTCGCCAATAGGTGCGTCGACCGTGAAATCGTGTTCCATCTCCATCAAATCACCCTATCCATTCAGGCCACCGCGTTCCTCCGCCAAGTTACGCCGTGGCTGTGACGGCAACCACACCCGGGCACGACCGCCCGCTCAGCGCCGCCGCAGCCACCAGAGCACGAACGTGCCCACGGTCAGCGCGACCAGCACGGGCGCGAACCAGGCCATCTCGCCGCCAGCCGGCGAGGACTGCACCGGCGCGCCACGGCCGGGTCCGGACCCGCTCGCAGCGGGTCCCGCGGGGCCCGGCTCGTCGCCCTCGCCGGACGCCCCCTGGGCGGTCTCGGTGCCGGTGGCCGAGCGCGGGGTGGGGGTGGGCGCCCCGATGGCCCCGGGCATCTCCGCCCCCGTGGGCTCGGGCCCGGCTCCCTTGCCGTCGGCCGCGCTGGTGGCGCCTGAGTCGGTCGTCCCTGAGTCGGACACGTGCCTCTCCTGTCTGCTGTGGATGGACGAGCTGGGTCAGGAGATGCCGGCGGCCGCCGACACCGCCCGACGGGTGAGCACCCCGGCCAGGTGGGTGCGGTAGGCCGCGTCGGCACCGACGTCGCTGCCCGGTGAGGTGCCGACCCCGGCCTGCGCCGCGGCGGCGCGGACCGACTCGGCGGTGGCCGGCTGGCCGAGCAGCGCGGCCTCCACCGCGGCCGCCCGCACGGGCGTGGACGCCATGTTGGTCAGCGCCACCTTGGCCTGCGCGATGGTGCCGCCCTCCAGCCGCACGGCTGCCGCGACCGCCACCACCGACCACGCCTGCGCCACCCGCTGGAACTTCTCGTAGCGGGCCCCCCAGCCGGTGTGCCGAGGGAGGCGGACCTGGGTGAGCAGCTCGCCCGGCTGCACCGCGGTGGTGAAGAGGTCCTGGAAGAAGTCCGCCGCGGCCACGGTGCGGGTGCCCGTGGGCGAGGCGAGCACCAGCGACGCGTCCAGGGCCAGCACCGGCGCGCCGAGGTCACCGGCGGGGTCGGCGTGCACCAGGGCCCCGCCGAGCGTGCCGCGGTGACGGATCTGCGGGTCGGCCACGGTGGCGGTGGTGAGCGCGAGCAGCGCCGCGTGCTCGGCCACCAGCGGGCTGTGCAGCACGTCGTGGTGGGTGGTCATCGCGCCGATCACCAGCTCGTCGCCCTCCACCGCGATGCCCCGCAGCTCGGCCACCTTGTTCAGGTCCACCACCAGGGTGGGGGCGGCCATCCGCAGCCGCAGCACCGGCATCAGGCTCTGCCCGCCGCCGAGCACCTTGGCGTCCTCGCCGCCGGCGGCCAGCACCTGCAGCGCCTCGGCGACCGTCGTCGGCGCCACGTAGTCGAAGCTCCCGGGGATCATGCGAGTCCTCCCTCGTCGGTGGTGCTGGTGGACTCGTCCACCGAGCCGGAGGCGTCGGTGGTGCCCAGGCCGCCGCCGGCCTCGGGGGTGTTGCGCCCCGCGGGCCCGCCGGCGTCCAGGCCGCCCCTGGCCTGCTCCAGCGCCCGCCACACCCGCTGCGGCGAGCACGGCATCTCGATGTCGCGCACGCCGTGCTGGCGCACCGCGTCGAGCACGGCGTTGACCACGGCCGGCGTGGAGGCGATGGTGCCCGCCTCGCCCACTCCCTTCACGCCCAGCACGTTGGACGTCGCGAGGGTCTCGGTGCGCTCGGTGGTGAAGTGCGGCAGGTCCATCGCCGAGGGCAGCAGGTAGTCGGCCATGGTGCCGGTGAGCAGGGTCCCGCCGTCGTCGTAGATCGCCTCCTCGTACAGCGCCTGGGCGATGCCCTGGGCCAGCCCACCGTGGATCTGGCCCTCCACGATCATCGGGTTGACCACCTGCCCCACGTCGTCCACGCAGACGTAGCGGTAGATCTGCACGAACCCGGTCTCGGTGTCCACCTCCACCGCGCAGAGGTGGGTGCCGTGCGGGTAGCTGAAGTTCTCCGGGTCGAAGGTGGCCTGGGAGTCCAGGCTGGGCTCCACCCCGTCGGGCAGGTTGTGCGCGGTGAACACCGCCAGGGAGATGTCGGCGATGCCCAGACCCGCCTCGGTGCCGCGCACGGTGAACCGGCCACCGGCGAACTCCAGGTCCTCCGGGGCACACTCCAGCAGGTGTGCGGCGATCGGCCGGGCCTTGTCGATCACCTTGTCGGCGGCCTGCACGATGGCGACGCCCCCGACCACCAGCGAGCGGGACCCGTAGGTGTCCAGACCCTTGGGCGAGGACTGGGTGTCGCCGTGCAGCAGCTCGACGTCCTCGAAGGCCACGCCGAGCCGGTCGGCGACGATCTGGCTGAACGCCGTCTCGTGCCCCTGCCCGTGCGGGGTGACGCCGGTGACCACCTCGACCTTGCCGGTGGGCAGCATCCGGATGGCGGCGTGCTCCCACCCGCCCGAGCCGAAGTTCAGCTGGCCCAGCACGCGCGAGGGCGCCAGCCCGCACATCTCGGTGAACGTGGAGATGCCGATGCCCAGCTGCAGGGTGTCGCCGGACTCCCGGCGGCGCTGCTGCTCAGCGCGCAGCCCCGCGTAGTCGAACAGCTCCATCGCCTTGTCGGTGGACGCCTCGTAGTTGCCGGTGTCGTAGGTGAGCCCGGCGACCGTGGTGAACGGGAACTCCTCGTGCGTGATCCAGTTCTTCCGGCGCAGCTCCATCGGTTCCATGTCCAGCTCGACCGCCAGCTCGTCCATGATCCGCTCGATGCCGAAGGTGGCCTCGGGCCGGCCCGCGCCGCGGTAGGCGTCCGTCCACGCCTTGGTGGTGAAGACGTTGGTGCAGCTGAAGTGGTACGCCGGGAACTTGTAGATGGAGTTGAACATGAACGCACCGAGGATGGGCACGCCCGGGGTGACCAGGCCGAGGTAGGCGCCCATGTCGGCCATCAGCTCCACCGTGAGGCCGGTGACGGTGCCGTCCCGCCGGGCGGTGATGGTGATGTCCTGGATCTGGTCCCGGCCGTGGTGGGCGGCCAGCAGCGACTCCGAGCGCGACTCGGTGTACTTGACCGGCCGGCCGAGCCGGCGGCCGAGCATCACCGCGAGCACCTCCTCCGGCGTGATCTGCAGCTTCCCGCCGAAGCCGCCGCCCACGTCCGGGGCGATCACCCGCAGCTTGTGCTCGGGGATGCCCAGCGTCATCGCCATCATGGTGCGCACCAGGTGCGGCACCTGGGTGGACGTCCACAGGGTGAGCTGCTCGCCGGTGGGGTCGCACACCACCGAGCGCGGCTCCATGAACGCGGGGATGAGCCGCTGCTGGCGGAACCGCCGGGTGACGGTGACCTCGGCGGCGGCGAGGGCGTCGGTGACGCTGCTGCCGGTGCCGGCCTCGGCGGAGTCGAAGGTCCACACCGCACACTTGTTGGTGCCCAGCGCGGGGTGCACCAGGTCGGCACCGTCGGCCAGGGCGGCCTCCATGTCCAGCACCGCGGGCAGCTCGTCGTAGTCGATGTCGATGCCGTCCAGGGCGTCGGCGGCCTCGTAGGCGCTGCGGGCCACCACCACCGCGACGATCTCCCCGGCGAAGTTCACCGTGTCCACCGCGACCGCCGGGTGGTCGGGGGTCTTCATGTCCGGCGTGATCGCCCACGCGCACGGCAGGCTGCCCTGCTCGGCGGCGAAGTCGGCACCGGTGTACACCGCGTGCACGCCCGGCCGGCTGCGCGCGTCGCTGGTGTCGACGGAGGTGATGGTGGCGTGCGCGAAGGGGCTGCGCAGCACCGCCACGTGCAGCATCCCGGGCAGCACGATGTTGTCGGTGAAACGGGTGCGCCCGGTGATCAGCCGGGCGTCCTCCTTGCGCAGGCGCTCGCGCCCGAGCTCGGGGTCGGTGCCGGTGGGCGAGTCGACGGTGGTGGTCATCAGGCACCTGCCGGCTTCAGCGTCTGCGCGGCGGCCTGCACGGCCTTGACGATGTTCTGGTAGCCGGTGCAGCGGCAGAGGTTGCCCTCCAGCCCTTCCCGCACCTGTTCCTCGGTGGGGTCGGGGTTCTCCTTGAGCAGGTCGACGCTCTGCATGATCATCCCCGGGGTGCAGAAGCCGCACTGCAGGCCGTGGTTCTCGTGGAAGGCGCGCTGCACCGGGTGCAGCTCGCCGCCGGTGGCCAGGCCCTCGATGGTGGTCACCTCCGCGCCGTCGGCCTGCACCGCCAGCACCGAGCACGACTTCACGCTCACCCCGTCCAGGTGCACCGTGCAGGCCCCGCAGTTGCTGGTGTCGCAACCCACGAGGGTGCCCACCTTGCCGAGGCGCTCCCGCAGGTGGTGCACCAGCAGCGTCCGCGGCTCCACCTCGTCCGCGTAGCTGACGCCGTCGACGACCATGTTCACTCGGGTCATCAGGTCTCCTCCTCCAGAGCGGCTCCCCGGCACCGCCCCACCAGGGGGCGCAACGTGACCGGGCTCACAGCCCACCCTTGCGCAGAGCGGCGGCTGCGGCAAGTGCGGGCGGGGAGACCGGTTCGCGCCGTTGGCTCGGCCGCCCTGCGAGCGCTAGACCAGCAGCGCAGCGAGCACGGCCGGCGCGTCGGCCACACCGCGCAGCGCGGCCACCCGCGCCCCGCTGCGCCGCCCCAGCGCCACCGCCTCCTCGTCGTCGTCGGCCGGGGCGAGCACCACCAGCTCCGGCAGCCGCGCCGCCACCAGGGCGGGGTCCTCGGTCTCGCTGGTGCGGCAGTCGCTGAGCAGCACCACCACCCGTCGCTCGGCGCTGCTGCGGGCGAGCTCCTCCCCGGCCGCGCGCAGCCCCGCCGCCAGCGAGGTGGTGCCGTGCCCGCGCAGGGTGAGCACCGAGTCCACCACCGCCGAGGCCGGCGCCTGCGAGGTGATCGCGCGCAGCACCGTCACCGTCCGGGCGAAGGAGACGATCGCGTGCTCCCCCGGCGCCCGCAGCGCGCACGCGGCCGCGGTGAGGGCGGCCGCGGCGAGGCGGGCCCCACCCATCGACCCGGAGGTGTCCACCAGCAGGCACAGCGCCAGCTCCGGGCGGCCCCACTGGCGGGCGGTGAGCTCGTCCAGCCCCGGCTGCCTGCCCTGCGCGCGGGCGTCGAGCACGGCGTCCAGGGAGGCGTCCACGTCCAGGTCGCCGCCGCGGTCGGCCGGCACCGGGCGCAGCCGGCGCACCCCGCGGCTGCGGGCCAGGCCGGTGCGGGCACGGTCGAGCACCACCCGGGCGGCCAGCCGTCGCGCGGCGGCACGCAGGCCCTCGTCGGTGGCGGTGGCCATGTCCGCCAGCAGGGTCAGCGCCGCGTCGGGATCGGCGGCGGCCGCGGCGTCGAAGGCCTCCTCGTCCAGCTGGCCCACCTCCGGGGAGACCTGCTCGAACTCGGGCGCGCGGGAGAGCTCGGAGCGCGGGGTGGTGCGCTGGCGCGGACCGCGGTCGCGCCGGGCTGGTGGTGGCTCCTCGCCCGCGCTGGGCGGGCTCACGCTCCCCCCGACGCACCACCGTCCCCCGTGGGCTCGGACTCGTCGGCGGGGTCGTCGTCGGTGGGCTCGGCGCCGAACACCGCCACGTAGAGCTCGCGGACGATCTCCTCCGGCGCCCGCCCGCACGACTCCTGCAGGCGCACCCGGCCGGAGAGCGCCACCAGGGCCGCGTCCAGGCCCACCAGCCAGCTGGTGGGCTCCTGCCCGCGCAGCCCGGACAGCGACACCGCCAGCCGCACCAGGTCGATGGCGCCGCGCACCGAGGAGCCGATCCGCACGTCCGGGTGCTCGCGGGTGCGGCGCACCAGGTCCACCACCTGCGCGCGCCAGGGGTCGGGCACGGCCGGGCCGCGCAGCACCACGATGTCGGCCTCGTCCTGCGCCGACTGGTAGCCCATGGTGATGCGGCAGCAGCGGTCGTAGACGGCGGCGGAGATGCGGGCGGTGCCCACCGCGTCGAACGGGTTCATCGCGGCCACCAGCCGGAAGCCCGCGGCGGCCGGCACCCGGCCCAGCCGCGGCACGTGCAGCTCGCCCTCGCTCATCACCGTGATGAGCACGTTCAGGGTCTCCTCCGGGACGCGGTTGACCTCCTCCACGTAGAGCAGGGACCCGGCCCGCATCGCCTGCACCAGCGGGCCGTCGACGAAGACGTCCGGGCTGTAGCCCTCGCTGAGCACCTGGGCGGGGTCGAAGTGCCCGATGAGCCGACCGGGCGTGAGCTCGGCGTTGCCCTCCACGAAGACGAACGGCACCGACCCGGCCGCGGCCACCGAGCGCAGCAGGGTGGTCTTGCCGGTGCCGGGTGGGCCCTCCAGCAGGACGTGGGCGCCGCAGTCCAGGGCGGCCACGAGCAGCTCGACCTCCCGGTGGCGGCCCACCACCGCAGCGGCGGGGCCTGTCGCAACAGGCCCCGCCGCAGTGAGCAGAGTGCTCACGTGTGCTCGTGCACGATCACGCCGCGCACGTTCTTGCCCTCGAGCAGGTCGCTGTAGCCCTCGTTCACCTGGTCGAGGGTATAGGTCCTGGTGATCAGCTCGTCCAGCTTGAGGTCACCACTCTGGTACAGCCCCAAGATTTTTGGGATGTCGGTGGTGGGGTTGCAGTCGCCGAAGAGGCTGCCCTTCACGCTCTTGCGGAACAGCGTCATGATCGAGCCGGGCAGCTGCACGTTCTGCACGTCCAGCCGGTTCAGCCCGGTGAGCACCACGCTGCCGCCCTTGCCGATGGCGTTGAACGCCTCGCTCACCACCTGCTGCTCCACCAGGCCGACGGTGACGATGGCGCTGTCCGCCCCCACGCCCCTGGTGAGGTCGACGGCCAGCTGCTGCGCCTCCTCGCCGGTGGCCACCGCGTGCGTGGCGCCGAGCTCCATCGCCTTCTCCCGCTTGTTCTCCAGCGGGTCGACGGCGATGAGGTTCTTGGCGCCGGCGTAGGCCGCACCCTGCACGGCGTTGATGCCGATCCCGCCGATGCCGAAGACCACCACCGTGTCGCCGGGGCGCACGTTCGCGGTGTTCACCGCCGAGCCCCACCCGGTGGGCACGCCGCAGCCGACCAGCACCGCCTTGTCCAGCGGCAGGTCGTCGTCCACCTTCACCACGGAGTTCTGGTGGATGACGCCCCACTGGGAGAACGTGCCGAGCATGCACATCGCGCCGTAGTCGCCGTCGGGTCCGGTGTACGGGAAGCGGGGCCCGGGCAGGTAGCCCTCCAGGATGTTGGCGCCCATGTCGCAGATGGACTGCCGGCCGGTGGCGCACCAGTGACACACCCCGCAGTTGGGGATGAACGAGCAGACCACGTTGTCCCCGGCCTTGACCCGGGTGACGCCGGGACCGACCTCCTCGATGACGCCTGCGCCCTCGTGGCCGAGCACCATGGGCAGCCGGGCCTCCAGGTCGCCGTGCTGGATGTGGACGTCGGAGTGGCACAGACCCGCGTGGGTGTAGCGGATGAGCACCTCCCCCGCTCTGGGCCCGTCCAGGTTGAGCTCCATCAGCTCGATGGGCTTGCCGGTCTCGACGACTACTGCGGCCTTGGTCTTCATCTGGGGTTCTCCTCGCTGACCAGGACCCGCGGCTGCGGTGACGCGAGTCACACTCACCCTGCGCCGCGTGGACGTTCCCGGCAACTCCGGCGCTCAGGCCGGGGCCAGCTCCACCCGCAGCCGCTCCAGCAGCACCGCCACCGGCTCCGCCCGGGAGAACAGGAAGCCCTGCGCGCGCGAGCATCCCAGCTCCAGCAGCTTCTCCTGCTGCTGCGCGGTCTCCACCCCTTCGGCGATCACCTCCAGGCCCAGCGTCTGGCTCAGGGTGAGCAGGGCGGTGACGATGGCGGCGTCCTCGTCCTGGTCCAGGTTCTGCACGAAGCTGCGGTCGATCTTCAGCCCGCGCAGCGGCAGCTGCTTGAGGTAGCTGAAGTTGGAGTAGCCGGTGCCGAAGTCGTCCACCACCACCCCCACCCCGAGCGAGCGCAGGTCGCGGAGGCTGCCCATGGTGCGGGCGGGGTCCCACAGCGACGCCGTCTCGGTGATCTCCAGGGTGAGCGCCTGCGGGCTCACCCCGTGCTCCTTGAGCAGCCCACGGATGCGCGCGGGCAGCGTCGGCTCGTGCACGTGCAGCGCCGAGAGGTTGACGTTGACGCCGATCTCGGGCCACTCCTGGCGCACGCGGGCGACGTCGCGCAGCGCGGTCTCCAGCACCCACTGGTCCAGCCGCCGGATCAGGCCGGTGTCCTCGGCCAGGGAGATGAACTCGTCCGGTGGCACCGCGCCGCGGGTGCAGTGGTTCCACCGCGTCAGCGCCTCGATGCCCACCGGCCGGCCGGTGCCCACCTCCACGATGGTCTGGTAGTGCACCTCCAGCTCCTGGCGGTCCAGCGCCTGGCGCAGGTCGCTCTCCATGTCCAGCAGGCCGGCCACGCTCATGGACGGCTCGTACACGGCGACCTGCGCCTTGCCCGCGGCCTTGGCGCGGTACATCGCGATGTCGGCCTCGCGGAGCAGGCTCTCCGCGTCGTGCTCACTGCCGTGCGCCACGGCCAGGCCGATGCTGGCGGAGACGAACACCGAGCGCTGGCCCACCGGGAAGGGCTCGGTCAGCGCCGCCAGGATGCGTCCGCCGACCAGCTCGGCCTCGGCCGTGGCGGTGGGTCGGGCCAGCCGGTTGAGCAGCACCACGAACTCATCGCCGCCGAGGCGGCCCACCACGTCCTCCGGGCGCACCGCCGCCTCCAGGCGCTGACCCACCGCGGTGAGCAGCTCGTCGCCGGCGGCGTGGCCCAGGCTGTCGTTGATGGTCTTGAACCGGTCGAGGTCGAGGAACACCACACCGAGGCAGTGCTCCTGATCGGTGCGCCGCAGGGCCTCTCCCAGCAGGACGCCCAGCCGGGTGCGGTTGGCCAGGCCGGTCAGCGGATCCACCGAGGCCTGCTCGCGCAGCTGGCGCTCCAGCGAGCGCCGGGCCTCGAGCTCACGGTGGTTCTCCACGGCCAGGCCGGTCTCGGTGGCGAAGCGCTGCAGGATCGGCAGGCACGAGCGGCTGAGGAAGTACGGCTCGGGGTGGCGCAGGGACAGGAACCCCAGCGAGGTGCCGCCGCGGCCGGGCAGCGGCACCACCACCACACAGCCGGGGGTGCGGTCGAACAACCACTCGGCCGCCTCCGGTGGCTCGCTGATGCCGGCGGCGGTGTTGGGCACCCAGGCCGTCCTGGAGTGCGCCACCGCCCAGCCCCCGATGTTGCGGTGCATGTTGGCGGTGGTGCCGCCCCGGACGGTGCTGTCCTTGATGATGTCGGGGTCGCCGACGACGGCCACGTGGGTGGCCCCCACCCCGTCGGGGTCGACCAGGGTGATCCAGCCGGTGCGGGCCCCGGTGATCTGCAGCGTGGACTCGGCCACCCGCTGCAGGGTGGCGCCGAGGTCGTCGTCGTTGTTCATGGCCACCGCCACGTCGTGCAGCGCCGCCAGCTGCAGGCCGCTCTGCTCGGCGCGCTCGAACAGCCGGGCGTGCTGCAGCGCGGTGCCGGCCATGTCGGCGATGAGGCCGAGCATCTCCTGCGGCTGCGGCCGGTCGGCGGCGAACCACTCCAGCAGCACCACCCCGACGGCGGCGCCGTGCACCACCAGGGGTTGGGCGTGCAGCCAGCGGGCAGCACCGCTGGCGTCGTCGGTGACGGCGGCCGTCACCGCGCGCAGACCGGTCACGGCCTGCTGCAGGGTGGGGTGCTCGTCCACCATGATGCAGCCGAGCGGGCCGCGGAAGCGCGCCAGGAAGCCGCCCTCCTGCTGCGGGGACACACACATCGGGACCAGCCGGGTGCTGTCGTCGTCCAGCAGCAGCAGCGCGGAGCGGTCGGCGCCGGAGTGCTCCACCATGGCGGCACAGAACCGGCTCGCCACCTCGGCGGCGCTGAGGCTGGAGTTGAGCGCCGAGGACAGCGCACCGAGCGACTCGGCGGCCTGCCGACGCCGCTCACCGGTGAGCACCGCCCGGGCGTTGGTCATGGCGGAGGCGACCTGGCTGGCGAGCAGCGTCAGCACGTACTCGTCGTCGGAGCTGAACTCCCAGCCGCTGCGCCGGAAGGCCCCGAGCAGGGCCACCACCGTGCCGTCCACCTCCACCGGCACGGTCACCCCCGCGCGGGGACGCCAGCCGGCCCGCTCGGGGAGCTGGTTGCGGATGTCGGCCAGGCGCAGCGGCCGGCGCTCCTGCGTCAGCTGGTGCAGCAGGTCCGGGCGCAGGTGTCCGCTCCAGGTGGAGAGCAGCTCGGCGTTCAGGCCACGCTGGGCCACGCAGCGGGCGATCCTCCCGTCGTCGAGCAGCACCACGCAGGCGGCATCGGCCTCCAGCAGCGGCAGGATTCCCTCCACCGCGAGGTCCAGCACGTCCTGCTCGCTGCGGCGCGTGCCGATCCGGACGCTGTGCTCGGCCAGGTTGCGCAGCTGGGCCACCCGCTGCAGCCGGCGCATCACCAGCGACAGGTAGCTGGCCACGATGGTCACCAGCTCCGCCTCGGCCGTGGTGAACGGGGTGCCGGACTGGCGGTACAGGGAGAGCACCGTGGTGTCCGCGCTCGGCACGCAGATCCCCACGTGCGGCAGCCCGGCGGCGAGCGCCTGGG
Organism: Rhodococcus sp. X156; assembly: GCF_004006015.1. Taxonomy (NCBI): domain Bacteria; kingdom Bacillati; phylum Actinomycetota; class Actinomycetes; order Mycobacteriales; family Nocardiaceae; genus Rhodococcus; species Rhodococcus sp. X156. The sequence continues at coordinate 521,325 of NZ_CP034766.1, read as the reverse complement.
GCAGCACGTCGGGTCCGGCCAGGTGCACTGCCCGACCGGTGCGCACCGCCTCCTCGAGCGCGGCGTGGTTGGCGACCTTCTCCTCGGCGGCCGGCACCAGCACGAGCGGCGTGATGCTGGCGGAGCCGTCGGTCACCACCACCTTGTCGATCGCCACCACGGCGCTGGCGAAGAGCGCGCCCAGGTGCTCGGCCACGTCGCGGACGAGGTCACGCCAGTCTCGGTGCTCCTCGACCACCACGGCCAGCAGGCGGGCCAGCCGGGCGAGGTCGATCTGCGCCGCGACGCCTCGGCCCGCAGGACGGTCCGGCCCCGCGTCCGCTCTCGTGTCCGTGGACAACCCCAACCCCCCGGTTCAAGCCCGCAACCAGCTGCACGATGCCGCCGTGGGGGCGGTCTACGACTGGCGAAACTCACTCGCGCGCTTCATCATGCACGGCCAGTGACCTGTCTCATCGGCTTGCCGGGTCGATCTCTTAGCGTGGCGACCCCGGCTCCTGCGCTGAGACCGCCCGGGCGACCGACCGGGCGACACAGCGCAATTTCGCTTGGAGGCAACGCAATCTCCGGCGATGGCCCGGTCAGCGCCGGCGCAGCACCGGCGCGGAGAGGTCGGTGGGCACCCCGCCGGGCAGCGCCGCGCTCAGTTCCCGGGCCCACGCCACCAGGCCGGCCACGTCCACCCCGTGCGGGCCGGGCGCGGGCTGCTCGGCCAGCACGTCGGCCGCGCGGGTGAGCAGGGCCTGGGCTCCGCGGACGTTGCCGCGCAGGCAGTGGGTGTGGCCCACCGCCAGCTGGGCCAGGCCTCGCCACAGCGCCCGCTCCGGCTCCGGCGCCAGCTTCCAGGCGTCCTCGAGCACCTCGTGGGCGTGAAAGGGCATGCCCGCGTCCAGCAGCTCCTGCGCCTCCGCCAGGGTCTGCTCCGGCGTGCGGTGCAGGCCCTCGGGCGCACGCTCCACCCCGGCGGTGCCGTAGGGCAGGGGCCGGCCAAGGCCGTCGCGGGGACGGGCGTTGCGGGCCCGGCCCTCCTCGTCGCGGTCGCGCCCCGGCCGCTGTCCCGTCATGGGTGTCACGGTAGCGACCGGCCTGCTCACCGGGTGAGCTCCGGGCGCAGCGCCGCCGGCTCCCCCGCCCGCAGCGCACCCCACCACAGCCCCGTGCCGTAGGCCAGGTCGTCGAGCCGCTTGGCCACCAGGTAGCGCAGCGGGTCGAGCCGGGAGGGTGCTGACCCGTCCCGGCGGGGGGTGGTGTCGCGGTGGGTGGCCCAGTCCGCCAGCCCGTCCAGCACCCCCGCGGCCAGCAGCACCCGCCGGGCTCGAGGGGAGAGCGCCGCCACCAGCAGCGTCACCGGCCAGTACGACCGCCACGCCGCCGACGCCAGCTGGGTGAGCGCGCCGTACAGCCCGCGCGGGGCCAGCACCGCCGCGGTGGCCAGCGGGTGGTGCAGCCCGGTGAGGCTGCGGGACAGGCGCACCGTGGCCACCGCCGTCACCACCACCGCACCCGTGACGCCCGTGCGCCGTCCGGTCAGCAGCAGCGCCGCCGCCACCGCCGTCCACGGCGCCAGCACCACCGGCGGCACCTGCCGGGGGTGCCGCGCCGCCAGCGGGGCGGCACCGGTGCCGTAGAAGGCCTTGCGGCGCAACCAGGTGCCTACTCGCGTGCGGTGCTGGTGGGCGACCCGGGCGGCGGGCTCGTAGCGCAGCCGCCAGCCGCGGGCGTGCAGCCGCCAGCACAGGTCCACGTCCTCGGCCACCGACATCTCCGCGGCGAAGCAGCCGCGCTCGTCGCCGCTGACCGCGGCCACCCGCACCAGCAGCGCGGCGCTGGGCACGTAGGCCACCCGGCTGCGCGGCAGCACGCCCGCCTCGCGCGGGCCCAGGTCCAGCGAGGACCGCAGCGTCTCGTAGCGGGCCACCCAGCCGCGCCCGGCCGGCAGCGCCACGATCCGCGGGGCCACCAGCGCCACCGCCGGGTCGGCCAGGTGCGGCAGCAGCGCGGTCAGCCAGCCGGGGGTGGGCACCACGTCGGAGTCCAGGAAGGCCACGAACGGGGTGCGGGCCCGGGCCAGGCCGGTGTTGCGGGCGGCGGCCGGGCCGCGGCTGGTGGGGTGGCGGACCAGCTCGGCGCCGTGCTCGGCCACCACCGTCGCCAGCTGCCGCCGGTGGGCGCTGCCGGAGCCGTCGTCGACCACCACGACCGGGGTGCCGGGCGTCAGCGCGGCCAGCAGCCGCTGCACCCCGGCGGCGTTGTCGCGCACCGGGACCACCACCGTCACCTGCTCGGGTGTGGGTCCGCCGACGGGGCGCGGGTGGGCCACCCCGGCGTCGAGCAGGGTGCGGGCCAGCGCCGCGCTGGCACTGTCGCGCACCGTCATCGGCTGCTCGGCCAGCCGCTCTCGGGCGGCCGGGCGCAGCCGCAGCAGCCGCGGCGGGGACCCACCGAGGACGGCCGCACCCCGGTCGAGCCACCACAGCCGGCGGTCGAGCTGCACCCGGAAGCCCAGCGGCAGGGCCGGGGTGCTCACAGCGTGCGGGTGGAGCCCGGCGAGACGGCGCTGGCGGGCATGCCGGTGCCGGTCACCACCGCCATCCGGCTCACGACAGCATCCCGTTGGTGTCGGGCGCCCAGCGGCGCACGGCCCCAGCGGCCTGCTCGGCCAGCGCGGCCAGCAGCTGCTCGCCCTCCGCGGTGTGCGCGCCCGCCGGATCACCCAGCACCCCGTTGGCGCTCACCGCGCGCACCCCGCCGGCTCGCAGCGCGGGCATCAGGGTGGCCACCGGGGCGGTGGCTCCGGCGGCCGCGACGGCGGTGCGCACGTCGGCGGGGTGCAGCGCCAGCAGCAGGGAGGTCTCGGTGCGCCCGGCGTGGGCGTCGGGGACGTGGGCGGCGGAGGCGGGCACCGCGCAGGGCAGCCAGGCGACGTCGCGGGACTCCTGGCGCAGCAGCCGCACGGCCTGCACCAGCGCCTGGGCGTTGCCGCCGTGGCCGTTGACCAGCACCAGCCGGGGCGCCCACCGGCAGGCGGAGCGGCCCAGCTCGACGAGCAGGGTGCGCAGCGCCTCGGTGCCGATGGAGATGGTGCCGGGGAAGCTCTCGTGCTCCCCGCTCGCCCCGTAGGGCACCGCGGGCGCGAGCACCGCGCCGGCGGTGGTGCGCACCAGCTCCCGGGCCACCGCACTGGCCACCCGAGCGTCGGTGTCCAGCGGCAGGTGCGGGCCGTGCTGCTCCACCGAGCCCACCGGCACCACCAGCAGCGCGTCGGCGGGCACCTCCGGCCAGGTGAGCCCGGCCAGGTCACCCGCGGTGCTGAAACACGTTGGCCCGGTCACGGTGCTCACGCTAGCTGGCGGGGTGCCCGGCACGGACCTCCGCTGGCCTCGCCGGTGGTGCTGGACTCGCTGCGCGCCCAGGCCGTCACCGAGGGCGCCGAGCAACGGCTACTGGCTCGCGGCGGCCTGGCCCGCGCGGCGGCCGAAGAAGCTGCCGTCGCCCAGGGAGATGCCGCTGGCGTAGCCGCCGGCGGAGAGCCCGGAGGTGCAGCGCCCCGCGGCGAACAGGCCGGGGATGGGCTCGCCGGAGACGTGCACCACCGCCGAGTCGACGGTGGTGCGCAGCCCGCCCAGGGTGAACCCGCCGGTCATGTTGCGCAGGTCGATGGCGGCCACCGGGGAGCCGATCGGCTTGAGCCACTCCGCCTTCTTGCCCAGCACCGGGTCGGTGCCGGTGGCCGCGTGGGTGTTGTAGACCTGCACCGTCGCCTCCAGCGAGCCCTCGGGCAGCCCCATCTCGCCCTCCAGCTCGGCCACCGTCTCGCACACCCACTTGGGCCGGTGGCGCAGCAGCTCGGTGGAGCTGGGCGTGGTCAGCGCCTCCTCGTAGGCGGCCTCGTCGATCACCAGGAACGCCTGGTTGCCGTTGTCCTGCAGGGTGGCCTGCCCGACGCGGCCGGGGTAGGTGTCCTCGGTGACGTAGCGCTGGCCGCGGGCGTTGACCAGGATGCCGCGGATGAACAGCTGCGGGTCGCAGAAGAAGGCGACCTCGGTGGCGTCCATGTGCGCAAGGTCCGCGCCCAGCGCCTGGGCCATCTGGATCGCCCGCCCGTCGTGCTCCTCGATGGAGGCGGCCGGCCGGCCCACCAGGCGCGGGGCGTAGGCCTGCACCATCTGCTCGTTGTAGGCGAAGCTGCCCATGGCCAGCACCACGCCCTTGCGGGCGCGCACGGCCACCTCCTCGCCGTACTGCTTGGCGATCAGCCCAACCACCCGGCCGTCGTCGTCAACGACGAGGCTCTGCACGCGCATGTCGTAGGCGCTGCGCACGCCCAGCTCGGTGGCGAGGTCGGTGAGCGGTTTCATCAGCATGTAGCCACCGCCCTTCTCGCCGGTGCGCTTGTCGCTCATCTGCGGCACGTGTCCGCGGGGGCGGGGGTGGCGATGGCGTTGAGCGGCGCGGCGTTCTCCCCGCCGGTGTACTGCAGGCCGTCGTCGCCCGGCGGCTCCCAGCCCGGCTGGTCCCAGAAGGTCGGCTTGAACGGCACCCCGCACTCCACCAGCCAGTCGAAGTGGGCGACGCTGCCGGAGCAGTAGGCGTCCAGCTTGGCCTCGTCCACCCCCTCGCCCATCGCGGCGGCCAGGAAGGCCTTCATGTTCTCCGGGCTGTCCTCGAACCCGCACGCCTGCTGCACCGAGGTGCCGCCGCCGAGGTAGATGAAGCCACCGGACAGCGACGCGGCCCCGCCCCAGCCGCTGGTGCGCTCCAGCACCAGGACGTCGGCCCCGGCCTGCGCGGCCCCCACCGCGGCACTGGCCCCGGCCACGCCGTACCCGGCGACCACCACGTCGGCCTCTTGGGCCCAGGTGGTCACGTCGCGGGCGAGCCGAGGGCGCACAGAGCTGTTGTCAGACATGGCCCGACTCTCTCGCCAGCACGGGCGACGGTGGCCACGGGTCCCGGTGAGCGGGATCACTCAGGCCGGTGCCGGATCCAGCGCCAGCCGCCGCCGGCTGGTGAACGTCCGGCGCACCCCGGTGGCCGGGTCGGTGAAGGAGAGCTCGCGGGCCAGCAGCTGCAGCGGGGAGGAGTAGTCGTCCACCGGCACGTCGTGCACCACTGGGTAGAAGCTGTCGCCGACGATCGGGATGCCCAGCGAGCACAGGTGCACCCGCAGCTGGTGGGTGCGCCCGGTGGTGGGGCGCAGCCGGTACCGGGCCCGGTCACCGTGCACCGCCACCAGCTCCACCCGTGTCTCGGCGTTGGCCGGGCCGGGCACCTGCTGGGCGGTGAGCACGCCGCGGCGCTTGACGATGCGGCTGTGCACGGTGCGAGGCAGCGCCAGCGCGGGGTCGTGCGCGGCCACCGCCTCGTAGGTCTTGCTCACCTCGCGGCGGTCGAACAACCCTTGGTAGGCCCCGCGCACCTCGCGCCGAGTGGTCAGCACCAGCACCCCGGCGGTGAGCCGGTCCAGGCGGTGCACCGGGCTCAGCTCGGGCAGGTCCAGCTCGCGCCGCAGCCGCACCAGCGCCGACTCCACCACGTGCACCCCACGCGGGGTGCTGGCCAGGAAGTGCGGCTTGTCCACCACCAGCAGGTTCTCGTCCCGGTGCAGCACCTCGATCTCGAAGGGCACCCGCACCTCGGTGGTGGGCGGGTCCCGGTAGAGGTAGACGAACCCACCGGGCTGCAGCGGCGACGTCGCGGTCACCGGGGTGCCGGCGGCGTCGAGCACCTCTGCCCCGGCCACCTTCTCCCGCAGCCGCACCGCGTCGTCGGGGAAGCGGTGCAGCAGGTAGTCGAGCACGGTGGCCCAGGCCCCGTCGTCGGGCAGGCGCAGCCGGGTGGGGTTGAGCCCGGCGCGCACCGGCAGCGGCGCGGTGGCGCGACCGCGGGCGCCGCGGCTCACGTCGGCCCGATGCCGAGCACGCCGGCCAGCAGGTCCACCAGCGCGGCGAAGAGGACCTCGGGCTGGGCGAAGGTGTCCTTGCCGTACTGGCCGAACACCTCGAAGCTGACCGCCCCGAACAGGGCGACCCAGACCAGCACGGTGGCGGTGAGCATCGCGTCGGACACGTCCACCTCCAGCTCGGCCCGGACGCGCTCGGCATCGGCGTGCAGCGACGGCTCGACCGGTCCCGCCGAGCTGGCGGGACGGCAGCCGGCGGCCTCCGCGTCCGCGGCCAGCTGCAGCAGCAGCGCGACCACCCGGGTGCCCGGCACGGTGGTCTGCTCGGCCGGTGCGTGGTAGCCGGGCACCGGGGTGCCGAACACCAGTCCGTACCGGCTCGGCTCGGCCAGCGCCCAGCCGCGGACGGCCCCGGCGAGCGCCCGCCAGCGGGCCTGCAGGTCGGTGCGCGGTGCGTCCGACTCGGCGCGGGTGACGGCCTCGCCCAGCTCGGCGTAGGCGTCCACCACCAGCAGGGTGAGCAGGTCGTCGCGGCTGGGCACGTAGCGGTAGACGGCTGAGGACACCACGCCCAGGTCGCGAGCGATCGCGCGCAGGCTCAGCCCGGCGGCACCGTGCTCGGCCAGGTGCTCGCGGCCCAGCCGGGTGATGTCGGCGATGGTCCGGGTGCGGGCCTGTTCTCGCGGGGTGGGCACGGCGGCCAGTCTGCCAGACCCGAGAGCACCGTCAACTTTCGAGAGCACTGCTCTTGACCATGAGGCCGACGCAGACCACACTCGAGGGAGTTCAGAGAGCACTGCTCTCTCACCCTGGAAGGGAGCGCCTCATGAGCGCACTGCACGTGATCACCGGCGCCGGCCCGGTCGGCCGCACCGTCGCCACCCAGCTGGCCCACGCCGGCCACCACGTCCGCCTGCTCACCCGCTCCGGCTCCGGTCCGCGGCACGAGAACATCGAGCGGCGCGCGGTGGACGTCCACGACGAGTCGGCGCTGCGCGCGGCCGTCGACGGAGCCACCGCCGTGTACCACTGCGCGCACGCCGCCTACTCCGCCGCAGCGTGGGCCACCGCGCTGCCTGCGATGGAGCAGGCGGTGCTGCGCGCGGCGGCCGACAGCGTGGTGGTGTTCCCGGAGAGCCTGTACTCCTACTCCGAGCCCTCCCGGCCGATGACCGAGGACAGCCCGCGGGCGGCCACCGGCGGCAAGCGCGGCATGCGCACCGAGCTCCTGCGCGCCCGGCAGGCCTCCGCCACGCCGACGGTGAGCGTGGTGGCCTCGGACTTCTTCGGCCCGCACGTGCACACCGCGCACGCGGGCGACCGGATGGTCGGGGCGGTGCTGGCCGGTCGCACGGTCCGGGTGATGGGCAGCGCCGACCAGCCGCACTCCTTCACCTACGTGCCCGACTACGCCGGCGCCATGGTGGCCGCGGCGGCCCGGCCGCAGGTGTGGGGCTCGGTGCTGCACGCCCCGACCGGTCCCGCGCTCACCCAGCGCCAGCTGGTGCATGCCCTGGCTGAGGCCGCCGGCGTGCCCGCCACGGTCAGGACTTTGCCGTCGTGGGTGCTGCGAGCGGGCGCCCTGGTGCCGGGCAGCCTGCGCGAGCTGGCCGAGATGCTCTACCAGTTCGAGCAGCCGTTCGTGCTCGACTCCCGCCGCAGCGAGGAGCTGCTCGGGCTGGCACCCACCCCGCTGACGCAGGCGGTGCGCGAGACGGTGGCGTGGTGGCGCACCGAGCAGCCGAACGCCACGGGCCGGCGCTGAACCAGCGGCCGGCCGGTCAGGGAGCGCCGCTCTGCCCGGTGCCTCCGGGCACGGAGCTGCCCGTCCCGGTCGAGGTCAGCGGGGCCACGCCGCCGGTACCGGGCTCCCCCTCGGTGGGCGGCGGGGTGACGGTCTCGACGGGCGTGGTGGGGGCGGGCGGCGGTGGTGTCGTCTGCACCGGCGGGGTGGTCTGCACCGGTGGTGTCGTCTGCACCGGCGGCGGGGTGGTCTGCACCGGCGGCGGCGTGGTCTGCACCGGCGGCGGCGTCGTGCGCGGCGGCGTCGTGCGCGGCGGGACGGTCGGGGCCGGCGGCGGCTGGGTGGGCTGCGCAGGCACGGTCGGCCGACCAGGTCCGGTCTGGCTGGACGTCGGCGGACGCGACGGCGCCGGGGGGACGACCGACGGAGGCTGGGGAGCGGCGGACGGCGGCTGCACACCGGGAAGCTGCGGCACGGGCGCCGGCGTGCCCGGCCGGGACCCGGAGGACGAGGGCGCCCCGGTCGAGCCCACGGGGGGCGCGGGCGGTCCGGCGGTGGGCTGCTCGGGGGCGAGGACGGGGTTCACCGGCGGCGAGGTGGTGGTCTCCGTGGGTTGTGCGCCGGGGGCCGGGGCACCGGGTGTCGGACTGGTGGTACCGGCGGGCTCGAGGTTGGGCGAGAGCGCGATGCCGGAGCCGAAGAGCAGCACACCCACCGCCACCAGCACGCCCGGCGTGCCAGGGTTGGCCCGCAACCAGGTGAAGCGGCCGGGAATGAGCGCCGCCGCGCCGACGCAGACAACGACCAGCCCGAGCACGCAGATCACTACAGTCACACCAGACCCCCTTGGTGCTGGTTGTCCTGACGAGCCCGCCACCCGTTTCCCGAGTGTGCGCTGGCGCGAGGCGCGCACGCCACTGCTGGCCTGTGCGTCCCCCGCTCCCCCCGTCATCGCGCGACCGAGCCGCTCGGCCACAGATGACCGGGGATTGTCGGGGCAAACCGCACAACTGTTACCGGCATGTTCGGCGGGTAGAGCTGCGCTCACGCGCCGTCACAACGCGCACCGTCACAACGCCAGGGCCACCCGCTCGCCCTCGAGCACCGCGGCGTGCAACCGGCGCGGGGTGAGGCAGTCACCCACCCGGTGCACCGGCAGCCCGGAGCCCGCCAGCGCGCGCCACAGCTCGTCCTCCGGCTCCTGGTGCACCGCGCACACCACCCAGTCGACGACGCACACCGACTCCGCACCGGTGGGGTGGTGCAGCAGGGTGACCGCGAGCCGGCCGTCCTGCTCGGCGACCCCCCGCGGCACCAGGTCGGTGCGCTGGTCGATGCCGGCGGCGTGCGCGCGGCGCTGCCAGCCCTCGGTGTCCAGGGTGAGCCCGAGGTCCTGCGCCACCACCATGGCGCTGGTGCTCACCGTCACCGCGCAGCCGCGGGCCGCCAGCGCCTCGGCCGCCGAGGGGGCCTGGTGAAAGCCCAGCTCGTCGTGCACCAGCACGGTGCCGGTGGGCCGCACCCGCCCTGCGAGCACGTCGCGCACGTGCACCACCCGCGGGCACTCCCCCGCCCACGCCTGGCGCACCGGGCGGGCCCCGGTGGCCAGCACCACCACCTCAGGGCCCTCGGCGAGCAGCTGCGCGGCGCTCACCTCCGAGCCGGTGTGCACCTGCACCCCTCGCCGCGCGCACTCCGCGGCGAGGTCGGCGGTCACCGCGCCCAGCTGGGCCCGGCCCGGGGCGCTCGCCGCCAGCAGCACCTGGCCGCCGAGGCGGTCGGCGCGCTCGTGCAGCGTCACCCGGTGGCCGCGCTCGGCGGCGGTGGCCGCGGCCCGCAGACCACCCGGCCCACCGCCGACCACCACCACGCGGCGGGCTCGGCGCACCGGCGCGGGCAGCGGGACCGACTCCCGGCCCGCGTGCGGGTTGACCACGCAGCCCAGCCACCGGTTGAGCCCCACCCGGCCCACGCACTCCTGGTTGCAGGACAGGCAGCTGCGGATCTCCGCGGCCCGCCCGGTGCGGGCCTTGGTGGCGAAGTCCGGGTCGGCCACCTGCGCCCGGACCACGCCCACCAGGTCGCAGACCCCGTCGGCCAGCGCCTGCTCGGCCTGCTCGGGGCGGGTGAACCGACCGACCCCGATCACCGGCAGCGCCACGGCGGCCTTGATGGCCCGCGCCACCGGGTGGGCGTGGTCGGCGGGGGTGCGCATGCTCGAGGTGATCAGGTGCTGGGTGGAGGTGGCCACGCCCAGGGTGGTGTTCAGGTAGTCCACCGACCCGGTCGCCTCCACCAGCCGCGCCACCGCGACGGCGTCGGTCAGCGTCACGCCGTGCTCGATGCCGTCGTGCCCGCTCAGCCGCACCCCCAGCGCCTTGTCCGGGCCGAGCACCTCGCGCACCGCGTCGACCACCTCCAGCAACAACCGGGCCCGCGCGGGCAGGTCGCCGCCGTAGCCGTCGGTGCGGGTGTTGGTGGCCGGGGCCAGGAAGCAGCGCAGCAGCGAGGACTGGCTGGCCTGCAGCTCCACCCCGTCGAAGCCGCCGGCCACGCAGCGGGCGGCGACGTCGGCGTAGCCGGCCACGAGCTCGGCGATCTGCCGGTGGGTCAGCGCGGTGGGCACCTCGCGGAACAGCGGGTCGGGCACCGGGCTGGGGGCGAGCACCGGGGTGCGGGTGTACAGCGACGACGCCTGGCCGCCGTTGTGGTTGAGCTGGGCCAGCACCGGCACCCCGTGCGCGTGCACCGCGTCGGTGATCAGCCGGTACCCGGGCAGCACCGCCGGGTCGTGGCCGCGGATCAGCTTCTCGTAGGCCCCGTCGGAGGGGTGCACCGAGTGCTCCTCGGTGATCACCAGCCCGGCGCCACCGGCAGCACGGGCGGCGTAGTACGCGGCGTGCTGGGCGGTGGGCAGCCCGTCCACGGCGGCGTTGGTGAGGTGCGCGGTGAACACCACCCGGTTGGCCAGCGCCAGTGGCCCGACCTGCAGCGGGGTGAACAGCCTCATGCCGCGACCACCGCCTGCGCGGCCCGGCGGCCCTCCCGCACGGCCTCGGCGACGGTGCGCGGCGCCACGCAGTCGCCCACCCGCACCGCGCCGGGCACGTCCAGGGTGTGGTCGGGCAGCCGGTGCCCGCAGTCCACCACCGCAGCGCACGCCACCTCACGGCGCTGCCCGGTGTAGCGGTTCTCCAGCACCGCCACCCCGCCACCGGCCGAGCGCAGCAGGGTGCTCAGCTCACGGCGCACCCCGGCCTGCTGCAGCCGGGTGTTGGCGGCGGCGAGGTCGCCGGTGCGGCCCAGCTGGGCACCCACCACCGGGTCCGCGGTCACCACCGCCACCGGACGGCCGGCGGCGGCGAGGTGCTCGGCCACCGCCACGCCCACCGGCCCGCCCACCGGGTCGTGCACCAGCACCGGCCCGGACACGGGCGCCCCCGCGAGCACCTCGGCGGCAGTGAACCACGGTGCGTCGCCGGCCACCCCCCGCGGGGCGGGAACGCTGCCGGTGGCCAGCACCACCGCCGCCCCGACCAGCTCCCCCGGCCCCACCTCGCAGCCGGTCACCAGCTCCACCCCGAGCCGGCGGCACTGCTGCTCCAGCCAGTCCACCAGCGGGGCAAAGCCCACGGCCACCCGGGCGAGGCCCCCGAGCTGCGGCGCGCGCTCCAGCAGCCGCACCTGCACGCCGCCGTCGGCGAGCACCCGTGCGGCCTCCAGCCCGGCCGGGCCACCGCCCACCACCACGGCGTTGCGGGCCCTGGTCGCCCTTGTCGGGTCCGAAAACGGGCGACGAGGGACCTGAACGCCGGAGAGGGGGGCAGCCACCGGGTCGCCCACGCAGCTCACCACCGGGTTGCGCGGGTCCCGCACCCGGCACTCCTGGTTGCACAGCACGCACGGCCGCGGCGCCCCGCCCGCCCGCAGCGTGGCCACCAGCTCGGCGTCGGCGATCAGCGCCCGGGTCATCTCCACCGCGTCGCACACCCCGCCGGCCAGCGCGGCTTCGGCCGTCGCCGGGTCCACCACGCTGCCCTGCAGCACCACCGGCGCCACGCTCACCACCCGCACCGCCGCGCACAGCTCCCGGTTGAACCCGGGCGCGGTGTGCCGGTCGGGCCGGTAGGCGTCCACGGAGTACGGGCCGCCGCGCACCACCACCAGCAGGTCCACCAGCGGCGACAGCTCCGCCACCTGATCCAGCGCCTCCTCCGGGGTGATCCCGCCCCACGGGGCCAGCTCGTCGCAGCTCAGCCGCAGGCTCAGCACCCGGCCCGGCCCCAGCTCGTCGCGCACGGCCGCCAGCACCTGCCGGGTGAGCAGCAACCGGTCGTCGCCGTAGGCGTCGTCGCGCAGGTTGGTCAGCCCGGAGTGCGCCTGCCGCAGCAGGCTGATCGCCCCGGCGTCGACCTCCACCCCGTCCACGTCGGACTGCACGGCCAGCGCGGCGGCGGCCCGGAAGCCTGCCACCACCGCATCCAGCTCGGCCTGCTCCATCGCCATGGGCAGCTCGCGGGAGACCACGTCGGCCACCCGGGACGGCGCCCAGAGCACGGTCTGGCTGTGGGCGCTGCAACCCTGCACCCCGGCGTGGCCCAGCCCGGCCAGCACCAGGGTTCCGTGGGGTCGGCAGGCGGCGACCACGTCCGCCCAGCCCGGTCCGCACTCGGCGGCCAGCGGGGCCCGCTCGTAGGGCCAGTCCCCCGGGTGCACCGACGCGGTCTCGGTGACCACCACGCCGGCGCCGCCCGCGGCGCGCCGGGCGTAGTGGGCGACGTGCGCGGGCGAGAACGCCCGGCCCGCGCCCAGGTTGGTCTCGTGCGGGCCGAAGAGCACCCGCGAGGACGCCGTCCGGCCCGCCAGCGTGACGGGCCGGAGCAGCAGTCCGGCCATCAGCTCCGGGTGGCGGCGGGCTCGTGCGCGCCGAGGTCCCGGACGAAGCCCGGCGGCACGTAGACGTCGTCACGGGTGAGGTCGTGGATGGAGGAGCGGCCCACGCCCAGCACGGCGGAGTCGATGCCGCCGCGCAGGATGTCCAGCACGTTCTCCACCCCGGCCTGCCCGTTGGCCGCGAGGCCCCACAGGTAGGCGCGGCCGATCATCACCGCGCGCGCCCCCAGGGCCACGGCCTTGACCACGTCGCTGCCGCGGCGGATGCCACCGTCGAGCACCACCTCGATGTCCTCGCCGACGGCGTCCACGATGGGCGCCAGCGCCCGGATGGGCGCCGGGGTGCCGTCCAGGTTGTTGCCCCCGTGGTTGGACACGGAGATGGCGGTGACGCCGGCCTGCACGGCCCGCTTGGCGTCGTCCACCCGCATCACGCCCTTGAGCATGAACGGCCCACCCCACTGCTCGCGCAGCCAGGCCACGTCCTCCCAGGTGGGCAGCGGGGTGTTCATCCACTCGCCGTAGGCGCCGAAGAAGGTGGGCGCCTCGCCGCCGGGTGGCGTGAGGTTGGGGGTGGTCAGGTCGGGGACCCGGCCGGTCTTGGCGAACTCGTAGAGCCACTTCGGGCGGGTGATGCCCTCCGGGGCGAAGCGGGCCATCGCCTTGAGGTCCATCTTCTCCGGGATGGTGGGGCTGCCCCAGTCGCGTCCGTTGGAGAACGACCAGTCCAGGGTCATGATGAGCCCGACGGCGCCGGCCGCGCGGGCCCGCTCCATCCGCTGCACCAGCACCTCGCGGCTGCCCACCCAGTACATCTGGAAGAACGTCTGCGGGTTGACCGCGGCGACCTCCTCGACGGACTTGCTGGCGAAGGACGACAGGCCGACCGCGACGCCGCGGTTGGCGGCGGCCCGGGCCACGGCCACCTCACCCTCGGGGTGCACCGCCTGCACCCCGGTCGGCGAGATGAGCACCGGCATGGAGATGGGCTGGCCCATGACCGTGGTGGCCAGCTCGCGGGAGCCCGACAGCCCGGCCACCCGGGGGGCGAAGCCCAGCTCGGCGAACGCCGCGGTGTTGTCCTCGACGGTGATGCCCTTCTCGGAGCCGGCGACCAGCGCGCCGTAGACCGACCTGGGCAGCCGCTTCTTGGCGCGGCGCTGCGCCTCGGCGACGGTCTCGAACCATGCGTTCTTGCTCATTCAGCTCATCCCTGCCAGTGGGTTCTCGTTGCAGAAGCTCACCGGTGGCTTGACCATCAGCGTGAGCGGGACAGGCTTGGGCGCCTGGCCTCGTACGGGTCCGGAGTGCGAGTGGTCGCCGGTGGGCTTGGGGACGTCGCCGGCCACGTCGGCCAGCGCCACCTCGCCGTAGCCCTGCACGCACTCCGGGTCCGGCCCGTCCAGCGGCAGGCCGGTGAAGAACTTGGCCGCCATGCAGCCGCCGCGGCAGGCGTCGAAGTGCTGGCACTTGCTGCACGCGCCGCCGGTCTGCGGGGAGCGCAGGTCGGTGAACAGCTCCGAGCTCTGCCACACCTCCTGGAAGCCACCGGGGTTGAGCAGGTTGCCAGCCAGGAAGGCGTCGTGGATGGCGAACGGGCAGGCGTAGACGTCGCCGATCGGGTCGATCAGGCAGACCACGCGCCCGGCGCCACACAGGTTGAGCCCGGGCAGGGCGTCACCGAAGGCGGCCAGGTGGAAGAAGGAGTCGCCGGTGAGCACGCCCTCGCCGTTGCGCACCAGCCAGTCGTAGAGCTCGCGCTGCTGGGCCATGGTGGGGTGCAGCTCGTTCCACACGTCCGCGCCGCGGCCGGCCGGTCGCAGGCGGGTGATGCGCAGGGTGGCGCCGTAGCGGTCGGCCAGTGCCTTGAACTCGTCCAGCTGGCCGACGTTCTGCCGGGTGACCACGACGGAGATCTTGGCGTCGGCGAAGCCGGCGTCGGCCAGGTGCTGCAGCGCGCGGCAGGCCATGTCGAACGAGCCTGTGCCACGCACGGCGTCGTTGACCTCGGCGGTGGCCCCGTCCAGGGAGATCTGCACGTCCACGTAGTCGCTGGCGGCCAGGCGCTCGGCGACGGCGCGGTCGATGCGCACGCCGTTGGTGGAGAACTTCACGCCCACCTGGTGCGCGGTGGCGTAGTCCACCAGCTCCCAGAAGTCCGAGCGCACGGTGGGCTCGCCACCGCCGATGTTCACGTAGAACACCTGCATGCGCTGCAGCTCGTCGATGACGGCCTTGCACTGCTCGGTGCTGAGCTCGCGCGGGTCGCGCTTGCCCGAGGAGGACAGGCAGTGCACGCACGCCAGGTTGCAGGCGTAGGTGAGCTCCCAGGTGAGGCAGATGGGTGCGTCGAGGCCGAGCTCGAACTGGTCGATCAACCGTCCCACCTTGGGCGGTGCCGTGGTGGTGGGGGGCTCGAGCACGGCAGCTGGATCCAGCACTGCGGTCATGCGGCATCTCTCCTGATGATCATCGTGGACTCGACGAGCGTGGCCAGGGCGGCGGCGTAGGACGGCAGCGCCGCCTCGCCGACCCCGGCGGCCAGGCAGGCCGACCGCGCGTCGGGGTGGTTGGCCAGCGACTGCACGATGCCGACCACGGTGTGGTTCTTCAGGAAGGACAGCCGCCGCGTGCCGAAGTGGTACAGCAGCGCGCCGAAGGGCTCCGGGCGGACGGCCACCTTGGGGTGCACCTGCCAGGCACCGTCCAGCACGGCGGTCTGCTGCTCGGCCTCGAGCACAGGCATGCTCAGTACACGCCGCACATGCCGTCGATGGAGACCTCCTCGACGAGGGTCTCCTCGACCATCGGCTCGTCGGTGGACTGGGGGGCGGTCTGCTCGGCCATGGGACTCTCCAGAGTGTTGGCGGGATCACCGTTGCGGTGTGACAGGCACCATAATGGCACTCAGTGCCGAAGGAAAGCCAGGAGGTACCTGGACCAGCACGGAAGGCAGGTGGACACCGCTGTGGAAGGTCCCGTGCGCGTCGACGACCTGGCCGCCCGCGCCGGACGCCGCCCCTCCACCACCCGGGCGTCCATCAGCCGGATCGCACTACCCCTGTTCGCGCGCAACGGGTTTGACGAGACCAGCGTGGACGAGATCGCCGAGGCGGCGCACATCTCCCGGCGCACGCTGTTCCGCTACTTCGCCTCCAAGAACGACATTCCCTGGGGCGACTTCGACGCCGAGCTGGCCCGCATGCGGGCCTTCCTGGTCGCGCTGCCCCCGGGCACCCCGCTGGCCGAGGAGCTGGGTGGGGCGCTGGTGGACTTCAACACCTTCCCCGCCGCGGAGGCCCCCTGGCACCGGCAGCGCATGCGGCTGGTGTTCGGCGTCCCGGCGCTGCAGGCGCACTCCGCCCTGATGTACGCCGGCTGGCGACAGGTGGTGGCCGAGCACGCCGCCCGCCGGCTGGGCGTGGCCGACGACGACCACCTGGCTCGCTCGGTGGCGTGGATGTTCCTGGGTGTGGCCATCGCCGCCTACGAGCAGTGGCTGGACGACGAGACGCTGGAGCTGGTCGACCTGCTCCGGGAGGGCGCGTCGGTGCTCGCCGCCGGCCTGCGCACGTTGACGCCTCCGTCCTGACAGGATCGCCGCATGAGAGCCCCCCGCACGAGAGCCGCCCGAGTGCTGACCAACGCCCTGCCCGGGGCCGCCCTGGTCCGCGCGACCCGGTTGCTGCGCAACCCCGAGCACCGTCGGGTGGCGCTGCTCGCCGGTGGGCTCGGCGGGTCGTCGGTGGTGCACGCGGTGCGCCCGCAGGTGTTCGAGCCGATCATCCCGCCGGGCATCGGCGACGCCCGGCGCTGGGTGTACGTCAGCGGCGTTGCCGAGGCGGCGTGCGCGGCGCTGCTGCTCGTCCCTGCCACTCGACGCCTGGGCGGCTGGGTGAGCGCCGCGGTGCTGGTCGGCGTCTTCCCCGCCAACGTGTACTCGGTGAAGGTGGTGTCCCGGTCCAAGCCGCTGCAGGCCGTGGCCCTGGCTCGCCTGCCCCTGCAGGTCCCCATGATCACTGCCGCGCTGCGCGTCGCCAAGGGCTGAGCCGCCACCGGCGCTGGTGACCCCCGGCGTGGTGTGCCCAGAATCACTTTTTTACATCCGCCGCAACATTGCCCTGGCGGACAGGTGAATACACGCTTGGTCGACTGCTGCCGCGCTCACGCTGGCTGAGCGGGTCCTGACCATCGGGCGCGCCGGGAGAGGGCGCCGTCGTGCCCAGCACTGCCCCGCCGCACCCCTGGAGTCCTGATGGCGAACTACCTCTACCGGCTGGGAAAGCTGGCCTACCGGCGCAAGGGCCGCGTCATCGGGGCGTGGGTGTTCCTGCTGGTGCTGCTCGGTGGCACCGCCTCCACGCTGTCCGGACCGACGGTGGACACCTTCTCCATCCCCGGCACCCCGGCCACGGAGGCCCAGGAGCTGCTCAAGGAGCGCTTTCCCTCGGCCGGCGCCGACGACCTGATCAACACCCCCACCGAGCGGTTCATCTTCGCCGCGCCGGCGGGCCAGACGCTGAGCTCCCCGCAGAACCAGGCGGCGATGGACAAGGTCGTCGCCGATCTCAAGACCATCTCCCAGGCCAAGAGTCCGGACACCCTGGTCAACCCGGTGGTGGCCGCCGCTGCGCTGGTGCAGGCCGCCGAGGGGGCGGGCAAGTCGCCGGAGGACGCCGCGGCGCTGTCGCCGCTGAGCCCCGACGGCACGGTCGGCTACCTCTCCATGAGCTTCACCGGCGCGATCACCGACATCACCCCGGAGACCCGCGACCAGCTGAAGGCCGCCGCCGAGCTCGGCCGCAGCGAGGGGCTGACGGTGGAGATGACCGGCACCGCCGCCGCGGAGCAGGCCGGCGGCCAGGCTGCCGAGCTGATCGGTCTGGCCGTGGCCGCCGTGGTCCTCACCATCACCTTCGGCTCGCTGGTGGCGGCCGGGCTGCCGCTGCTGATGGCCATCATCGGCATCGCGGTGGGCAGCCTGGCCATCACCACCGCCAGCGGGTTCTTCGACCTCAACTCCGCCACCCCGACGCTGGCCATCATGATCGGGCTGGCGGTGGCGGTCGACTACTCGCTGTTCATCCTCTCGCGCTACCGCAACGAGGTGGGCAAGGTCGGCGACCGCGAGGAGGCGGCCGGGCGCGCGGTGGGCACCGCAGGGTCTGCGGTGGTGTTCGCCGGACTCACCGTGATCATCGCCCTGGTGGCGCTGCGGGTGGTGAACATCCCGTTCATGGCCACCATGGGCTACGCCGCCGCGTTCACCGTGGCCATCGCCGTGGTGCTCGCCCTCACCCTGCTGCCGGCCATCCTCGGCCTGCTCGGCGAGAAGGCCTTCGCCGGCCGGATCAAGGGCATCACCGACCACGACGCCGAGGAGAACAAGGACCTGGTCACCAACGGCCTGCGCTGGGCGCGGCTGGTCCGCCGCGTCCCGGTGCTCACCCTGGTGGCCGGCGTGGTGCTGCTGGGCGTGCTGGCCATCCCCGCCGCCAACCTCGAGCTGGCCCTGCCCAACGACTCCACCGCCGACCCCGACACCACCGAGCGCAAGGCCAGCGACCTGGTCACCGGCGCGTTCGGCGCCGGTGTGAACGGCCCGTTGATCGTGGTGGTGGACGCCTCCCAGGCCACCGTGCCCAAGGCCGAGGCCTTCGCCCAGGTGGTCGCCACCATCAAGGCCCAGGGCGACGTGGCCAACGCCCAGGTGCTGGCGGTCAACCCGGCCGGCGACACCGCGCAGCTGACGGTGATCCCCTCCAGCTCACCCAGCAGCACCGCCACCCACGACCTGGTCAGCCACATCCGCGACGCCGAGGGCGGGCTCAACCGCACCACGGGAGTGAGCATCGGGGTCACCGGCCAGACCGCCATCGAGGGCGACGTCTCCGAGCGGCTGTCCAGCTCGCTGGTGCCCTACCTGGCCGTGGTGATCGGGCTGGCGTTCCTGCTGCTGATGCTGGTGTTCCGCTCGATCCTGGTGCCGCTGACGGCGACGCTCGGCTTCCTGCTCAGCGTGCTGGCCACGTTCGGGGCGACCGTGGCGATCTTCCAGGAGGGCGCCCTCGGGCTGATCGCCAACCCGCAGCCGATCGTCAGCATGATGCCGATCTTCCTGATCGGCGTGGTGTTCGGCCTGGCCATGGACTACCAGGTGTTCCTGGTGACGCGGATGCGCGAGGAGTACGTGCACGGCGCGACGCCCAAGGACGCCGTCACCTCAGGGTTCCACCACGGTGCTCGGGTGGTCACCGCCGCCGCGATCATCATGATGTCGGTGTTCGGCTCGTTCATGCTGGGCGACAACGCCTTCATCAAGTCGATCGGGTTCGCCCTCGCCGCGGCCGTGCTGTTCGACGCCTTCGTGGTGCGGATGGTGATCATCCCGGCGGTGATGACTCTGCTCGGCTCGGCCGCGTGGTGGCTGCCGAGGTGGCTGGACCGCATCCTGCCCAACGTGGACGTGGAGGGCGAGCAGATCCTCAAGCAGCTCGACGCGAGGGACACCCGTCAGCACAGCGACCCCGAGGAGCCGGTCGCGGTGTCCTGACCGGCCGCGTAGCGTCTTCTCCCAGCCATTCGTCGCCCTGGCCGCGAGGGATGCGCAGCGCTGGGGGGTGGCGCTGCACCAAGCCAGGGTCGCGGGTGGTGCTAGCTCTTCTCGGCGTACATCAGCCGCAGCATCCGAGCCAGCGCCTGCGTGGCTGCCGACGCTGGCGCCACTCCCTCGGCGATGTCGAAGAACGCCACCCCGTCCACCACGGCCAGGGTGAGCCGGGCTGTCGCTGGGTCGGCGGGCAGCCCACCCTTGGCCAGCACCACGCTCACCAGCCGCAGCAGCTCGGCGTTGTAGTCGTGCACCAGCGGACGCATGCGCGGGTGCCGACCGGCCTCCAGGTAGCGCTCGTACATGGCCATCACCCCCGTCGGAGTGGCCGAGGACGCCTCCGCCGGGCGGGCGGTGGCGATCTCCAGCACGGCGGCGGCCAGGGCGTCGGGCGTCTCCAGGCGCTCGGGCAACCGACCGACCAGCTCGTGGGTGGCAATGGTCCAGCGCTGGATCACTGCGGCGAGCGCCTCGTGCTTGAGGTCCTCGAGGTCCGGGAAGTAGTGGGTGGCCGCGGACACCGGCAGGTCGGCTCGTCGGGCGGCGGAGCGGTGGCTGATCGCGGTGATCCCGCGCTCCAGCAGCAGCCCGGCGGCGGCGTGGACCAGCGCAGCCGTGCGGTGCTGACCTCGGGTGGAGCGCGCGGGGGCGGACATGGGCGAACCGTCGCACGCCGTCGGCGCGCTGGTCAACGGTGAGTGATGCGATCGGCCGGGATCACGCCAGCTCGGCGGTGAGCGCCGGCCAGACCTCCGGGTCGTGGCCGGGCACCAGGCGGTAGCCGGTGCGCCGGGCGATCTCCTTCAGCCGCAGGATCGGGCCCAGGGTGTCCTCGGCCGGCACGTGCACCGTGCCGCCGACGGGTCGCTCCTCGTCCAGGTTGACCTGCAGGTCGGCGGCGTCGAAGGCGAACACGTAGCCGCTGCCGTCCTCGAGGTCCACCACGAAGCTCTGGTGTCCGGGGGTGTGCCCGGCGGTGAGCACCGCCGACACCCCGGGCACGATCTCGGCGTCGCCCTGCGCGCGCACCCACTGCAGCCCCGGGTTGTCGAAGTCCGCCCGGAAGATGCCGTACTCCACGGCGTCGTCGGCGCTGAGGCCGTAGGTCAGCTCCGCGTCCTGCACGTGCACCGGGACGTCGCTCCCGGCGAAGTGGTGCAGCCCGCCGCAGTGGTCGTTGTGCAGGTGCGACACCGCCACCACCGCGATGTCGGCCACGGTGAGGCCGTGCCGGGCCAGGCCCTGCTCCAGCGGGGCGTCCTCGCCCGGCGGCAGCGACGGCTGGATGGAGGACTCCCGCGGGTGGTACCGCTCGCGCAGCACCGGGTTGGTCAGCAGCTCGGTGTTGAAGCCGGTGTCCAGCAGCACCCAGCCGTCGGTGGTGTCCAGCAGGACGGCGGGCACGGGCTCGCGGATGCGCTCACCCGCCGGTGCGCCGAGCAGCGAGTAGGCCAGCGGCAGGTCCTCGTAGCCCAGCGTCAGCGGGACCACCTTGCGCACGCTCATCGGGTGATCCTGGGGTCGGCGGCCGCCTGCAGCAAGTCGACGACGGAGTTGACCACCACGTAGATGGCTCCGAGGACCAGCGTCACCCCGGCGATGGCCGGGAAGTCCGCGCGGGGGATGGCCTGCACCACGTACAGCCCGATGCCCGGCCAGGCGAACACCGACTCCAGCACCACCACGCCGGCGAACATCAGCCCCACCTGCACGCCGGCCATGGACAGCGCCGGGCCCGCCGAGTTGCGCAGCCCGTGGCGCAGCAGCACCTGCACCTCACGCAGGCCCTTGGCCCGGGCGGTGCGCGCGTGGTCGCCCTGCAGGTTGGTCAGCAGCGAGCTGCGCAGCGTGCGGGCGATCGCCACTGCCGGGCCCAGCGCCAGGCAGACGGCCGGCATCACCAGGTGGCGGATCGCGTCGCTGAGGACGTCCATCCGCCCGTGCACCAGCGAGTCGACGACGAGCAGCCCGGTGGGCCCGTCGGGGGCGTCGTAGAAGGACGACCTGCCGGTGGCGGGCAGCCAACCGAGGGTGCGGTAGAAGAGCAGGATCCCCAGCACCGCCAGCAGGAACACCGGTGCCGAGGCCCCGGCGACCAGCCCGACCCTGAGCACCCCGGCGCCGCGCCAGCGCGAGGCGGCGGCGATGCCCAGCCCGGTGCCCAGCACCACCGCCAGGACCAGCGCCGCCAGGATCAGCTCCACCGTGGCGGGCAGGTAGGTGGCCAGGTCGGCGGAGACCGGCTGGCGGGTGCGCAGCGAGTCCTGGAAGTCGCCGTGCAGCAGGCCGCCGACGTAGTCGACGTACTGCACCACCAGCGGACGGTCCAGCCCGAGCCGAGCGGTCTCGGCATCCACCAGCTGCTGGGACGCGTTGGCCCCCAGCTTGGCCCGGACGCTGTCGATGGGGGTGTTCTTCTGCAGCAGGAAGACCACCGCGGTGAGGAACAGCAGCACCGCGACGGCGCCAGCCACTCTCGTGAGCACGAAGCGCAGCACGTCGGTCTCCTATCGGTCGGCGAGCAGGTTGCGGAGCGCGTCACCGGCGAGGTTGGCGACCAGGGCGAGCAGCAGCACCGCGACGCCGGGCATCACCGGCACCCACCAGTGCTCGAGCAGGTTGGACATGCCTCGTGCCGCCATCCCGCCCAGCTCGGGCGCGGGGGCGGGGGCACCGAGGCCGAGGAAGGACAGCGCCGCCAGGGTGATGATCAGGTTGCCCATGTCCAGGCTGGCCGCCACCAGCGTGGAGACCAGCGCCCCGGGCAGCAGGTGCTTCAGCGCGATGCGCACCGGACCCACCCCGGAGAGCCGGGCGGCCTCCACGTGCGGGCGGGCGGCCTGGGCCCGGACCTCGCCACGCACGATGCGGGCGTAGAACGGCCACCACACGATCATCACGGCGAGCAGGGTGTGGGTCAGCGAGGGACCGAGGGCGGCCACCACGCAGATCGCCAGGAGCGGCCCGGGCAGCGCCAGGAACGCGTCCGTCAGGCGCATCAGCAGCGAATCCACCCAGCCACCCACGGCGCCGGCCACCACACCCACCAGTCCGCCCACCACCACTCCCGAGGCGATCACCAGCAGCGCCGACAGCCACGAGGAGCGGATGCCCTCCAGGACCCGCGAGAGGATGTCGCGGCCCACCTCGTCGGTGCCCAGCAGGTGCCCGCCGCCCGGGGCGAGGAAGGCCTCGCCGGCCGGCACCGACGTGGAGTGCGGGGCCAGCAGCGGGGCGAGCAGGGCCACCACGAACACCACTGCCAGCGCAGCCAGGGCCGCTGTGTCGCTGATGCCCAGCCGGCGCAGCACGTGGTGGGCCTCGGCCGTCCGGCCCCTGCCCCACCGCTGCAGGGCTGGTCTCGTGCGATCCGCTGTCGTCACCATCACGCGGCTCCAGTCTTGGTGGTGGGCAGGGTGCCCGTGCGGCGGCGGCCGGGCCGCGGGGCGGCGTCCAGGAGCGCGCGGGTGTACGGGTGCGAGGGTGCGTCCACGACCTGTTCGGCGTCGCCCTCCTCCACGATGCGGCCCTTGGTCATCACCGCTATCCGGTCGGCGGCCACCCGGGCGGCAGCCAAGTCGTGGGTCACGAACAGCACCGCCATGTCCAGCTCGCGGCGCAGCCGACCCAGCAGGTTGAGCACGGTGGCCACCAGCGAGACGTCCAGCGCGGAGGTCGGCTCGTCGCACAGCAGCACCCGGGGCGGCACGATCACCGCTCGCGCCAGCGACGCCCGCTGGCGCTGCCCCCCGGAGAGCTGACGAGCCCGTGCGGACGCCACCTCGGCGGGCAGACCCACCAGGGCGAGCGCGCTGCGCACCGCCGCGGCCCGCTCCCGCCGGGGCACTCCCTCGGCACGCAGCCGGTCGGTGAGCAGGTCACCGATGGTCGACCACGGCGTCATGGACGAGCCCGCGTCCTGGAACACCATCTGTGGGCGCCCCCCGCGGCCCAGCTCGACGTCGCCGGAGTCGGGCGTGACCAGCCCGGCCACCACCCGCAACAGGGTGGACTTGCCGCAGCCGCTCTCCCCCACCAGGGCCAGGCACTCCCCGGGCTGCACCGACAGGTCCACCCCGTCCAGCGCCTGCAGGGTGCCACCACCGGCGAGCGGGAAGGCCTTGCGCACCTCGGTGAGCACCACGCCGGGGTACTCCTTCTGCACCTGGCGGAACACCGGCCCGGCGGGCCACTGCGCGGTGGAGGCCAGTGCGCGGGCCAGCTCGTCCAGCCGCTCGGGCTGGGTGCAGGCCACCAGGTGCCCGGGGGCCGCCGCCTCCAGCGGCACCGGTTCGTCGCAGGCCGCCACGTGCAGCTCGCAGCGGGGGCCGAACGGGCACCCGGGCGGGTGGTCCTTGGGGCTCGGCGGCTCCCCGCTCAGGGTGGGCAGCGGGTGCGCACGGTCCGACGTCGGAGTGAGCCGGGTCTGCAGCAGCCCCAGCGTGTAGGGCTGGCGGGGCGCCTCCAGCACCGCGGCGGTGGGGCCCACCTCGAGCAGCTTCCCGCCGTAGAGCACCGCGATGCGGTCGGCGATCTCCGAGGCGACCCCGAGGTCGTGGGTGATGAACACGAAGGAGCAACCCAGCTCCGCGCGCAGGTTCACCACCAGCTCCAGGATCTGTGCCTGCACGCTGACGTCCAGGGCGGTGGTGGGTTCGTCGGCCACCACCAGCGAGGGACTGCCGGCCACGGCCATCGCGATCATCACCCGTTGGCGCAGTCCACCAGAGAGCTCGTGCGGGTAGGCCCGCAGGCGCGACTTGGCCTGCGGCACCCCGACGGCGTCGAGCAGCCGCAGCGCCTCCTGGGCGGAACCCGCCTTCTCCTCGACCTGCCTGCCCACCCGCATCGTGGGGTTCAGCGAGGTCATCGGGTCCTGGAACACCGCACCGAGGTGGTCGCGGCGAAGCAGCCGGCGCTGCTCCGCGGTGGCGGTCAGCACGTCGGTGCCGGCTACCACCACCTGCCCCGACGTCCGGGGGGCCGGGCTGGTCGGCAGCAGGCCGAGCAGGGAGAGCCCGAGGACGCTCTTGCCCGATCCTGACTCGCCGACCAGCCCGATGATCTCTCCGCGGCCGATCTCCAGGGACACGCCCCGGAGCGAGGGCACCTCGCTGCCGTTGCGCTGAAACGTGACGTGCAGGTCCTGCACCGAGACCAGGGCCTCGGCAGCAGTGGAGACGGGGGTGTGGCCCGGGGCCGCAGAGAGGGTCATGTCACTCCTTCACGAGGTCGCCGAGACGCACGGTGTTGAGGGTCGGCAGCTGGTGGACGAGGTTGCCGATGCCCTTGCGGGCGATCACCGTCTCCTTGACGTCGGCGATGTCCAGCCACAGCCCGGAGGCGGCGATGGCGTCACCGGCCGCGGCGTAGGCCTTGCTGACCTCGGCGGGATCGGTGGCGTTGAGCCCGCGGTCCATGGCCGCGTCGGCGGCGGGCACCGAGGACTGCAGCCAGTTCAGCGAGCCCGCGGTGCTCATGAAGATGCGGGCGTAGGTGTCCGGGTGCACCGCGTCGGGGTTGAGGGTGGACAGCACCATGTCCGGCCGGGCGCTCTCCGGCTGGTTGGGCAGGTCGAAGGCCTGGGCCATGGGGATCGGCCGGGTGGTCACCTGCAGGCCGGCGGCGGAGAGCTTGGTCTGGATGAGCTCGGCCATCCGCTGGTTGGTGGAGTCATCGTTGACGTAGGCCAGGTCGACCTTCTTGTTGCCCAGCCCGCTCACCAGGTTCTTCAGCACCGACGGGTCCACGGGTGCGGTGGTGGAGCCGCCGGTCACCTGCTGCGCCGCCGGGTACACCTGGGTGCTCGGGGTGGCCCGGTCGCCGTAGACCGTCCGCACCAGCTCCTCGCGGTCCAGGGCCTGGCGCACCGCCAGGCGGACCTTCTGGTCGGTGAAGACCCCCTTGTTCTCGTCCAGGAACAGGAAGCTCTTGAACACCGCCGGGAAGTCGGTGACGGTGAAGCCGGGGTTGCTGCGGAACGAGCTGATGTCGTCGGTGGTGTAGCCGTGCAGGCTCATGTCCAGCTGCCCGCCCTCCAGCTGCAGCCGCTGGGTGGAGGTGTCCGGGACGATCGAGAAGACCACCTTGCCGTAGGCGGCCTTGGTCCCCCAGTACCCGTCGTAGCGGCTGAGCACGTAGCGCTGGCCGTTGATGAACTCGGTGAGCGTGAACGGACCCGTGCCGGCGTCGTGGTCCTTGAGGTAGCTCTGGGCGTGGTCGGAGCCGGCGTGGTCGGCGAGCACCTTGGGACTGACCATCTTGGGTCCGTAGGGCGCAGCGAGGTAGTCCAGGAACGCGCTCACCGGCTTGCCCAGGGTGACCACGAAGGTCATCGGGGCCGGGGTGGTCATGTCCACCACCTCGCTGAGCATGTACGCCGGGGCGCTGTTGACGTCCAGCCGGCGCTGGAAGCTGGCCTTGGCCGCGGCGGAGTCCAGCGGGGTGCCGTCGTGGAAGGTCACCCCGTCGCGCAGGGTGAAGGTGTAGGTCCTGCCGTCCGGGGACACCGTGTAGGACGAGGCGAGGGCCGGCTCGATCTCGGTGGAGTCCGGCTTGTAGCGGACCAGGCCCTCGTAGACCGAGGTGGTGAGGGCGTTGCCCTCGATCTCGTAGAAGATGTCCGGGTCGGGCACCTGCATGTCGGCGTTGAAGGCCAGCCGCAAGGTGTCGCCGCCGGCACCTCCGCCGGAGGCCCCGCCGCCACAGGCCGAGAGGACGAGCGCGGCCGTGGTGGCCAGACCGGCCAGCACCGCCATCCGGGACTTTCGGGTTCGCTTCATGGGAGACCTTTCTCGGGTGCAGCGGGGCGAGGAGGTGGGACGAGGCGCTGGTGCAGGACTGGGCTGGTGCAGGACTGGGCTGGTGCAGGACGGGGCTAGTGCAGGACGGATCCGCCGTTGACGCAGAGGGACTGGCCGGTGACGTAGCCGGCCGCGGGGCTGGCGAGGTAGCTGACGGCGGCACCCACGTCGGCGGGGGTGCAGAAGCGGCCGGCCGGGATGGCGGCCAGGTACCCGGCGCGGACGGTGTCGGGGCTGGCGCCGGTGTGCACGGCCTGGCTGTGCCACTCGGCGTCGACCATGTCGGTCTCGCAGGTGCCGGGGCACACCGCGTTGACCGTGACCCCGGTGGCGGCCAGCTCCAGCGCGGTGGACTGGGTGAGCCCGACGACGGCGAACTTGCTGGCGGCGTAGGCGCCCAGCAGGGCTCCACCCTGCACGCCGAGGTCGCTGGCCAGGTTGACGATCCGGCCGGACCCGCGTGCCACCAGCACCGGGGTGGCCGCCTGGATGCCGTGCAGCGTGCCCAGCACGTTCACCGCGAGCATCCGCTCCAGCTCAGCGGCGGGGGTGTCCTGCACCGGTGCCAGCAGCGACACCCCCGCGTTGTTCACCCACACCGCCAGGTCGCCGAGCTCGGCAGCGGCGGCCACCAGGGCGGCGGCGGTGGCGGCCTCGCGGACGTCGCCGGCCACGGTCACCGCCCGCACCCCGCACAACCGCACCGCCTGCGCGGTGGCCTCCGCGCCGGCGGCGTCCGAGCAGTAGCCGAGCACCAGGTGGTGGCCGGCGTCGGCGAGGGACTCCGCGATGCCCCGGCCCAGTCCGCGGCTGGCACCGGTGACCACCGCTACGGGAGCCACCTCACAGCCCCAGCAGGTAGCGGTCGCGCTCCCAGGGAGTGACCTGGGCGTGGTACTCGTCCCACTCGGCGTGCTTCATGTTCACGTAGTCCTCGACGAACCCGCCGGGGAACACCTCGTGCACCAGCTCGTCGCGCTCGAACGCCTCCGTCGCCTCCAGCAGGGTGCGCGGCAGCCGGGTGCTGTTGGTGCCCAGCTGCTGGCGGCCGTCGGTGAGGGCGCTGTCCACCGGCTCGCCCGGGTCCATGCCCTTGGCGATGCCGTCCAGGCCGGCGGCGAGCAGGAACGCCGCCGCCAGGTAGGTGTTGGCCGCGGAGTCCACCACCCGGTTCTCCACCGCGGGCCGGTTCTTGGGCAGCCGCAGCATGCAGGAGCGGTTCTGCTCGCCGTAGGCGGAGTACACCGGCGCCCACGAGGCGCTGCCGTCGGCCAGCCGCGGGTTGAGCCGCTTGTAGGAGTTCACCGTGGGCGTGGTGATGGCCGACAGCGCGCCGGCGTGCTTCATGATCCCCGCGGTGAAGCAGTAGGCGATCTTGCTCCAGCCCTTGCCGCGCACGTCACCGGCGTCGCGCATCAGGTTCTCCCCCGTGCCCACGTCCTCCAGGCTCATGTTGAAGTGGTGGCCGCTGCCCCAGGACTCGGTGTAGGGCTTGGGCATGAAGGTGGCCAGCAGGCCGTGCTGCTTGGCCACCTGGCGGGCCATCAGCCGGAAGAAGGAGATGCGGTCGGCCATCACCAGCGCCGGGGCGTAGTCGAAGTCGAACTCGAACTGAGCGTCGCCACCCTCGTGGTCGAAGCTGTAGACACCGAAGTCGGACTCCTGCATGGCCGAGACCATGGCGTCCAGGAACGGCATCGCGTCCAGCGTCGGCTCCAGGTCGTAGGCCGGGGTGGGCCGCATGGAGCCGCTGCGCGCCGTCGGCAGCAGGTAGCCGTCGGCGCGCTCCAGCGAGGCCGGGTCGAAGGCGAAGAACTCCGTCTCCACTCCGAGGTTCATGGCGAAACCCGCGTCCGCTGCGGCAGCGACCTGGCGCTTGAGGATGGAACGAGGGCAGTGCACGAAGGGCTGGTCTCCGTCGAAGAGCAGGTCGGCGGCCATCCACGCGATGCTGCGGTCCCAGGGCAGCACCCGCAGCGTCGCCGGGTCGGGCATGGCCACCGACTCGTCCTCGTTGGGGGTCATCGTGCCGAGACCGCTGATGCCGCGTGGGGTGTAGCGCTCGGAGCCGGCCAGCAGGTTGGGCAGGTGGTCGATCGGCACGACCTTGGACTTGCTGCGCCCGTGCACGTCGATCCAGCCACCCACGGCGTACTTGACGCCGTCGGCGGCCAGCTCGGCAGCGAGCTGGGTGTGGGCAGGGTTGATCCCGTGCGTGGTGTCCATCAGGGTCTCCTTGGTCAGCAGGCAGTGAAGGTCGGGGTGGGGGCGGGACCGAGCGGTGGCTCCTCGGTGCGGCCTCGGGTGACGCGGTCGGCGATGGCGTCGGCGACCCGGTCGAGCAGGGAGTGACCGAGCTGGGCGGTGGCCTCGGAGGGCCGTCCGGTGACTCCGTTGGTGGACAGCGCCGGTGCGGTGTAGCGGAAGACCAGGTCAGCGGTGCGGTCCGGGTCGTCGCCGTCGGCACAGCGGTCGAGGTGCACCAGGTGCGGCGCGACGGCCATCACCATGGCGGTCTCGCCCCGGTTGGCATGGATGTCCTCCCCGTCGCTGGTCAGCTCGGCCCGGACGGTGGGATCGGCGTCCCACCAGTCCAGGAAACCCACCCGCAGGTCGGGGCGGAACAGCCTCAGGTGGTCGGTGGCGATACCCAGCGCGGCGGCGTTGCCCATGTGCGCGTTGACGAACAGCAACCGGCGCAACCCCGATGCTGCGGCCCACTCGGCGTAGGAGCGCACCACCTGGGCCAGCAGCTCCGGGCTCACCGACAGCGTTCCCGGCAGCACCGTGCCGTGGCCGTAGCTGCAGCCCACCGGGATGGGCGGCAGCACGATCGCCCCGCACCGTGCCGCCGCCGCCTCGCACACCGCGGCGGCGACGAGGGTGTCGGTGCCGGTGGGCAGGTGCGGACCGTGCTGCTCGACGGCGCCGACGGGAACCAGGCCCACGTCGTGACCGCCGTCGGGACGCGCGCCCAGGCCCTGCAGCTCCGGCCACGCCTGCTCGGCCCACTGCAGCGCGCTCACGAGGCCTGTTCCTGCCGCGCACCCTGGCCGAAGGTGCCCCGGCCCAGGGCGCCGTCGGGCAGCACCAGCTCGCCGCGGGCCATCCGCTGCTGCAGGTAGGTGAAGGTCTGTGCGGTCTGCGCCAGCAGGTGGTCGCCGGCGACGACGCCCGGGCCCGGTTCCTGGCCCTCGGCGAGGAACTGCGGCAGCGGGGCCACCACGGTGTCGTAGTCGACGTTGAAGAACAGCGGGAACGACCAGCGCTCCTCGGCCACCTTGCGCACCCGGTGGGTGGTGGCCACCAGCTGGCCGTTGGTCCACACCTCCAGCAGGTCCCCGACGTTCACCACGTAGGCGTCCGGACGGGGCGGGGCGTCGATCCACACCCCGTCGCCGTTGAGCACCTCCAGCCCGGGGGCGGTGGAGCGCAGCAGGGTGAAGCACTCGTAGTCGGTGTGGGCACCGATGCCGTGCACGTCGTGGGCGTCGGGTTCGTAGGGGTAGTGGATCAGCCTCAGCTGGCTGGGAGGGGTGGTGACGTGGCTGTCGAACAGCGCCGGGTCCTCGCCCAGCGCCATGGCAAAGCCGCGCAGCAGCACTCGGCCCAGCGCCATGGCCGCGTCGTAGTACGCCCCGACCTGCTCCCGAAAGCCCGGCAGGTCCGGCCACTGGTTGGGTCCGAGCAGCCCGGGTCCGACGGCCACCGCGGGGTGATCGGCGGGCAGGTCCAGGGAGAGGTCGTAAGCCTCCTTCAGGTCGCGACTCTGCCCGCCCAGCACCTCCTCGCCGACCGGCACGTAACCGCGGTGGTTGCTCGACCGTCCGATGTAGACACTCATCTTGCGCTCGTCGGGCTGGTCGAAGAACCGCTGGGCGGCGGCGACCAGGTCGTCGTAGAGCGCGGGGTCGAGACCGGTGCCGGTGACGTAGAGGAAGCCGACGTCGCGCGCGGCCGCACCCAGCTGGGCGGCAACCGCAGCCTGGTCGGCAGGGTCGTCGCTGAACAACCCCGAGACGTCGACCTCAGGAATCTCGGTGAAGGCCGGGGTGCTCACGAGGCACCACCGGTGTTGCGGGCGCAGCGAAAAGAGGGGGCCAAGGACATGACTGCTCCTGCGGAGGCTCAGGGTGGGCGCAGGCAGAGCACGCCGTCTGAAGGTCTCCCGGGCTTTTGTCCCGCCGTGGACGCCGGCCGCTCGGCCGACGCTGCACCCCTCGGTCCAGTCCCGGCGAGCCGGCGGAACCCTAGGTGCGCCTCGCCCCTGCGGGCGAGTCAGGAGTCATGCAACACGGGCGGCGTTCCGTCCTCGCGTCCATGCTGTTTCCAGTTCGTGAACCGCGCGCCGGTCAGCGTCAGGCGTCGACGCCCTGGCGGCGGGGGGTGAACACCCAGCCGCGCAGCGCCACGAAGCGCAGCACCCCGACCACCGCGCTGACCGCGATGACCAGCAGCACCTGGGTGAGCGGTGCCGCCCCGGGGAACCACACGTGCAGCACCCCGAGGGTGAGCGAGCTCATCACCAGCCCGATGAGCCCGAGCGCACCACCCTCCCACTGCGCCGACCACCAGCTCACCCGCTCGGCGGCGTTGAAGGTGAGCCGGCGGTGCAGCTCGTTGGCCAGGGCGGTGCTGAGCACCACGCCGACCACGTTGGCCACCAGGTAGCCCCAGGCCGCCAGCGCGGTGAAGGTGCCGGCGTAGACGATGTTGCTGGACCCGCCCACCAGCGCGAAGCGGATGAACTGGCGCACCACGTGGTCGGGACGCATCCGGGTGGGACGCGCCCGGCCACGCAGCCACGACGGCGCCCAGTAGGGCAGTGCCGCCGGTTCCGCGGGCTGGGCGGGCTCGTCCTCCTCCTGCGCCGAGGCCGCCTGTGTCACGGCCGCAGTCTGCCAGGGCTCACGCCGCGCAGCTCCGCAGGCTCACGCGGGAACACCCATGTCGCTGACCTCGGCGAGCAGCTCGTAGGAGCGCAGCCAGCTGTTGCGGTCGTTGGCCGAGGCCACGATCAGCTCGTCGGCCTGGGCGTGGACGGCGAACTTGTCCAGGTACTCCCGCGCCTCGGCGGGGGTGCCGACCGCGGAGTAGTGCGTCATCTGCCGGATCTGCTGGCCGGCGGGGGCCTCCAGGATCATGTCGGCCTCCTCGTCGGTGAAGGTGCGCCCACGGCCCAGCAGCAGCGACACCCGGGCCCGCCGGGCAGCGAGCAGCTGCAGCTCGGCCTCCTCGGTGGTGTCGGCCACCACGATGTTCACCCCGGCGATGACGTAGGGCTCGGACAGCTGCGCCGACGGGCGGAACTCACGCCGGTAGATGGTCACCGCGTCCTGCAGGGCGCCAGGGGCGAAGTGCGAGGCGAAGGCGTAGGGCAGGCCCAGCGCCGCGGCCAGCCGGGCGCCGAACAGCGAGGACCCCAGGATGTAGAGCGGGACGTGGGTGCCGCGGCCGGGGGTGGCGTTGACGCCGGGGATCAGCGACTCCTCCCCCAGGTAGCCCTGCAGCTCCTGCACGTCCTGCGGGAAGCTCTCCGCCGACGCGGGGTCGCGCCGCATGGCGCGCATGGTCTGCTGGTCGCTGCCCGGCGCGCGGCCCAGCCCGAGGTCGATGCGCCCGGGGTGCAGCGTCTCCAGGGTGCCGAACTGCTCGGCGATGGTCAGCGGTGCGTGGTTGGGCAGCATCACGCCGCCCGCGCCCAGCCGGATGCGCTCGGTGTTGGCGGCCACGTGCGCGATGAGCACGGCGGTGGCGGAGGAGGCGATGGTGCCCATGTTGTGGTGCTCGGCGTACCAGACGCGGCGGTAGCCCAGCTGCTCCGCGCGCTGCGCCAGCGCCACGCTGCGGTCAAAGCTCTCGCGCACGGTCTCGCCCTCACCGATGTGGGCAAGGTCCAGGATGGAGAGTGGGACGGTCACAGCGATCAGCCTTTCCTCGAGCACAGCTCTCCCGGGTGACTCCCCGGGTGCACAGTTACCAACCGTGACGACGCCCGATTACTTCCCGAGGCGCCTCAGCCGGGCCGGTGGATGGCACCGTCGGTCCGCGTCAGCGGCACCCCGTCGCCGCCCCAGCGCGCGGCGATGATCTCCGCGGCGATGGACACCGCGGTCTCCTCGGGCGTGCGGGCACCCAGGTTCAGCCCGATCGGGCTGTGCAGCCGGGCCAGCTGGGCGTCGGTCACCCCCCGCTCGCGCAGCCGCGCCTCGCGGTCGTCGTGGGTGCGCCGTGACCCCATCGCCCCCACGTAGGCCGGGCGCACCTTCCAGTCCTCGTCGCCCAGCGCCAGCTCCAGCAGCGGCACGTCGAACTTGGGGTCGTGGGTGAGCACCGCCAGCACCGTGCGCCCGTCCAGGCGTCCGGCGTCGCGCTCGGCCCGCAGGTAGCGGTGCGGCCACTCCACCACCACCTCGTCGGCGTCCGGGAACCGCTGTGGGGTGGCGAACACCGCACGGGCGTCGCACACGGTCACCCGGTAGCCGAGGAAGGCCCCGATCTTCGCGGCGGCGGCGGCGAAGTCGATGGCGCCGAAGACCAGCATCCGGGCGCGCGGGGCGTAGGAGGAGACAAACACCTCCATGCCGTCGCCCAGCCGCTCCCCGTCCGGGCCGTACTCCAGGATCGCGTTGCGCCCGGCCGCCAGCAGGCCGCGGCCGTCGTCGGTGACGGCGGCGTCGCTGCGCGCCGAGCCCAGGGTGCCGCTGGTGGAGTCGGCGAACAGCACCAGCCGCTGCCCCACCCGCGCGGGGTCGGGGTGCCGGGTGGTGGTGGCCACCGCCACCGGGACCCCGGCGCGGATCGCCTCGGCCACCTCACCCAGCTCGGGGAAGCTGGTGGGGTCGATGCGCTCCACGAAGACGTCCAGGATGCCGCCGCAGGTGAGGCCCACGGTGAACGCGTCGTCGTCGGAGACGCCGTAGCGCTGCAGCTGCGGCACCCCGTCGGCCACCACCTGCTGGGCCAGCTCGTACACCGCACCCTCCACGCAGCCGCCGGAGACGCTGCCCACCACGGCGCCGTCGCCGCCGAGCATCATCGACGCCCCGGCCTGCCGCGGCGAGGACTTCCAGGTGCCCACCACGGTGGCCAGCGCGATGGGCTCGCCCCGCCGCCACCAGTGCTCGGCCTCGTCCAGCACGTCACGCACCTGCCACCACCTCCAACAGCTCGTCCAGGGCTTCCAGCGAGTGTCCGGACACCAGCTCGTGCAGGTGCGGCAGCGCCGCCACGATGCCCGACTGCACGGGCTCGTACCCTGCTCGACCCACGTGCGGGTTGACCCACACCACCGCGCGCGACAGCCGGGCGAGGCGGCCCACCTGCTCGCCCAGCAGCTCAGCGCCGCCGCGCTCCCAGCCGTCGCTGAACACCACCACCACCGCGCCACGAGCCATCCCCCGCTGCCCCCAGCGGTCGGTGAAGACCTTGAGGGTCTCCCCCAGCCGGGTGCCGCCTGCGTAGTCGGGCACCGCGGCCGCGGACAGGCGCAGGGCCACCTCCGCGTCGCGGTGGCGCAGCGCGCGGGTGAGCCGGGTGAGGCGGGTGCCCAGGGTGAAGGTCTCCACCGTGGCCGGCGCGGCCGTGGTGAGCACGTGCGCGAAGCGGAGCAGGGCGTCGGCGTAGGGCGTCATGGAGCCGGAGACGTCCACCAGCAGCACCAGCCGGCGCGGTCGACGGCTGCGGCGGTGCATCAACGGCCGCGCCACCTCGCCCCCGGCCTGCAGCATGGAGCGCACGGTGGCGCGGGGATCGACACTCCCGCGGCGGGCCGGACGCCGGCGCACCGCCCGCCGGGTGGCCGGGCGGTAGCGCAGGGCCGTGAGCAGGCTGCGCAGGTGCTCGCGCTCGGCGGCGCTCAGCTCGCTGAAGTCCTTGTGCCGCAGCCGCTCCTCGGCACTGGCCGCGGTGCTCAGCTGCTCGGCCTCCTCGGTGTCCGCACCCGTCTGCGGGTGGGGGCCGGTGAGGGAAGCGCTGACGCTGGGCAGCGAGACCAGCTCCTCGCTGGTCGCCGAGCGGGCGGTGGTGGCGCCGAACCAGGCCAGGAACGCGGCGTCGTAGCGGGGCAGGTCGTCGGGCTGCGAGCACAGGGTGATGCGCCCGGCCCAGTAGACCTGGTCGGGGCTGGCGGCGCTGAGCTCGGAGACGGCGGCGACGAACGCCAGTCCGCGACCGGCGTCGGCGGCCACCCCCGCCGCACGCAGCACCCGCACGAAGCCCAGCAGCCCCAGCACCGGCTGGGCCGGCTGCTCGGACGTCTGGCGCGGGGCCGGCGCTGCCTGGGAAGCGGTCATGGCGGCACCGCTCACCCGAACAGCAGGGCGTCGAGGCCGGACTTGATCACCTTGTCGTTGTCCTCCCGGTACTTCAGCACCGCGCCCAGCGTGGCGGCAGCGCTCTGCACGTCCAGGGAGGTGCGGCCGAGCGCGGTGAGCGCGGCGGTCCAGTCCAGGGTCTCGGCCACTCCGGGCGGCTTGAGCAGGTCCAGGGTGCGCAGGGTGCGGCTGGCCTGGGCGACCTGGCTGACCAGCGTCTCCGGCGCCTCCGGGAGGTGCTCGTGCACGATGGCCACCTCCCGCTCGAGGTCGGGGTGCTCCAGCCAGTGGTAGAGGCAGCGCCGCTTGAGCGCGTCGTGCACCTCGCGGGTGCGGTTGGAGGTGAGCACCACCAGCGGCGGCACCTCAGCGCGGATCTCGCCCAGCTCGGGGATGCTCACCTTGTTCTCGGCCAGCACCTCCAGCAGGAACGCCTCGAACTCGTCGTCGGCGCGGTCGATCTCGTCCACCAGCAGCACGCACGGCGCCTGCCGCAGCGCCTGCAGCAGCGGGCGGGCGATGAGGAAGCGCTCGGAGTACAGCTCGGTGTCGTCCACCGGTCCGCCACCGCTCTCCAGCGCCCGCAGGTGCAGCAGCTGGCGGGGGAAGTCCCAGTCGTAGAGGGCCTGGCTGGCGTCGATGCCCTCGTGGCACTGCAGCCGCACCAGCGGCACGTCCAGCGCCCGGGCCAGTGCCATGGCCAGCGCCGTCTTGCCGGTGCCCGGCTCGCCCTCGCAGAACAGCGGGCGCTGCATCTTCAGCGCCAGGAACGCCGCGGTGGCGATGCCCTCGTCCGGCAGGTATCCGACGTCGCGCAGGGCGGCGGCGAGGTCAACGGGAGAGGTGATGTCCACCCTCGCACCCTAGACGGGTTCCGTTCGGCCACGAGCTCAGCCAGCGGGCAGGATCAGCCGGTGCTGTTTCCTGACTTCGCCACCGACCACCTCGACACCGGCGACGCCACCATCGCCGTCCGCCACGCCGGGTCGGGCCCGCCGGTGCTGCTGCTGCACGGCTTCCCGCAGACCTCGGCGATGTGGCACCAGGTGGCACCGGCGCTCGCCCGCGAGCACACCGTGGTGGTGCCCGACCTGCGCGGCTACGGCAGCTCCAGCAAGCCCGCCGCGAGCGACGACCACGCCGCGCACAGCTTCCGGGCGATGGCCGCCGACCAGGTGGCGGTGATGCGGGCGCTGGGCCACGACCGCTTCGCCGTGGTGGGCCACGACCGCGGCGCGCGGGTGACCCACCGGATGGCGCTGGACCACCCCGAGCGGGTGGAGCGGCTGGCGGTGCTGGACATCGTGCCCACCGTGCACGTGCTGGCCACCGCCGACCTCACCCTCGCCCAGCGCTACTACCACTGGTTCTTCCTGAGCCGGCCCGAGCCGCTGCCGGAGACCCTGATCGGCGGCGACCCGGTGTTCTTCCTGCACGCCAACCTCGGGGCGCTGGGCGGGAGCCTGGACGACTACGACGCCGAGGCGCTGGCGGAGTACGAGCGCTGCGCCCGGGACCCGGGCACCGTGCGCGGCTGGTGCGAGGACTACCGGGCGGCGCTGTCCATCGACGCCGCCCACGACCGCGCCGACGCCGACCGGCTGCTCACCCAGCCGCTGCTCGCGCTGTGGGGCGCACGCGGCGCGGTGGCCGAGCTCTACGACCCGCTCGCCGTGTGGCGCGGGTACGGCTCTGACGTGCGTGGCCAGGCGGTGGACGCCGGGCACTTCCTGGTGGAGCAGCGACCCCAGGAGTGCACCACGCTGCTGCAGCAGTTCCTCAGCTGACGTCGCGGCGCACTGCCTGGAGGACGAGGGGTGTTTCCGTCTCGCCTCGATGCCACAATGACGCGGTGACTCATGAGGAGCTCAGCTGGTGGCGGGTGCGCCGGGCTGACGGAGACCAAGACGCTCTCGTCGGCGGGTAACAGCTCTCGCCGGGCGTCTTCTCCGAGGAGCCTGCATGTCTGCTCACCACCGGGTCCACGACCCTGACCCCCGTCCGAACCGCACCGACGCCACCCCGTGCTGCGAGGCCACCGACCCTGACGGCTGGGGCTTCATCTGCACGATGGAGCCGGACCACGACGGTGACCACGTCGCGGGCAACGGCATCTCGATCTCCGAGGTCTGGCCGCAGTAGCACTCCGACGGACGCAGCAGGTTCCCCCTTCCGTGCGACGGGGGAACCTGCTGTTGGCCAGCCAGCTGCCGCGCGCCGGCGGACCAGTCAGGCTGGCTCCGGAGTGTCGTGGTCGGCCCCGGTGGCCAGGTCACCGCACTCCACCAGCACCACGTCGGGGCGCCCGCGCAGGAAGTCCCGCGCACCCGCGTCGCCGGTGGCGGTGTCGATCACCGCACCGAGGTGGTGGCGCCCGAACAGCACCGGGTGCCGCGGCGCACCGTGGAAGCTCGCCCGCGCCAGCGCGGTGTCCAGCGAACCGGCGGCCACCCCCAGCACCCGCGCCACCACGTCCGCGCCCACGTCCGGGGTGTCCACCAGCTGCACCAGCGCCGCACCGGCGTCGCGCTCGCGCGCCGCCCGCAGCCCCGCCCGCAGCGACGCCGCCATCCCGCTCTGCCAGTCCGCGGCCACCACCACCTCGACACCCTCGGGCACCAGGGCACGGGCCTGCTCTGCCGCCGCGCCCAGCACCACCACCACCTGGTCGCAACCGCCGGCACGCAGCGCCGTCACCGCCCCGCGCAGCCAGGACCCGTCGTGCGCCAGCGCCTTGGGGCTGCCGTACCGGGTGCCGGCTCCGGCGGCCAGCAGCACTCCCACGACGCTCACGCGCCCATGGTGCCTGATACAACTTGAGACCCAGACCACAACCCAGCCACCCCGCAACCCGAGGAGCCACCATGGCCATCACCGCGCACCTGGACCTGCTGTTCAAGCCCGAGTCGGTGGAGCAGGCCCGCGAGCTGTTCCACCAGGTGCTCACCGACACCCGGGCGTTCGAGGGCTGCCTGGGCGTGGAGGTGCTGGTGGACGAGTCCAACGAGGCGCACTGGCTGGTGAGCGAGCAGTGGGCGTCGGCCGAGGCGGACGCCGCCTACCGCGAGTTCCGGGCCGGGCCGGGCGCGATCACCGAGCTGGGACCGCTGCTGGCCGGGGCTCCCACGCTGACCAAGTTCACCGTGGACGACCGCGTCTGACGCTAGAGCCCGAGCTCGCGGGCGATGAGCATCAGCTGCACCTCGGTGGTGCCCTCGCCGATCTCCAGGATCTTGGAGTCGCGGTAGTGCCGGGCGACGAGGTAGTCGTTCATGAAGCCGTACCCGCCGTGCACCTGGGTGGCGTCGCGGGCGTTGTCCATCGCCGCCTCGCCGGCCACCAGCTTGGCGACGGCCGCCTCCTTCTTGAACGGCCGCCCGGCCAGCATCCGGGCGGCGGCGTCGTAGTAGGCGGTGCGGGCGGCGTGCGCGCGGGCCTCCATCCGGGCGATCTTGAAGGCGATGGCCTGGTTGGCCGCGATCGGCCGGCCGAAGGCCTCCCGCTCCCGGGCGTGGCGCACGCTCTCGTCCACGCAGCCCTGCGCGGCGCCCACCGCCAGCGCGGCGATGGCGATGCGCCCCTCGTCCAGGATCCGCAGGAAGTTGGCGTAGCCGCGACCGCGCTCGCCCAGCAGGTTCTCCTCGGGCACCCGCACGTCGTCCAGCGTCAACGGGTGGGTGTCGGAGGCGTTCCAGCCCACCTTGTCGTAGGCCTTCTCCGCGGTGAAGCCGGCGGTGGGCACCGGCACCAGGATCGTGCTGATCTCCTTGCCCCCACCCGCGCGCTCGCCGGTCACCGCGGTGACGGTGACCACTCGGGTGATGGCGGTGCCGGAGTTGGTGATGAAGGCCTTGCTGCCGTTGATCACCCACTGGCCGCTGTCCAGCCGGGCGGTGGTGCGGGTGCCGCCGGCGTCGCTGCCCGCACCCGGCTCGGTGAGCCCGAACGCACCGAGGGCCTGCCCGGCGCACAGCTGCGGCAGCCACTGCTGCCTCTGCTCCTCGGTGCCGAAGCGGAAGATCGGCATGGCACCCAGCGAGCAGCCCGCCTCCAGGGTGATGGCCACGCTCTGGTCCACCCGGCCCAGCTCCTCCAGCGCCAGGCAGAGCGTGAAGTAGTCCCCGCCCATGCCGCCGCAGGACTCGGGGAAGGGCAGCCCGAACAGGCCCATCTCCCCCATCTGGGCCACCACCTCGTAGGGGAAGCTGTGCTCGGCGTCGTGCCGGGCCGACACCGGGGCCACCACCTCGCGGGCGAAGGCCGCCACGGTCTTGCGCAGCTGCTGCTGCTCGTCGGTGAGCTGGGTGTCGAGCATCTAGGCCTCCTCGGCGGTGGCGGAGCTGGCGAGCGCGGTGACCACCCGGGACGGGCTGGGTCGGCCCAGCTGGGTGGCCATCCAGGTGCTGGTGGCCACCAGCGCCGCCAGGTCGACGCCGGTCTCGATGCCCAGCCCGTGCAGCTGCCACACCAGGTCCTCGGTGGCGAGGTTGCCGGTGGCGGACTTGGCGTACGGGCAGCCACCCAGACCGCCCGCGCTGGAGTCCACAGTGGTCACCCCGTGCTGCAGCGCCACCAGGGTGTTGGCCAGCGCCTGGCCGTAGGTGTCGTGGAAGTGCACGGCGACGGCCTCGCGCGGCACCGGCAGCTCCTCCAGCACCGCCACCACCTGCCCCGGGGTGGCCACGCCGATGGTGTCGCCCAGGGAGATCTCCTGCGCCCCCATGTCCCACAGCGCGTGCACCACCCGGGCCACCTGCGCCGGGTCGACGGCGCCCTCCCAGGGGTCGCCGAAGCACATGGACACGTAGCCGCGCACGGCCAGGCCGGCCGCGCGCGCCGCGGTGACCACCGGCTCGAACACGTCCAGGGACTCCGCCAGCCCCCGGTTGAGGTTCTTGCGCGCGAAGGTCTCGGTGGCCGAGGCGAACACGGCGATCTCGCGCACCCCGGCAGCCAGCGCCCGGTCCAGCCCGCGGCGGTTGGGCACCAGCGCCGGCATCCGCAGCCCCGCCGGGGTGGGACCGAGCTCGGCCAGCAGCTCCTCGGCGTCGGCCAGCTGCGGCACCCACTCCGGGCGCACCAGGCTGGTGGTCTCCACCGCGGTCAGCCCGGCGGCGAGCAGCCGGCGCACGAAGTCGGCCTTCACCGCCACCGGCACCAGGGCGCTCTCGTTCTGCAGCCCGTCGCGGGCACCCACCTCGTAGATGCTCACTCGCCCCGGCAGCCCGGCCAGCGGCGCCGTTGCCTGCTCAGGCATCCGGGTCCCCCTCCACCGTGGCCAGGTGCTCCTCCACGGCCACCTGCTGGCCGGCCCGCACCGCCAGCGTGGTGACCGTGCCCGCGTGCGGAGCGCGGATCGTGTGCTCCATCTTCATCGCCTCCACCACCAGCAGCGCCGCCCCGGCCGCCACCTGCTCCCCCTGCGCCACGTGCACCGCGATCACCGCGCCGGGCATGGGGCTGCGCAGCTCGGCGTCCCCGGCTGCGGCGGCGCGGACCCGGTCGACGGCCAGCTCGGCCACCGGCCACGCCGACCCGCCGCGGCCCAGCCACAGCCTGGCACCGTCGCGGGCGCACAGCCAGCGCTCGGTGCGCCCGTCCATGGTGAGCACCAGCTCGTCGCCGTCGAGCACCGCCGCAGCGGTCACCGCCTCGCCGCCGTCCACCCGCGCCTGGTCGCCGAGCAGCGACACCTCCCCCGCCGTGGTCTGCCACACCAGCGGTGCGGGCGCCCCGATCCGCCACCCCGTGCGCGCCGCCCACGGGTCGGGCGGTGGCGGCTGGGCCAGCGCGTGCAGGGCGAACCCGATGGGCACTGCCGCGGGGACCTCCTCGTGCACCAGGGTGGCCAGCTCGCGCTCCACCAGCCCGGTGTCCAGCCGTCCGGCCCGCACGTCCGGGTGGGCCAGCAGCTCCCGGAGGAAGCCGAGGTTGGTGGGCACCCCCAGCACCGTGGTGCGCCCCAGCGCAGCGCCCAGCCGGGCCAGCGCGGTGGCCCGGTCCGGGCCGTGGGCCACCACCTTGGCCAGCATGGGGTCGTAGGTGCTGCCCACCACCGTCCCCACGCGCAGCCCGGAGTCCACCCGGACACCAGCGCCGGTCGGCTCGCGCAGCAGCAGCACGGTGCCGCCGGTGGGGAGGAAGTCCCGGGCGGGGTCCTCGGCGTAGACGCGAGCCTCCACGGCGTGTCCGGTGAGCACCACGTCGTCCTGGCTCAGGGCCAGCTTCTTCCCCGCGGCCACGGCCAGCTGCTGGGCCACCAGGTCGATGCCGGTGACCAGCTCGGTGACGGGGTGCTCCACCTGCAGGCGGGTGTTCATCTCCAGGAAGAAGAACGTCTCGGGCGCCTCGGCGCTGACGATGAACTCCACCGTGCCCGCCCCGGTGTAGCCGCAGGCCCG
The DNA here is from genome assembly GCF_004006015.1 of Rhodococcus sp. X156. Classification (NCBI taxonomy): domain Bacteria; kingdom Bacillati; phylum Actinomycetota; class Actinomycetes; order Mycobacteriales; family Nocardiaceae; genus Rhodococcus; species Rhodococcus sp. X156. The sequence continues at coordinate 480,657 of NZ_CP034766.1, read as the reverse complement.
CGCCGTCTCGCAGGCCGCCTCCCCGATGCGGGCCCGGGTGGCGGCGTCCAGCAGCGGCGACGGCGCCTCCTCGACGATCTTCTGGTGCCGCCGCTGCAGGCTGCACTCCCGCTCGCCCAGGTGGATGACACCGCCGTGGGTGTCGGCCAGCACCTGCACCTCCACGTGCCGCGGCGCCGTCACGAAGCGCTCCAGGAACAGCGTGTCGTCCCCGAAGCTGGCGGCGGCCTCTCGGCGGGCGCTGACCAGCGCCTCGGGCAGGGCGGCGGCGGCGCGCACCAGGCGCATGCCCTTGCCGCCCCCGCCGGCGGAGGGCTTCACCAGCACCGGATAGCCGACCTCCTCGGCGGCGGCGAGCAGGTCGGCGTCGCTCATGCCCGGCTGGTTGCGGCCGGGCACCACGGGCACTCCGGCGGCGCTGACGGCGCGCTTGGCGCGGATCTTGTCGCCCATCACCTCGATGGCCGACGGGGGTGGGCCGATGAACACGACGCCGGCGTCCGCGCACGCCTGGGCGAAGGCGGCGTTCTCGGCCAGGAAGCCGTAGCCGGGGTGGATGGCCTGCGCCCCGGTGGCGCGCGCGGCCGCCAGCACGCGGTCGCCGTCGAGGTAGCTCTGGTGCGCGGGGGCGGGCCCGAGCCGGACGGCGACGTCGGCCTCGCGCACGTGCCGAGCGGTGGTGTCCGCGTCGGAGCACACGGCCACCGCGGTGATGCCGAGCTCGCGCAGGGTGCGGATGACGCGGACGGCGATCTCCCCGCGGTTGGCCACCAGGACGGTGCTGAACATGGCGCTCACATCCGGAAGACGCCGTTGCGGACGGGCTCCAGCGGGGCGTTGGCCGCGGCTCCCAGGGCGAGGCCGAGCACGGTGCGGGTGTCGGCGGGATCGATGACGCCGTCGTCCCACAGCCGTGCGGTGGAGTAGTAGGGGTGGCCCTGGTGCTCGTACTGCGCGCGCACCGCGGCGTCGGCGGCGGCGTTGTCGGCTGCGGTGCTGTCGGCTGCGGTGCTGTCGGCTGCGTCATCGGGCTCGCCGCGCACCGTGGCCAGCACCGCCGCGGCCTGGTCGCCGCCCATCACCGAGATGCGGGCGTTGGGCCACATCCACAGGAAGCGCGGCGAGTACGCCCGCCCGCACATCGAGTAGTTGCCGGCGCCGAACGACCCGCCGATCACCACGGTGAGCTTGGGGACCCGGGCACAGGCCACCGCGGTGACCATCTTGGCGCCGTGCTTGGCGATGCCGCCCGCCTCGTACTCCCGCCCCACCATGAAGCCGGTGATGTTCTGCAGGAACACCAGCGGGATCTTGCGCTGGTCGCAGAGCTCGACGAAGTGCGCGCCCTTGAGGGCGGACTCGCTGAAGAGCACGCCGTTGTTGGCCACCACGCCCACCGGGTGGCCGTGCACGTGCGCGAAGCCGGTGACCAGGGTGGTCCCGTAGTCCGCCTTGAACTCGTGGAACCGGCTGCCGTCCACCACGCGGGCGATCACCTCGCGCACGTCGTAGGGGGTGCGGGCGTCGGCGGGGACCACCGCGGGGATCTCCGCGGGGTCGTGGCGCGGCGGCTCGGGCTCGCGCACGTCCCACGGCACCGGCTCGCGCGGGCCGAGGGTGGCCACGATGGAGCGGACTACCTGCAGGGCGTGGGTGTCGTCGTCGGCCAGGTGGTCCACCACGCCGGAGACCCGGGCGTGCAGCGCCCCGCCACCGAGGTCCTCCGCGGTGACCACCTCGCCGGTGGCCGCCTTCACCAGAGGTGGTCCGGCCAGGAAGATGGTGCCCTGGTCGCGGACGATCACCGCCTCGTCGCTCATCGCCGGCACGTAGGCGCCACCGGCGGTGCACGAGCCGAGCACCGCGGCCACCTGGGCGATGCCGCGGGCGCTCATGGTGGCCTGGTTGAAGAAGATCCGCCCGAAGTGCTCGCGGTCGGGGAACACCTCGTCCTGGTGGGGCAGGAAGGCGCCGCCGGAGTCCACCAGGTACAGGCACGGCAGGTTGTTGTGCAGCGCCACCTCCTGGGCGCGCAGGTGCTTCTTCACCGTCATCGGGTAGTAGGTGCCGCCCTTGACGGTGGCGTCGTTGGCCACCACCACGCACTCGCGCCCGCTCACCCGGCCGACGCCGGTGATGATCCCGGCGCCGGGCGCCGCGTCGTCGTACATGCCGTGCGCGGCCAGGGCGGAGAGCTCCAGGAACGGGCTGCCCCGGTCGAGCAGGGTGTCCACCCGTTGGCGCGGGAGCAGCTTGCCGCGCGCCACGTGGCGCTGCCGGGAGCGCTCCGAGCCGCCCAGCGCCGCGGCGGCGACCCGGGCCCGCAGGTCGGCCACCTGCGCCGCCATGGCCGCCGCGTTGGCCTGCCCCTGGGGGCTGGTGGGGTCAGCGCGGGTGGACAGGACCGGGGCCGGGTGTGTCACAGGCCACACGTTAGCAGGTGTTAACAGCCCGATGTTAACGTCCGCTAACACCGGTGGACTACGATGCCGCCCATGAGCACCCCCCGCCGCGACCAGCTGCTGCAGGTGGCCGCCGGGCTGATGGCCGAGCGCGGCTTCCACGGGGTGAGCATCAACGACCTCGGCGCTGCCGCAGGGGTCAGCGGTCCGGCCGTCTACCGGCACTTCACCAGCAAGCAGGCGGTGCTCGGCGCGATGCTGGTCAGCGTCAGCGAGCGCCTGCTGGACAACGGCCGCCGGCGGGTCGAGGCCGCAGCCACGCCCGCGGCCGCCATCGCCGCGCTCATCGCCGGGCACGTGGACTTCGCGCTCACCGAGCCCGACCTCATCCGGGTGCAGGATCGCGACCTGGCGTCGACCTCCGACGACGACCGCGCCCGGGTGCGCCGGCTGCAGCGCGCCTACACCGAGGTGTGGGTGGGCCAGCTGGTGCTGGTGCTGCCCCAGCTGGACGAGCCGGTGGCCCGCGCCCGGGTGCAGGCGGTGTTCGGGCTGCTCAACTCCACGCCGTACGCAGGCAAGGGACTGGACGAGCACCGCCTGGCCGAGCTGTTGCGGGGTCTCGGCTCGGCCGCCCTGCTGACCGAGGTCGTAACCTCTGCTCCATGACTTCCTCGGACGCCACCGCCGCCAACCCCACCTCCACCACCCCGGCCACGGAGCCGCCCACCACTGGCCGCCCGAGCACCCCCGCAGAGGCCTGGGCGGCGCTGCTCGCCGGCAACAAGCGCTTCGTCGACGGAGCGCCCTCGCACCCGCACCAGGACGCCACCCGCCGGGAGTCCCTCGCCCACAACCAGGCTCCGTTCGCCATGGTCTTCGGCTGCAGCGACTCCCGCCTGGCCGCGGAGATCATCTTCGACGTCGGCCTGGGTGACATGTTCGTGGTGCGCACCGCCGGCCACGTCATCGACGAGTCGGTGCTGGGCACCCTGGAGTACGGCGTCACCCCGCTGGGCATCCCGCTGCTGGTGGTGCTCGGCCACGACAACTGCGGCGCGGTCACCGCGGCGTCGAACTCCTACAACACCGGCGAGATGCCGGTGGGCTACATCCGCGACCTGGTGGAGCGCATCGTGCCCTCGGTGATGTCCGCCGAGCGCAAGGACCTCACCGAGGTGGACGACATCGTCGGCGAGCACGTGCTGCAGACCATGCACCGCCTGCCCGAGCGCTCCACCGTGCTCAACAAGGCCGTCGAGGAGGGCAAGGTGGCCATCGTCGGCATCACCTACCGCCTGGCGGACGGCCACGCCGGCGTCGTCGACGTCATCGGCAACCTGTGACCCGGACGCCCCCCAGAGCCCGCGAGATCCGGTGGGGAGTCGTCGGCCCCGGCCGGATCGCGGAGAACGTCATGCACGACTTCGCCCTGGTCCCCGGCGCGCGGCCGGTGGCGGTGGGCTCCCGCTCCCTGGAGCGGGCCCAGGCCTTCGCCGAGCGCCACGACCTGGAGCGCGCACACGGCTCCTACGCCGAGCTGCTGGCCGACGACGAGGTGGACGTGGTCTACATCGCCACCCCGCACCCGCAGCACCACGCCGTGGCCCTCGGGGCCCTGCGGGCGGGCAAGGCGGTGCTGGTGGAGAAGTCGTTCACCGCCACCGCCGAGGGCACGGCCGAGGTGATCGCCGAGGCGCACCGCCGCGGGGTGTTCGCCATGGAGGCGATGTGGACGCGCTTCCAGCCGGCCGTGGTACGGCTGCGCGACCTGGTCGAGGACGGCGCCATCGGTGAGGTCCGCTCGGTGTCGGCCGAGCTGGGCGTGCAGCGCCGCTACGACCCCACCGACCGGCTCTACGACCCGGCGCAGGGTGGCGGGTCGCTGCTGGACCTGGGCGTGTACCCGGTGTCGTTCGCGCAGATGGTGCTGGGCGACCCGGACCGGGTCAGCGCGGTGGGCTCGCTCTTTCCCACCGGCGTGGACGCCGAGGCGGGGCTGCTGCTGGGCTACGACGACGGCCGCAGCGCCGCCCTGGCGTGCTCGCTGCGCTGCGCGCTGCCCGGCGACGCCCGGGTGTACGGCACCAAGGGCTGGATCGACGTGCTGCCGCGCTTCCACCACCCGCAGACCATCGTGCTGCACCGCAACCACGCCGAGCCGGCCACCATCACCCTGCCGCAGCGCGGCACCGGCTACGCCCACGAGCTGGCCGAGGTGACCCGCTGCCTGCAGGAGGGCCGCACCGAGAGCGACGTGATGCCGCTGCGCGACACCCAGGCCGTGATGGACGTGCTCGAGGCCGCCGCCGACCAGCTGGGCGTGCCGCTGGCCGAGGACCCGAACGTCCTCTAGAGCAGCCGGCCCAGGACAGGGTCCACACACGCCGCCAGGGGCGGTCCCGCGTGGTGCGGGACCGCCCCTGGCGGTTGTGGTGCGGGGTCTAGCAGGTGGCAGGACCCAGAGCCGCAGGACTCAGAAGTCCATGCCGCCCATGCCCATGTCTCCGCCACCGGCCGGCGCAGCGCCGGCCTTCTCGGGCTTGTCGGCGACGACAGCCTCGGTGGTGAGGAACAGGGCCGCGATGGAGGCCGCGTTCTGCAGGGCAGAGCGGGTGACCTTCACCGGGTCGTTGATGCCGGCCTGCAGCATGTCGACGTACTCGCCGGTGGCCGCGTTCAGGCCGTGACCGGTCTGCAGGTTGCGGACCTTCTCCGCGACGACGCCACCCTCGAGGCCGGCGTTGACGGCGATCTGCTTGAGCGGGGCCTCGAGCGCGACGCGCACGATGTTGGCACCGGTGGCCTCGTCACCCTCGAGCTTGAGGGAGTCGAACGCGGTACCGGCCTGGGCCAGGGCCACGCCACCACCGGCGACGATGCCCTCCTCGACGGCCGCCTTGGCGTTGCGCACGGCGTCCTCGATGCGGTGCTTGCGCTCCTTGAGCTCAACCTCGGTGGCGGCACCGGCCTTGATCACCGCGACACCACCGGCCAGCTTGGCCAGGCGCTCCTGCAGCTTCTCGCGGTCGTAGTCGGAGTCGGAGTTCTCGATCTCGGCGCGGATCTGGTTGACCCGACCGGCGATCGCGTCCGGGTCGCCAGCGCCCTCGACGATGGTGGTCTCGTCCTTGGTGACGACGACCTTGCGGGCGCGGCCCAGCAGGGAGATGTCGGCGGTCTCGAGCTTGAGGCCGACCTCCTCGCTGATGACCTCGCCGCCGGTGAGGATGGCCATGTCGGCCAGCATCGCCTTGCGACGGTCACCGAAGCCGGGGGCCTTGACGGCGACCGACTTGAAGGTGCCACGGATCTTGTTGACCACCAGGGTCGCCAGGGCCTCGCCCTCGACGTCCTCGGCGATGATCGCCAGGGACTTGCCCGACTGCATGACCTTTTCCAGCAGCGGCAGCAGGTCCTTGACGGTGGAGATCTTGGAGCTCATGAGCAGGATGTACGGGTCGTCCAGGGACGACTCCATCCGCTCGGTGTCGGTGGCGAAGTAGGGCGAGATGTAGCCCTTGTCGAAGCGCATGCCCTCGGTGAGCTCGAGCTCGAGCCCGAAGGTGTTGCTCTCCTCGACGGTGATGACACCTTCCTTGCCGACCTTGTCCATCGCCTCGGCGATGAGCTCGCCGATGGCGGGGTCGCCGGCGGAGATGCCCGCGGTGGCAGCGATCTGCTCCTTGGTCTCCACCTCCTTGGCGGTCTCCATGAGCTTGGCCGTGACGGCCTCGACGGCCTTCTCGATGCCCTTCTTCAGGGCCATCGGGTTGGCGCCGGCCGCGACGTTGCGCAGGCCCTCGCGAACCAGGGCCTGGGCCAGGACGGTGGCGGTGGTGGTGCCGTCGCCGGCGACGTCGTCAGTCTTCTTGGCGACCTCCTTGACGAGCTCGGCCCCGATCTTCTCCCAGGGGTCCTCGAGCTCGATCTCCTTGGCGATGGAGACACCGTCGTTGGTGATGGTGGGGGCGCCCCACTTCTTCTCCAGCACGACGTTGCGACCCTTCGGGCCGAGCGTCACCTTTACTGCGTCAGCGAGGACGTTCATGCCCCGCTCGAGGCCGCGACGGGCCTCTTCGTCGAACGCGATCATCTTGGCCATTGCGAAGTGATCCTCCAGATTGGGGGGTGACACGCTGCTGGCCAGGAGGTGCCCGCGACGGACGACCTGGGCTCACCGGGGCCCACGCCTCACCGTCCCGACCTGGCACTCACGTGTCGCGAGTGCCAGCCCCATGTTTAGCACTCTCGCCCCTCGACTGCAACGTGGCCCACACCGACTTGCGGTGTTGCGCGGGCCGGTCAGGGGGGCGGGCTGGGGTCAGGTGGCGAGAGCCACGAGCCCGATCACCAGCAGCACCAGCCCGGCCAGCGCCACGGCGACCAGGCTGGGGATCACCCACCGCTTCTCCGTGACCGGCTCGGCCACCAGCGGCGAGCCGGCGCGGGTGGGCGAGGGGTCGCGCAGCCGCAGCGTGCTGATGTGCGCCGGCGGCTGCGCGGCGCCCTGCGGTGCGGAGGTGCCGCGCGGCGGGACCGACGGGTGGGCCGGCGCGGCTGCCCCAGCACCGACCACCCGACGGGCGGGCGGGGACTCCGGCTGCACCACGTGCGCCAGCGCCTGCTGGGCCAGCACCATCAGCTCGCCACAGGTGTCCGGCCGCGCGGACGGCTCGGCGGCCATCCCGCGCCAGACCACCTCGTCGAGCTGGCGGGGCAGCACCGCCTCGGCGGAGACCGGGGGCACCGCGCCGGAGAGGTGCCCGGCGATCACCTCGTCCACCGACCCGCGGAAGGGTGCGCTGCCGGTGAGGCAGGCGAACAGCACGCAGGCCAGCGAGTACACGTCGGTGCGGCCGTCCACGTGCTCGCCGCGCAGGTGCTCGGGCGCGGCGTAGGTGGGTGAGCCGAGGAAGTCGCCGTTGCTGGTGCGGTGCCCGGCCGCGCCGCGGCGGGTGAGGCCGAAGTCGGCGAGGTAGACGTGCTCGCGCCCCGCGCTCTCCCGCTTGGTCACCAGCACGTTGGCCGGCTTGACGTCCAGGTGCACCAGCTTGCGGGCGTGCAGCACGTCCAGCGCCTCGGCCACCTGGCTGAGCAGGTTCACCGTGCGGCGCGGCGCCAGCGGACCGCCGGCGAGCACCGCGGCCAGGTCCTGGCCCTCCACGTAGCGCATGGCCAGGAACAGCGAGCCGTCCAGGTCGCCGAAGTCGTACAGCGGGACGATGTGGGAGTGGTCGATCGCCGAGGTGTTGCGGGCCTCGTCGACGAAGCGCTCCCGGAACTCCGCGTCGCCGGCCAGCTCCTCGGCCATCACCTTCAGCGCGACGGTGCGGCCCAGCCGGACGTCGGTGGCGCGGTACATCGTGCTCATCCCGCCCCGCCCGATCACGCCGTCCACGCGGTAGTGCCCGAGGCGACGACCCACGAGGTCGGTGGTCTCTTGGCCGGGCACGCCTCCGACTCTAGCCCGGTGCCCGCCCCTGCGGTGGCGCACTGCGCAATCCACCGTTACGCCCCGTAGTGCCCCAACCCGGCCGGAGGGGGAGGATGGCAGGCGTGCGCACCGTCTCCGAACACCAGAAGGTCGTCGCCGGGCTGCTGACCCGCCCCGCCCCGGTGCAGGTTCCGCTCGAGCAGGCGGCCGGCCGAGCGCTGGCCGCCGACCTGGTGGCGGCCCGGCCGCTGCCCGCCTTCGACAACTCCGCGATGGACGGCTACGCCGTGCGCGCCGAGGACGTCGCCGGGGCCGGGGCCGAGCACCCGGTGGTCCTGCCGGTGGCCGAGGACGTGCCCGCCGGCCGGGTGGACGGCCCGCCGCTGGCCCCCGGCACCGCTCACCGCATCATGACCGGCGCCCCGATGCCCGCGGGCGCCGACGCGGTGGTGCAGGTGGAGGCCACCGACGGTGGCACCACCACCGTGACCATCCGGGAGAGCCGGGAGCCGGGCAAGCACGTCCGCTCCGCCGGGGAGGACGTGCGCGCCGGCGACACGGCGCTGCCCGCAGGCGTGGTGCTCGGCTCGGCCCAGCTGGGCCTGGTCGCCGCGCTCGGCGAGCCCACCGTCGCGGTGGTGCCGCCGCTGCGGGTGCTGGTGCTGTCCACCGGTTCGGAGCTGGTGGAGCCCGGGCAGCCGCTGCAGCACGGCCAGATCCACGAGTCCAACGGCATCATGCTGGCCAGCGCGGTGCGCGCGGCCGGCGCCGATGCCGAGCAGCTGCACTTCGTCGCCGACGACGTCACCGCCTTCCACGCGGCGCTGCAGCCGCGGCTGGCCGAGGTGGACCTGGTGATCACCTCCGGGGGCGTGAGCGCCGGCGCCTACGAGGTGGTCAAGGACGCGCTCACCGGCCAGGGCGTGGAGTTCGTGAAGGTGGCCATGCAGCCGGGCATGCCGCAGGGCGCTGGCCGCCTCGACGGGGTGCCGGTGGTGACCCTGCCCGGCAACCCGGTGAGCTCGCTGGTGTCCTTCGAGGTGTTCCTGCGGCCGGCCATCCGGTCCGCCATGGGGCTGCCGCCCGGCCGGCACGTGGTCCGGGCGCGGCTGAGCGAGCCGCTGGACTCCCCCGCCGGCAGGCGCCAGTTCCGCCGGGGCGTGCTCGACCGGGCCACCGGGACCGTGCACGCGATGGGTCCGCCGGCGTCGCACTTCCTGCGCTGGATGGCGACGTCGAACTGCCTGCTCGACCTGCCCGAGGACGCCGTGCACCTGGCGGAGGGCACCGAGGTCGACGCCTGGCTGATCGACTAGCGGGCGCCGGAAGTCCACAGTTGTCCGCAGGACCGCGAACGGTCCGACCAACCACGAACAAGGAGCAACGTCATGACCGAGGAACTCTTGGCCGCCGGCATCGGCGCCGGCCAGACCAGCGTGGGCGTCATCGCCTACATCATCATCGGCGGCCTGGCGGGGTGGATCGCCAGCAAGTTCATGGGCACCGACGCCCAGCAGGGCATCATCCTGAACGTCGTGGTCGGCGTCGTCGGCGCCATCATCGGCGGCCTCATCCTGCAGATCTTCGGCGTCGACGTCGACGGTGGCGGATGGTGGTTCACCTTCTTCATCGCCCTGTTCGGCGCGGTCATCCTGCTCTGGCTGGTCAAGCTGGTGACCGGTCGGCGCTGAGCACGACTGCGCGTCGCTGAGCAGCAGCGACGCCGCGACGATGGGCGGGTCACGTAGCGTGTGACCCGCCCATCGCTGTGCTCGCTCCTCTGCCGGAGGGGCACGACCGGGCGCCCCGACCTCGAGGAGATGCTCACCCAGATGGCCCGCAGACCGAAGCCCGTCGACCCCGGCGAGCAGCTGCCGACCACCAGCGTGCACGGCCTGCTGGAGCTGGCGCGCCAGAGCATCCCTCCGCTGCACCCCGCCGGTCGCCCGTTCGTGCTGGCCCCGGCCGCCCTGGCGGTGCTGGGCCGACGGTCTCGGCTGCTGCGGCGCACCGGCACCGTCGCCGCCCTGGCCTGCGCGGCGTTCTTCCGCGAGCCCACGCGCGTCCCGCCGCAGCGGCCCGGCCTGGTGGTGGCCGCCGCGGACGGCACCATCGCGCTGGTGGACACCGCGCTGCCCCCCGCCGAGCTGGGGATGAGCGAGGTGTGGGGCGAGGAGCCGGTCCCCCGCGTCAGCGTCTTCCTGTCGGTCTTCGACGTGCACGTGCAGCGCATCCCGGTGGCCGGCACCGTGCGCACGGTGGCCTACCGGCCGGGCCGGTTCCTCTCCGCCGAGCTGCCCGGCGCCAGCGAGCACAACGAGCGCTCCTCGCTGTGGCTGCACACCGAGGACGGGCACGACCTGGCCGTGGTGCAGATCGCCGGGCTGATCGCGCGCCGCATCGTCTGCGACGTGGTGGCCGACGAGCAGGTGACCCGCGGGCAGACCTACGGGATGATCCGGTTCGGCTCCCGGGTGGACGTCTACCTGCCGCCGGGCAGCCGGGTGCTGGTGGACGTCGGCCAGCGCACCATCGGCGCCGAGACCGTGCTGGCCGAGCTGCCGTGAGCACCCGCCGGACGGCGCTGAACAGCCCGGGTGCGCCCCTGGCCACCGCCGACGAGCGCGGTGGGCGCAACGGCGTGCGCCTGCTGCCCAGCGTGGTGACGGTGCTGGCCCTGTGCGCGGGACTGAGCTCGCTGAAGTTCGCTCTCGACGGGGAGCTGGGTGCGGCGCTGGCCCTGGTCGGCACCGCCGCCGTCCTGGACGCCCTGGACGGTCGCCTCGCCCGCCTGCTGGACGCCACCAGCCGCATCGGCGCCGAGCTGGACTCGCTGGCCGACGCGGTCTCCTTCGGGGTGGCACCGGCGCTGGTGCTCTACGTGACGGTGCTGCACGGCACCAACGGCGGCTGGGTGGTCTCGCTGCTGTTCGTGGTGAGCGTGGTGCTGCGCCTGGCGCGGTTCAACACGCTGCTCGACGACACCACGGCACCGGTGTACGAGAAGGAGTTCTTCACCGGCGTGCCCTCCCCCGCCGGCGGGCTGCTGGTGCTGCTGCCGGTGGCGCTGCAGCAGCAGTGGGGCGAGGGCTGGTGGTGCGGCACCACTGCGTCGCTGATCTGGATGGTGGTGGTCTCGGCGCTGGTGATCAGCCGGGTGCCCACCCTGTCGCTGAAGACCGCACGGGTGCCGCTGCGCTACGCCAGCTTCCTGCTGATGGCCGTGGGCCTGGCCTTCGCCGGTCTGCTGCTGTTCCCGTACCTGTTCATGGTGGTGGCGCTGGTGCTCTACGCCGCGCACATCCCCTACGCGATGTACCGCTTCCGCTGGCTGGCCTGCAACCCGGAGGCCTGGATCGTGGACACGCCCACGCCCCGTCCGGCCATCCGGCGCTCGCGCTCCACCCGCCGCCTGGGGCTGCGTCCGCCGCGTCGGCGTGGCGTGCCCGCCGGCCGGCGACCCGGCGCCGGCCGGCACTGACGACCCGCCCCGAGCCGAGCTGAGCTAGGGCTCCTCGGCGGTCGCCGCGGTGGGCGACGGTGCGGAGGTGGTCGCGGCCGTGGTGGTGGGAGCCACCGAGGAGCGCGGCTGCGTGGTCGTGGGGGCGGTCCCCGGTGCCGTGGTGGTGCTGGGCCGCTCCGTGGTGGTGGTGGCCGGCGGCACGGTGGTGGTCTCCTCCGGTGCCGTCGTGGTGACGGGCGGTGCCGTGGTGGTGGTCGGCGCCCGGGTGGTGGTGCTCGGCACCACCTCGGAGGTGGTGGCGGGGCCGGCTGGCTGCACCGCACGACTGGGACCCTGGGGGGTGGCGGCCGGGTCGGGGCGGACCACCAGGTACAGCGCCAGCACCAGCAGGAACAGCAGCGACAGCAGCAGCGTGGAGGTGCGCACCTTGCCGTGCAGCAGGTAGGGCGGCAGGCGCCGCGGGCTCTGGCTAGGCATCTGCGGTCTCCCCCCGGACGGCGGCGGCGGGGGCCTCCAGCTCGGCGGCGGAGACGTTGATGCCGTGCTGGCGCAGCGCCACGGCCACCCGCACCCGCAGCTGGCGGCCGACCTCGAACTGCCGGCCCGGCAGGGTGCGGGCCACCATGCGCACCGTCGTCTGCTCCACGGTGAAGCTCTCCACCCCCATCACGCTCGGCTCGTCCAGCAGCAGGGGCTGGAAGTCGGGGTCCTGGTACATGTCGGCGCCCACCTGGTGCAGGACCTCGTTGGCCACGGTGATGTCCACCGACGGCGGCAGCGGCACGTCGACCACCGCGCGGGCCCAGTCGCGGGACAGGTTGGTCACCTGCACCACCTGCCCGTTGGGCACGATCACCACCTCGCCGTCGGCGCTGCGCAGCCGGGTGACGCGCAGGGACACGTCCTCCACGGTGCCGGTGACCCCGGTGACCGAGCCGACCGCGGAGATCCGCACCACGTCACCGAAGCCGTACTGGCGCTCGGCGATGATGAAGAAGCCGGCGAGCAGGTCCTGCACCACGCGCTGGGCACCGAAGCCCAGCGCCACGCCGAGCACGGTCGCCGGAGCCACCAGGCCGGTGATGGGGATGCCCAGCGCGTCCAGGACGAGCACGGCGGTGAGGCAGTAGAGCAGCACGATGGCGATCCAGGTGATCACCTGGGCCACGGCGTGCCGGTGCTTGGACTGCTCCGAGCGGACCAGCGCGTCCGAGCTGCCGGAGGTGTCATCGATGTGGTCGGTGATGCGCTGCCCGACCCAGCTGACGAAGCGGGCCAGCAGGATGGCACCGAGCACGTACAGCACGATGAGCAGGCCGCTGCTGCGCAGCCACGTGGTGATGTCGCCGAGCGGGGCGATGGCCTGAACTCTCACGCGGACCACTATGCCCGGTCGGTGCGGTCGCGGTGACCGTCACCCACCGTGATCAGGACCACGCACGGGGTGAGTAGCGCTCAACCGTCGTAGTCGGAGGCGAGCACCACGATCAGCCCGTCGCCGAAGGTGGCGAAGCCGGAGGGCCGAGGCTGGGCGCTGGCGCCCAGGGTGCCGGCCAGCCTGGTCGCCGCAGCCTGCTCGTCGGTGCCGGGACGGAAGTAGACCACCGTGCTGGGCACGATCCCACCCGGGTAGTTGCCCACCTTGGCCACGTCCCAGCCCGCGCCGCGCAGCTGCTGGGCGGCCCGGTCGGCGAGCCCACGGGTGGTGGTGTTGTTGAGCACCTGCACGCCCACCTGGCTGGAGGCGGGCGTGGCCAAGGGGGTGGTGCTCGGGGGCGGTGTGGTGGTCGCGGGCTCCGGCGTGGTGGTGCTCGGCGGGGCGGGAGTGGTGGCCTCCGGCGAGGTGGTCAGCGCCGGCGCCGACGTGGCAGGGGCCGGGGCGGCGGCGTTGTCCTGCGAGCCACCGCTGATCAGCACGCCGACGCCGACCAGGGCCACCGCCAGGATGACCAGGAACATCCCGAGGACCCGCATCGGCGGGTGCGGGGGCTTGGGGTTGGCGCTCACGTGACCGTGAACCCGAGTCGGCGGGCCGCGCGGGCCTTCTGCCGGCTGGCGCGCAGCCGGCGCAGCCGCTTGACCAGCATGGGGTCGGCAGCGAGGGCGGCGGGCGTGTCCACCAGGGCGTTGAGCACCTGGTAGTAGCGGGTGGCGGACATGTCGAAGAGCTCCTTGATGGCGTCTTCCTTGGCGCCGGCGTACTTCCACCACTGGCGCTCGAAGCTGAGGATCTCGTGCTCGCGCCGGGTCAGTCCCGCGGGGACCTCGGCGTCGGGCGCCTCGGCGATGGGGACCCGGTCCCCGTCGGTGGGCAGGCTCGAAGCTGCGACGTCCATGTCACTCCTCGGCTGACGACGATGCTGGGCGGTGACCAGGCCGGACACCAGCCGAATCACACGCGTGTTCTTCGTCGGTCATTCAACCACGGGAGCCGGGCCCGCCCCGGTAGCGGCGCACCGTGGCGGCGGCGCGGTGGGCTGTGGCCACCGGCCCCCGCTGCGGGGCCTGACCTGCGTCGTCGTCGCCGCTAGGGCTGCATGCGGGCCATCAGGCCGGTGGCGATGGTGATGGCCAGGTCGCGGTCGTAGGACAGCACGTACTCCAGGACGTGCTCGGCCCCGTCGCGGCCGTCGGGGGTGTCCCGGGCCACCAGCACGCCGGCGAAGTGCGGGCCCACCACGACCACGTCCCACTCCAGGGCGAGGGGGTCGTCGGGGTCGAGGGCGACCCCGCGGACCCCGGGGACGACGTGGTCGGGCATGTCCACCCCGAGCACCCCGATGTAGGCCGCGCCGTCGACGAGCTGGCTGTAGCGCTTCTTGGTGTGCTCGGTGAACCGGTCGGCGGACTGGAAGGCGGCCAGCAGGATGCACGCCTCGCCGACGTCGGCGGCCTGGCGCTCGAGGTGCTTGCAGACCTCCACCAGCAGGTCCTTGGTGGAGGTGCGCACCGGCCGCTCGAGGGCGGCCAGCTCGAAGGAGGTGAGCGAGGTGGGGTCGACCACCGGCCGGCGGCGAACGTGCACGGGCACGCTCGGGGCGGCCGGCAGCTCGGCGGGCAGCGGGCCGGGCCGGCCGAAGTACCAGCCCTGGCCCAGCTGGGCGCCCAGGGCCAGGGCGGCACGCAGGTGCGTCTCGGTCTCGATGCCCTCCGCGAGGACGATGCCGCCGGACCGCTCGGCCTCGGCGGCGACGGCGTTGAAGACGCGGGCGATGCGGGCGGTGGGCTTGCCCTGGATCAGGCTGAGGTCGAGCTTGATGACGTCGGGCTGCACCAGGGGCAGCAGGGCCAGGGTCTCGGTGTTGGCGCCGACGTCGTCCAGGGCGATGCCCCACCCGCGGGCGCGGATGCGGTCGACCAGGCGCAGTACGGCGGCGGGGTCGGCGGCCAGGGCACGCTCGGTCAGCTCGACCACGATGCGGACCGGCTGGGCGTCCTCGCCGGCGGCGCTCGCGGTGGGCAGCACCACGTCGTCGGCGACCTCGGGCTCCACGTTGACGAACAACGTCCACGGGGCGGTGAGCCCCGCCTCGGCGGCCCCGGCGCACGCGGCCGCCATGCAGGCGGAGTCCAGCTCGGCCAGGCGCTGCTCGGCCCGGGCGGCGCCGAACAGCTCCGCGGGGTTGGCCAGCTCGGTGCCCACCGGCCCGCGGGCGAGAGCCTCGAAGCCCACCGGCTCGAAGCTGTCCAGCCGGACGAGGGGTTGGTAGACCGGCGCCAGGTGCCCGTCGGCCAGGACCCGTTCCAGGGGCGTCAGGACTCCGGAGCTGTGCATTTCGCCAGCCTAGCCAGGATCACTGCCCTTTCGTGACAGAACGCAATTTCCTTGTGACGCAGAGCAATACGTCCCACCCGCCACCCGCCGCGGCGAGAGGGGCGGCGGATCGGCGCTGGTGGTGACGAGGTCGTGCGCAGCCTGGTGGGCGGGCCCGGCCGCGGTCGCCGCCGGCCCGTGGTGGTCGTCGCCGGCGGAGGTGCTGGTGGGCCGCCCGACTAGACTCCGCGCTTGTGTCGATCCTGCCCATCCGCATCGTCGGTGACCCTGTCCTGCACACCCCCACCGCACCCGTCGAGCACTTCGACGACGAGCTGCACACCCTGATCCAGGACATGTTCGACACCATGGACGCGGCCAACGGCGTGGGCCTCGCCGCCAACCAGGTGGGCGTGGGCAAGCGCCTCTTCGTCTACGGCTGCCCGGACGTCGACCCCGACGACCCCGAGCACGTGGTGATGCGCCGCGGCGTGGTGGTCAACCCCACGCTGGAGACCTCGGAGATCCCCGAGACCATGCCCGACCCGGACGAGTCCGACGAGGGCTGTCTCTCGGTGCCCGGCGAGGGCTACCCCACCGGGCGGGCCGACTGGGCGCGCGTCACCGGGGTCGACGGTGACGGCAAGCCGGTGGACATCGCCGGCCACGGCTTCTTCGCCCGCTGCCTGCAGCACGAGGTGGGCCACCTGGACGGCTTCCTCTACCTGGACGTGCTCGTCGGTCGCAACCAGCGGGCCGCCAAGAAGATGGTGAAGCGCAACGGGTGGGGCGTGCCGGGGCTGAGCTGGATGCCCGGCGAGGTTCCCGACCCCTTCGGCCACTAGTGCCGCCGCTGCCCTCGCTCGGCCAGCGGGTGATGCTGCGCTACCGGCTGCCTGCTGGCGGCAGTCACCCGATGACCGACCGGCTGGGGACCCTCCGGTCGCTGGGCCCCCTGGTGGTGGTGGAGTCCGCCGACGGCCAGCTGACCAGCGTGGCCCCCGAGCAGGTGGTGGCGCTGAAGGCCGTTCCGGCCGCTCCGGTGAGCGCCCGCGCCATCGCCAACCTGGAGGAGGCCGCGGCGCGCGCCTGGCCCGGGCTGGAGCAGCAGTGGCTGGGCCGGTGGTTGCTGCGCGCCGGTGCGGGCTTCAGCAACCGGGCCAACACGGTGCTGGTGGTGGGCCCGCCCGGCGTGGACGACGCCGTGGAGCAGGTGCGTGCCTGGTACGCCGAGCGGGACCTGCCGGTGCGCTTCCAGGTGCCCGACCGGATGCGCTTCGCCGAGCTGGGCTGGCAGCCGGCCGACCCTGTCGTGGTGCTCACCGCACCCCTTGATCCCGGGGCAGCCGCAGCGCCAGACGTGCAGATCGCCAGCGCACCTGACGCGGCCTGGCTGCAGCGCTACCACTACCGCGGACAACCGGCGCCCGACGTCGCCGCGCAGGTGGTCTCCGCGGTGCTCGACGGCGAGCTCGGCTTCGCCAGGATCGGGGGCGAGCACCCGCTCGCGATCGGGCGCGGCGCGCTCACCACCGCCCCGGACGGCACGAGGTGGCTGGGTCTCAACGCCATCGAGGTGGCGGCGGAGCACCGTCGCACCGGGCTCGGCCGTCGGGTGTGCACCGCCCTGCTGCGGTGGGGCCACGAGCGCGGCGCTCAGCGCGCCTACCTGCAGGTGGCGGAGGGCAACGAGGCGGCGCTGGGCCTGTACCGGTCGATGGGCTTCACCGAGCACCACCGCTACCGCTACCTCAGCGACTAGCCCCGGCCGGGTCGTCCCAGGAGAAGGTGCTTTCCAGCGCCCGCAGGCCCTCGATCAGCCCGTCCCGCTGGCTCGGGGAGAGCCGGTCCAGGCGGTCGGCCAGGGCCCGCGTGCGCTCGGAGACCACCCCGGTGATCAGCAGCTCCCCCTGCTCGGTGGCCCCGAAGAGACGGGCGCGGCCGTCCTGCGGGTCGGGGCTGCGCTCGACGTAGCCCTCGGTCTCCAGCATCGCCACGATCCGCGACATGGTCGGCGCGGCCACCTGCTCACGAGCGGCGAGGTCACCGAGGCGGGTGGGCCCGAGGCGCACCAGGGCGTCCAGCGCAGAGATCGCCCCGACGGCGAGCTCGGTGGGGCGACGTGCGCGGCGGAGCTGGCGGGACAGCCGCGCCAGGGTCAGGTGCACCTCCGTCGCGACCACCATCCGACTGTCGGTGCCCGTGTCTGTCATCCCGGCCTCAGCTCTCCGCAGCGTTGATCGTCCGGCACATCATCGCAGGCAGAGCCGTGCTGCACGGTGGGCGGGGGCGCGCCTCACCGTGCGATTCGTGGACCGATCCTGATGGCTCCGCCCTCGTCGGCGCTCACCTGGTAGGCACACACTCCCGTTGCCCCGCTGGACATCTCCTGCCCGGTGGCCAGGTCGTAGGTGTAGCCGTGCAGCGGGCAGACCACCACCCGCTCGTCGGTGAGGCCGTCGGCCAGCGGGCCGCCCCGGTGCGGACAGACCGCGTCCAGCGCCCGCAGCGAGCCGTCCCGCAGCCGGAACACCGCCACCTGGTCACCGGCGACCGCGAAGGCCCGGCCCTCCCCCACCGGGATGTCCTCGAGGTGGCCCACCACCGGGGCGTCCACCTCCTCCAGCGGCTCGGCGCTCACCGGACCGGCACCTGGGGGAGCACGGTCAGCGGCAGCGAGGGGCGGAACTGCCCGGGGGTGGCCGGTTCCCTGCCGTCCGTCCACGGGTCGCGGTAGGCGTCCACCGCCTTCTGCATCTCCGCGTCCAGGCGCTCGGCGATGCCCTCGCTGTCGTCCACCACCACTGCGCGGAGGTGCTCGATACCCATCCGCGGCACCCAGCTGTAGGTGCGCTCCAGCCAGTTGGCGCTCTCCCGGTAGTACTGCAGGAAGCGACCGGTCAGCGTCATCACCTCCGCGGCGCTGGTGACGGTGGCGAGCAGGTCCCCCTTGCGCACGTGTGCACCCGCGGCCCCGCCCACGTAGATCTCCCAGCGGCCGCCCTCCACCGCCACCACCCCGAGGTCCTTGCACAGCGCCTCGGCACAGTTGCGCGGGCACCCGGTGACGGCCAGCTTCATCTTCCCTGGGCCGGCGATGCCCTTGAAGCGCTCCTCGATGGCGATGCCCAGGGCGGTGGAGTCGCCCACCCCGAAGCGGCAGAAGTCGGTGCCCACGCAGGTCTTCACCGTGCGGAAGCTCTTGCCGTAGGCGAAGCCCGAGGGCATGTCCAGGTCGGCCCACACCGCGGGCAGGTCCTCCTTGCGGATGCCGAGCAGGTCGATGCGCTGACCGCCGGTGAGCTTGATCAGCGGCACCTCGTACTTGTCGGCGACGTCGGCGATCTTGCGCAGCTGCTCGGAGCTGGTCACCCCGCCCTTCATCTGCGGAACCACCGAGAAGGTGCCGTCGCGCTGGATGTTGGCGTGCACCCGGTCGTTGATGAACCGTGCGTCGTGCTCCTCCACGTACTCCTCGGCCCACATCATCTGCAGCAGCGAGGCCAGGCCCATCTTGGACTGGGCGTCCTCGGCGGCCTCCGGCGCCAGGGCGGCGAACACCGACGACACCGAGTGCAGCTCGAGCTCACGGATCAGCCGCATCAGCTCCGGCTTGGCGTAGGGCACGCCGGGCACGTACCAGCTGGCCGAGGCGTCCTCCTCCACCGCGCCGCCGGCCGCCCACTCCACGACCTGGCCCAGCAGTCCCTTGCACGAGCCGCAGCCCTTGCCGGCCCGGGTGGCGGCGGAGACCCCGCTCACCGTCTTCTGCCCGCCCTGCACGCAGCTGACGATGGCCGCCTTGCTCACCCCGTTGCAGTTGCAGACCTGGGCGTCGTCGGCCAGCTCGGCCGCCCCCACCTCCACCGACGGGGTGCCCAGGTCGAACATCAGCGAGATGCGCTCCTCGGGCAGCGGCAGCCCGCGGTCGAACGCCTGCATGAGGAACGCCACCTTGCTCACGTCGCCCACCAGGGTGGCGCCCACCAGCTTGCCGTCGCGCACCACGATCGTCTTGTAGATGCCGTTGCGCGGCTCGGAGAACTGGACGAACTCATCGTCGGGGTGCTCCGGGTGCTTGAGCCCCATGGCGGCCACGTCCACGCCGGCGACCTTGAGCTTGGTGGCCATCCGGGAGCCCTGGTAGACGGCCTTGGGGTTGGTGCCGGTGAGGTGCTCGGCCAGCACGGTCGCCTGCTCCCACAGCGGTGCGACCAGCCCGTAGACCTGGCCGCGGTGCTGGGCGCACTCCCCCACCACGTAGATGTTCTCGTCGTCCACCGAGCGCAGGTGGTCGTCGACGACGATGGCGCGCTCCACGGTGAGCCCGGCCCGCACGGCCAGTCCCACGTTGGGCCGGATTCCGGCGGAGACCACGAGCATGTCGCAGGGCACCTGGGTGCCGTCGGAGAACTCGATGCCGGTGACGGCGCCGTCGGCGCTGAGCACCTTCTCGGTGCGCTTCTCGGTGTGCACGGTGATGCCCAGGTTCTCCACCGACCGGCGCAGGATGGCGCCGGCGTCGTCGTCGAGCTGGGCGTTCATCAGGGTGGGCGCGGCGTGCACCACCTCCACCTCCAGGCCGCGGTTCTGCAGCCCGCGCGCGGCCTCCAGCCCCAGCAGCCCACCGCCGATCACCACTGCGCGGGCCTTGCCGGCGGCGTAGTCGATCATCCCGGAGCAGTCGTCCAGGCTGCGGAAGCCGAAGACACCCGCGGTGAGCGTGGTGTTGTCCGCCCACATGCCCTCCATCGGCGGGAAGAAGGAGCGGCTGCCGGTGGCGATGACGAGGCGGTCGTAGTGCAGGGTGCTGCCGTCGTCGGCCAGCACCACCTTGGCGAAGCGGTCGATGCGCACCACGCGGACGCCGGCGCGCAGGTCGATGTCGTTGTCGGTGTACCAGTCGACGGGGTTGAGGTAGATCTCCGAGGTGTCGTCGGAGCCGGCCAGCACGTTGGACAGCAGGATGCGGTTGTAGTTGCCGTAGGGCTCGTCGCCGAAGACGGTGATGGCGAACTGCCCCGCACCGTCGCGGGCCAGGATCTCCTCCACGGCGCGCACCCCGGCCATCCCGTTGCCCACCACGACCAGGCGCGAGCGCGACGGCTCGTGGCCGTTGCGGGCGGCTGGGGCTTCCTCGAGCAGCGTCATCAGACCTCCACCAGCCCCAGGTCGACCACCACGGTCCCGCTGCACCCCTCCGGAGCGGCCACGTGGATCTCCAGCACGGTGTCGCCCAGCAGGTCCTCCACCACTCGCAGCGGCACGTGACAGGCCCCGGAGGCGGCGATGGGGAAGTAGCGCATGGGCGCTCCGTCGCGCACCAGCACCACGGTGATCATCTCCGGCGCGCTGTTGCCGCCGCGGAAGTAGACCGGTTGGGTGGTGGCTCCCGGCGGCACCGAGTAGCGCAGCTCGGGGGACAGCGGCAAGGGGCTGTCCAGGCCCTTGCCGTCGAAGGCGAAGACGCCCTGCAGGAATCGGGGAGTGCTGCTGTCAGGCATGGCTCGGCTCGCTCTCGGTGTCGGTGGGGCGGGCTGGGTCAGCAAGGTCGGCACGGTCCAGCGCGACGGCGCAGACCTTGAACTCGGGCATGCGGGAGTACGGGTCCAGGACCGGGTTGGTGAGCAGGTTGGCGTTGGACTCCCCGCCCCAGTGGAAGGGTGCGAAGACGGTGTCCGGGCGGATGCCCGCCACCACCTCCACTGCCATCACCGCCTTGCCCCGACGGGTGCGCAGCTGGACCAGGGCTCCGTCGCCCACGCCCAGGCGCTGGGCCAGGTCGCGGTGCAGCTGCACCGCGGCACCGGCCCCGTCGGCGGCCAGGGACGGCACTCGCCGGGTCTGGGTTCCCGACTGGTACTGCCGGGCCAGGCGGCCGGTGCTCAGGTAGTAGGGGTACTCCTCGTCGGGCACCTCCGCGGTGCCCTTGTGCTCCACCGGGTGCAGGTGGGCACGCCGGTCCGGCGTGGGGAAGTCCACCGTGAACAGCCGCGGGGTGCCGGGGTGCCGCGGGGAGGGACACGGCCAGAACACGCCCTGGTCCTGGGCGAGGCGCTGGTGGCTGAGCCCGGAGTAGTCGGCCTTGCCGCCGGCGCTGGCGCGGCCGAGCTCGGCGAACACCACCTCCGGGTCGTCGGAGAAGAACGGCCGGCCGAGGCGCTCGGCCAGCTCACGCATGATCCACAGGTCGGTGCGCGCACCGTCCGGGGCGTCGATGGCCTGCTGCCGCAGGATGACCCGGCCCTCCAGGTTGGTCATGGTGCCGGTCTCCTCGGCCCACTGGGTGGTGGGCAGCACCACGTCGGCCAGGGCCGCGGTCTCGGAGAGGAAGAAGTCCGACACCACCAGCAGGTCCAGCGCCCGCAGCCGCTCGGTGACGTGCGCGGCCCGCGGGGCGGACACCACGATGTTGGAAGCGGTGACCAGCAGCGCCCGCACCCCGCCGTCGGTGCCCAGGGTGTCGAGCATCTCGTAGGCGGAGACCCCCGGCTGCGGCAGCTCGTCGGGGTGCACGCCCCACACCCCCGCCACGTGCGCCCGCGCCGCGGGGTCGTCCAGGCGGCGGTAGCCGGGCAGCTGGTCGGCCTTCTGTCCGTGCTCGCGACCGCCCTGCCCGTTGCCCTGGCCGGTGATGGTGCCGTAGCCGGAGTAGGGCCGTCCGGGCAGGCCCAGGGCCAGCGCCAGGTTGATGTAGGCCATCACCGTGTCCGAGCCGGAGCTGTGCTGCTCAGCACCGCGGGCGGTGAGGATCATCGCCCGCGGCGCCTCGGCCAGCAGGTGCACCGCCGCCACCAGGTCGGCCTCGGGGACGCCGGTGATGCGCTCCACCCGGTCGGGCCAGTACAGCCGCACCGCCCGGCGCACCGCCTCGAAGCCGGTGGTGCGCTCGGCGAGGTAGTCGTGGTCGACCAGGCCCTCGCGGATGGCGATGTTGAGCATGCCGTTGGCCAGGGCCAGGTCGGTGCCGGGCACCGGCTGCAGGTGCAGCTCGGCGCGACGGGCGGTGCCGGTCAGGCGGGGGTCGACGACGACGTGGCGGGCGCCGCGCTCGCGGCCGGCGTCGAAGAACTGCATGGCCGGGGGCATGGTGTCGGCCGGGTTGCTGCCCACCAGCAGCACGGCGTCGGCGTGGGCGACGTCGGCCAGCGGGAAGGGCAGGCCGCGGTCGATGCCGAAGGCCCGCCCGGCGGCGTTGGCGGCCGAGGACATGCAGAAGCGGCCGTTGTAGTCGATGGACGCCGTACCCAGCGCCACCCGGGCGAACTTGCCCAGCTGGTAGGCCTTCTCGTTGGTGAGGCCGCCGCCGCCGAAGCAGCCCACGCTGTCGCGGCCGTGGGCGTCCTGGCTGCGGCGGATGCCGGCCACCACCCGGTCGAGCGCGTCGTCCCAGGTGGTGGGGCGCAGTGGTTCGTGCCGGGAGTCACGCACCAGCGGCTGGGTGAGCCGCTCGGGGTGGGCCAGCAGCTCGGCGGAGGTCCAGCCCTTGGCGCACAGCCCGCCGAGGTTGGTGGGGAAGTCCTCCTGCGGCGCGACCGTGAGCGGCAGGGCGTCAGCCGGGGCGTCGGGAGCCGGGGCGGTGAGGGTCATGCCGCACTGCAGCGAGCAGTACGGGCAGTGCGTCTTGGTCGGCATGCTCCCCCTGCGTCGTGGCGACGACCTGGCCCCACGAACCTAGGAGGGCAAGGTTTCCTCGGTGTTGCTCCGAGGAGTCAGGGAGGAAGCCATGCGTTCACCGCCACCGCCCCGACACGCTGAGGTGCCGGGGCCAGCGGCTAGCCCGCGTCGGCGGCGAGCTTGCGGAACTTGCTGCCGTGGAAGACGATCGGCGCCACGTCCTGCAGCACCTCGAAGGAGTTGACCGCCATCAGCACGATGGCGTGGTCACCAGCGGGGACCTCCTCGGTGACGGTGGTGTCCAGCCACGTGGTCGCGCCCTCGATGAACACCGCACCGTCGTCGCTGGTGCGCAGGGTGAGCCCGGCGAAGCGGTCGCCGGTCTTGGCGGCCAGGGTGCGGGCGGCGCCGTCGTGGGCCTCCCCCAGCACGCTGATGCCGATGCGCTGACAGGCCCGCAGCCGCGGCCAGGTGGACGAGGTGTTCTGCACGCAGAAGGCCACCAGCGGCGGCTCCAGGGACACCGCGACGAAGCTGCTGGCGGCCATGCCCACGGGGGTGCCGTCGATCTCGGCGCACACCGCCACCACGCCGCTGGGGAACTGTCCGAAGGCGTTGCGCAGCTCGCCCTGGTCGAAGGTGCTGGGGGTGGTCATGAAGTCTCCGTTCGTGAGCTGGCGGCGGCGGTGAGCACAGCTCCCCACCGGGCCGCGTAGTCGGCGACTCGAGTATCGCTGCTGTACGTCGAGTCAAGCAGGAACAGTCCCGGTGCCGGCGCAGTGGCCCCCAGCTCGACCAGCACGTGCTTGAGGAACAGGTCCGGCGCCATCGCGTGCGTGGGTCCGGCCCCGAGCATCAGCGGGACCACCACCACGCCCCGCAGCCCGTCGCCGGTGGCGAACTGGTCGAGGAAGAGCTTGAGCACCCCGGTGTAGGTCGCCTTGAACGTCGGGCTGGCCACCACCACCAGATCCGCCGCCTGCACGGTCGCCACCGCCGCCTGCACCCCGGCATCACCCCAGCCGAGCAGACCCGGCCCCAGGGTGATGACGTCGATGACCTCGGCGGGCTCCTCGCCGGTGAGCGCGCTGGCCACCAGGGTTGCCGCCTCGAGCGTGCGTGAGCCCGGCTTCGGGTTGCCCGCGACCACCACTACCTTCATGTTCGTCCTCCGCGCTGCGTGTGTCGGTGCATCTGCCAGTGTTGCTCAGCGCACTGAACGCCACGCTGATGGCCGGATTGCTACCGGCGAGTGGCCGGAGTGTTTCGCCGGCGCCCGAACCACCCTCTTGTGGCGGCGATCACTCGGCGCATCGGCGTCGACGCGAGTGAGCGCACCGATCTCGTGGTCACCGGCACGTTCGCCGTGGCGCGCAACCCCATCTTCACCGCCATGAGCCTGACCGGGCTCGGCCCTGGTGCTGCTCAGCCCGAACGTCGTCGCCGTCGCCGTGGCCGGGCTGGTGCTGCTCCTCGTGGCCCTGCAGCTGCAGGTCCGGGTCGTCGAGGAGCCGTACCTGCTGGCTGTGCACGGCAGCGCCTAATCCGAGCACGCGGCCCGGGTCGGCCGGTTCGTCCCGGGGATCGGTCGCCTGGCCCGCCGCCAGGCTGCGCTGGACCGACCTGCGCTGGACTGACCTGGGCAGCCCTGTCCGGGTCAGACCGAGCCGGCTCCCACCTTCGGATAGGCCGAGCGCAGCTCGCCCTTGACGACCTTGCCGCTGGCGTTGCGCGGCAGCGCGTCCACCACCACCAGGTCCTTGGGGTGCTTGAAGCGCGCCAGCCGGGTGTCCAGCCACGCGGAGAGCTCGGTGATGGTCAGCTCACCGCCGGTGACCGCGGCCACCGCCACCGGGACCTCGCCCCAGCGCTCGTCGGGTCGGCCGATGACGGCGACCTCGGCGATCTGCGGGTGCTCGTAGAGCACGTTCTCCACCTCGGCGCAGTAGACGTTCTCCCCGCCGGAGATGATCATGTCCTTCTTGCGGTCGACGACGAAGACAAAGCCCTCCTCGTCCTGGCGCACCACGTCGCCGGAGTGGAACCAGCCGCCGTGGAACGCATCCGCGGTGCCCTGCGGGTTCTGCCAGTAGCCCTGCATGAGCGTGGGGCCGCGGTAGACGATCTCGCCGACCTCGCCGGGGCGGACGTCGTTCATCTCGTCGTCCACCACCCGGGCCTGGATGGTGGGGATGACCCGGCCCACCGAGCCCAGCTTGCGCAGCGCGTCCTCGCCGTCGAGCACGCAGGTGATGGGCGACATCTCGGTCTGGCCGAACACCGCGACGTTGAGCGCCTCCGGGAAGGTCTCCGCCATCGCTCGCAGCACCGTGTCCGAGGCCGGGGCCGCGCCCCAGGAGATCACCCGCAGCTGCAGCTGCCTGGGCCGGGCCGCCTGCTCGGCACACACCGCCTGCCACTGCACCGGCACCAGGAACAGCGTGGTCACGCCCTCGGCCTCCAGCACGTCCAGCAGCTGACCCGGGTCGAACGCGCCCGTCGGGTGCACCACGGTGGGCACCCCCAGCAGCAGCGACGGCGCCAGGCTGCCCAGCGCGGCGATGTGGAACATCGGCGCGGCGCAGAAGCCGACCTCGTCGGTGCCGTGCATCTGCAGGGCCCGGATGCAGGTGAAGGCCTGGGCCTGCAGGTTGGCGTGGGTGAGCACCGCGCCCTTGGGCCGGCCGGTGGTGCCGGAGGTGTACATGATCAGCGCCGGGGTGTCGTCCGGGACGTCCACCGGGGCGTGCGCCGCACCGGTCTCGGTGAGCAGCTGCTCGTAGCCGAGCACGTCGCCCTCGGCGGGGCCACCGACGGTGATGCTGACCTCCAGCTCGCTCACCTGCTCGCGGACCTTGGCCACCAGCGGGGCCAGCAGGGCGTCGGCGACGACGGCCCGGGCACCGCTGTCCTGCACCAGGAAGGCGATCTCCGGTGGGGTCATCCGGAAGTTGACCGGCACCGCGATGGCCCCGAGCAGGTTGGTGGCCAGCACCACCTCGAGGTACTCGGGGCGGTTCAGCATCACGATGAGCACTCGGTCGCCGAAGCCCACGCCGCGGCGGCTGAGCGCGTCGGCGAAGGCGGTGACCCGGCCGTCGAGCTCGCTCCAGCTGGTGGCGGCGCCCTCGAAGCGCAGCGCTACCGCAGCCGGCTTCATCAGGGCGTGCCGGCGGACCTGGTTGTTCCAGTTGCTGCGCCGCGACCGCAGCGGCTCGGCGGTGAGATCAGCAGCGGGGTCGGCAGTGAGGTCGGCGGTGGGGTCGGCGGAGACAGTCATCGAGGGGTTCCTCTCACCAGAGCTGACCGGCGCGAGAGCGAGCCCGCACTCGGCCGTGATTGTGACGAGTATTACACAACCATGACCACCGGGCGTCCGCCCTTGTTAACCATCATTCTTCGCACGACGCACGATCCTTAGCCGCGAGACGTGCTGAAGTTTGCCGCTGTTCGCTCAGGCGAACCGAGTGCGCCGGTGCTCGAGCACCGCGGCGATGCCCTCGGCGAAGTCTGGGGACCCCAGCAGCTCCCGCTGCCCCACCGACTCCCGCTCCAGCGCGTCCTCCAGCAGCGCCAGGGTGGACGCAGTGAGGGCGCGCTTGGTGAGCTCGAGGGCACGCCGTGGCCCGCGCGCCAGGCGGCGGGCCACCTTGTCCACCCGCTCAGCCAGCTCCGCCGCAGGGAGCACCTCGTTGATCAGTCCCGTCGCGCAGGCGTGCTCGGCCGTCATCGGCTCGGCCAGCAGCGCCATCGCGTTGGCCCGTGCCCGGCCGAGCGCTGCCGGCACCAGCAGGCTGGCGCCGCCGTCGGGCATCAGCCCGACGTTGGCGAAGGCCAGCAGGAAGTAGGCCTCCTCGGCCGCGTAGACCAGGTCGCAGGCCAGCGCCAGCGACACCCCGAGCCCGGCCGCGGGGCCGTTGACCGCCGCGACGACCGGCAGCGGCAGCTCGATGATGGCCCGCACCAGCCGGTTGGCGGTGTCCATCGTCTGCTGGGCGCGGGCGTCCGCCTCCGCCTGGTTGGCCGGGGGCTCGGCGCTGGCGATGGCCAGCACGTCCGCACCGGTGCAGAACGCGCCGCCGGTGCCGGCGATGACCACCACCCGCACGTCGGGCTGGACGGCGTCCTTGGTCAGGGCGTCGGCGAGCGCCAGGGCGGTGGGCCCGTCCAGGGCGTTCATCCGCTCCGGCCGGTCGATCGTCAGCCGCAGGACGCCGCCCTCCCGGCTCACCAGCAGCCCGCTCACGCGCGGCCGACCCACGTCAGCACGCCCTGCACCTCGGGGCGGCACGGCCTGAACCCCTGCGCGCACCGGGTGCTCAGCACGCCGAACCGCCCGCGGAGTCGAACGGGATCTCGGAGCGCCCCATGAATCGTCCTTTGCTCACGACGTCAGAATGGCGGTTAACATCCTCGCAACGCACGCCGTTGTCAACACCGGGCGGACAGGGTGCTCGTGGTGCACGCTCGCGCCCCCCGCCCAGCTGCGGGGACCTCCGACGTCGGAACCAGCAGGTGCAGCCTCGGGTAACATCGCCGCACCGTGCCGCCTGCTCCACCCGCACCGAGCGCACCCGCGCCCCGCGCTCCCGACCCGCACCGGGGAGTCCCGTGACCAGTGAGCCAGCGACCGGCGCGCCGCCAGCGGACGTGGCTCCGGTCCGCCGGCGGCCGAAGAACCGCAAGGCCCAGATCGCCGCGACGGCGGCCGAGGCGTTCAGCGAGAACGGCTACCACGCGGTCGGCGTGGCCGACATCGCGTCCCGGCTGGGGATCTCCGGGCCGGCCCTCTACCGGCACTTCCCCAACAAGTACGCACTGTTCCGGCACGCCGCCATGACCCTGGCCGACGCCCTCGTGGCTGCGACTGACGAGGCAGCGGAGCAACCGGCCGAGGACGCCGAGGAGCAGCTGCGCCACGCGCTGCTGGCCATCATCGCCACCACCCTGGACAACCGGCGCACCGGTGGGCTCTACCGCTGGGAGGGCCGGTACCTGCGGCCGGCGGACCGCGCGCGGCTGAGGGAGAAGATCACTCGCGTCAGTCGTCGGCTGGTGGACCCGTTGAGCCAGCTGCGCCCGGAGCTGACCGCCCGGGACGCCCAGGTTCTCGGCGTGGCGGCGCTCAGCGTGATCGCCAGCACCACCGCGCACCGCGGCACCCTCTCCACGGACCGGGCGCGGGCGCTGCTGCTGCAGGCCTGCTGGTCGGTGCTGCGCTGCGAGCTGCCCAGCGAGCCGGGCGTCGAGGCTCCGCCGGCACGGGTGGGGCTGGCGGTGGCGTCCAAGCGCGAGGTGCTGCTGCAGGAGTCGGTGGCGCTGTTCCACCGCCGGGGCTACCACGAGGTGAGCATCGAGGAGATCGGCGCCGCCGCGGGGATGAACGCCTCCGGGGTGTACCGGCACTTCGCCAGCAAGAGCGACCTGCTGGCCACCGCCTTCCACCGCGCCTCGGAAAGGCTCACCCAGGCGATCACCTCGTCGCTGGCGGCCTCGCGGAGTCCGCAGGAGGGGCTGGCCCGGCTGGTCGAGGTCTACGTGGAGCTCTCCTTCGCGCAGAGCGAGCTGATGTCGGTGTACTTCGCCGAGATCGGCAACCTGCCCGCCGACCAGCGCGCGACGCTGCGCACGATGCAGCGGCTCAACGTCGAGGAGTGGGTGCACCTGCTCGCCGAGGTGCGCCCGGACCTGGCTGCGGCCCAGGCCCGCTTCCTGGTGCACGCCGCCTTCGGCCTGGTGCTCGACGTCGGTCGCCTCCTGCGCTTCTCCCCCACCGCCGAGGCGCACCACCGGGTCGAGCAGCTGATGCTCACGACGATGCTGGGCCGGCCGGCCTCCCGCTCGTCCTGATCCACCTGACCCGTGCAGCCACCACGACCGCCGCGGGTGCCCGCAGGGAAAAGGGGTGGGAGCCCCCGCACGGGCGGGTGGTTCAATCGAGGGGTCGACCCGCCACGAGCGACGGGCCCGGACGAGAGCGGCGTGGCCCCACCTTGTTGATCCAGCTCCTGCGTTCCACCCTGGCGCCCTACCGTCGCGACATCAGCTGGGTGGTGGCGCTGCAGCTGCTGCAGACGCTGGCCACCCTGTACCTGCCCAGCCTCAACGCCGACATCATCAACAACGGCGTGGTGCTCGGCGACACCGGCTACATCGTCCGCATCGGCGGCTGGATGCTGGCGGTCACCCTGGTGCAGATCGCCTGCGCGGTGGCCGCGGTGTACCTCGGGGCGCGCACCGCGATGGCGGTGGGCCGCGACCTGCGCTCGGCGGTGTTCCGCCGGGTGCTCACCTTCTCCGCGCGGGAGATGGGCCGCTTCGGGGCGCCGTCGCTGATCACCCGCACCACCAACGACGTGCAGCAGGTGCAGATGCTGGCCCTGATGACGTTCACGCTGATGGTCACCGCGCCGATCATGTGCGTGGGCGGGATCCTGCTGGCCCTGGAGCAGGACGTGCCGCTGTCCGGCCTGCTCGTCCTCGCCGTGCCGCTGCTCGGCGTCATCGTCACCATCATCGTCTCCCGGCTGCGACCGCTGTTCCGGGTGGTGCAGGACCGCATCGACACCACCAACCAGGTGCTGCGCGAGCAGATCACCGGGGTGCGGGTGATCCGGGCGTTCGTCCGCGACCGCGCCGAGCAGGAGCGCTTCGCCGAGGTCAACGGCGAGCTCTACGACGTCTCGCTCCGGGTGGGGCGGCTGATGGCGTACATGTTCCCGCTGGTGATGCTGGTGATGAACGTCTTCAGCGTGGCCGTGCTCTGGTTCGGCGGGCACCGCATCGACAGCGGCGCCATGGAGATCGGCGCGCTCACCGCCTTCCTCACCTACCTGATGCAGATCCTGATGGCCGTGATGATGGCGACCTTCATGTTCATGATGGTGCCGCGCGCGGAGGTCTGCGCCGAGCGGCTGCGCGAGGTCCTGGACACCGCCTCCAGCGTGGTGCTGCCCACCCGCCCGGTCACCCGCGGGCTGCAGCGCGGCCACCTGGAGCTGCGCGACGTGGAGTACCGGCTGCCGGGTGCGGAGCAGCCGGTGCTGCAGGGCATCACCCTGCGCACCGGACCCGGGGAGACCACCGCGATCATCGGGGCCACCGGCAGCGGCAAGACCACGCTGGTCAACCTGGTGGCCCGGCTGATGGACGCCACCGCGGGAGCCGTCCTGGTGGACGGGGTGGACGTGCGCGAGCTGGACGGCCCCACGCTGTCCACCGCCATCGGCCTGGTGCCGCAGAAGCCGTACCTGTTCAGCGGCACAGTCGCCTCCAACCTGCGCTACGGCAACCCCGACGCCACCGACGACGAGCTCTGGCACGCCCTGCGGGTGGCCCAGGCCAGCGACTTCGTGGCCCAGCTGGCCGACGGGCTGGACTCGCGGGTCGCCCAGGGCGGCTCCAACCTCTCCGGCGGGCAGCGCCAGCGGCTGGCCATCGCCCGCGCCCTGGCCCACCGCCCGGAGATCTACCTCTTCGACGACTCCTTCTCCGCGCTGGACTACGCCACCGACGCCGCGCTGCGCACCGCGCTGGTGCAGGAGACGGCCGACGCCACGGTGGTGATCGTGGCGCAGCGGGTGAGCACCATTCGCGGCGCCGACCGCATCGTGGTGCTCGACGCCGGCCGGGTGGTCGGCTCGGGCACGCACGAGGAGCTGATGGCCGACAACGGCGTGTACCAGGAGATCGTGCTGTCCCAGCTCACCGCGGAGGAGGCGGCATGAGCCACCCTGGACCACGCCGCGGCCCCGGACCGGGCCCGGGCATGGGCGCGCCGGTGGAGAAGGCGATGAACTTCCGTGGCTCCGGCCTGCGGCTGCTGTCCACCCTGCGACCGCAGCGGGCGCTGGTGCTGGTGTCGCTGCTGCTGGCGGCGGGAAGCGTGGGCCTCACCGTGCTGGGTCCGCTGATCCTGGGCTGGGCCACCGACCTGATCTTCGCCGGCATCCTCGGCCGCTCCATCCCGGAGGGCACCAGCACCGACCAGGCGGTCCAGCGGCTGCGCTCCGACGGCGAGGGCAACCTCGCCGACATCGTGGCGCGGATGGACGTGGTGCCCGGCCAGGGCATCGACTTCCACGCCATGGGCCGGGTGCTGCTGCTCGCCGTGGCCGTCTACCTGGGCGCCTCGCTGCTGAGCCTGCTGCAGGGCCGGATCACCGCCACCGTGGTGCAGGGCAGCGTCTACCGGTTGCGCGAGGACGCCGAGCACAAGCTGTCCCGGCTGCCGCTGAGCTACTTCGACCGCCACCCGCGCGGGGAGCTGCTCAGCCGGGTGACCAACGACGTGGACAACATCGCCCAGTCGCTGCAGCAGACGCTGAGCCAGATCGTCAGCTCGCTGCTCAGCATCATCGGGGTGCTGGTGATGATGCTGGTGATCTCGCCGCTGCTGGCGCTGATCGCGGTGATCACCGTCCCGGTGTCGGTGGTGGTGGCCACCATGATCGGCAAGCGGGCGCAGCCGCAGTTCGTCAAGCAGTGGGCCAGCACCGGCCGGCTCAACGCACACGTGGAGGAGATGTACACCGGCCACGCCCTGGTCAAGGTCTTCGGCCGTCAGGACCAGGCCATCGCCACCTTCGACGAGCACGACGACGCGCTGTACCAGGCCAGCTTCAAGGCCCAGTTCATCTCCGGCACCATCCAGCCGGCGATGACCTTCATCGGCAACCTCAGCTACGTGCTGGTGGCCGTGGTCGGCGGGCTGCGGGTGGCCACGGGTGCGCTGTCGCTGGGCGACGTGCAGGCCTTCATCCAGTACTCCCGCCAGTTCAGCCAGCCCATCACGCAGGTGGCCAGCATGGCCAACCTGCTGCAGTCCGGCGTCGCCTCGGCCGAGCGGGTCTTCGCCCTGCTCGACGCCGCGGAGCAGGAGCCCGACCCGAAGCTGCCGCAGCGCCCCGCCGAGCTGCACGGGCGGGTGGCCTTCCAGGACGTCTCCTTCCGCTACGACCCGCAGACCCCGCTGATCGAGCACCTCTCCCTCACCGTGCAGCCGGGCCAGACGGTGGCCATCGTGGGCCCGACCGGGGCCGGCAAGACCACGCTGGTGAACCTGCTGATGCGCTTCTACGAGGTGACCGGTGGTCGGATCACCCTGGACGGGGTGGACATCGCCGCCATGGCCCGCGAGGAGCTGCGCGCGTGCACCGGCATGGTGCTGCAGGACGCCTGGCTCTTCGGCGGCACCATCGCCGACAACATCGCCTACGGCGTGCCCGGTGCCACCCGAGCACAGGTGGAGGCGGCTGCGGAGGCCACCCACGTGGACCGCTTCGTGCGGGCGCTGCCGCTGGGCTACGAGACGGTGCTGGACGAGGAGGGCTCCAGCGTCAGCGTGGGCGAGAAGCAGCTGATCACCATCGCCCGGGCCTTCCTGGTGCAGCCGACCATCCTGATCCTGGACGAGGCGACCAGCTCGGTGGACACCCGCACCGAGGTGCTCATCCAGCGGGCCATGAGCTCGCTGCGCCAGGGCCGCACCAGCTTCGTCATCGCCCACCGGCTGTCCACCATCCGCGACGCCGACGTCATCCTGGTGATGGAGTCCGGCAGCATCGTGGAGCAGGGCACGCACACCGAGCTGCTGGCCGCCGACGGCGCCTACGCGCAGCTGTATGCCGCGCAGTTCGCCCAGGCGGTCGCCGAGGTGGACTGAGCCTGGGTCGACCAGACCGGTCTACCCGGTGTGCACCTCGTCCCAGAAGGCCAGCTCGAAGCTGACCACCTGGGCGAAGGCCTGCTCCTGCTGCGGTGTCGGGGCGCCCTGGCCCAGCAGGGCGCCGAGGTCGTCGGCGTAGGCACCGAAGGCCGGGGCCGACCAGTTGTCGATGAACCCGCGGTAGGGCGAGCTGGTCAGCGCCGCCCGCTCGCGCACCGCGGTCCAGGCGTCGAAGTACGCCTTCTCCACCCCGTAGAGCACCGCGGCGGCCACGCCGTAACCGTCGGCCAGGCTGGCCAGCAGGAAGGACGTGTAGGCCAGCGCGGCCCCCGTGGGCCGGTAGGTGTGCGGCGCCAGCCCGCGCTCGGCCAGCTGCTCCCGGAACAGCGCCAGCTCCGGGGTGAGGGCGGTGATGCCGCCGGCGAGCACGTCCCGGGCGGGCTCGTCCGGAGCCTGGGCGAGCACCCCGGCCAGGAAGCGGCGGAACTGCACCACGAAGTGGTGGTCGGCCAGCAGCCAGCGGTCGAAGGCGCCGGGGGGCAGCGAGTCCTCCGCGGTGGCCAGCACGAACGGGTGGGTCAGGCACTTGTGCCACAGCTGAGCCTGACCGGCCACCAGCTGCTCGGCGGTGCTGGTGCTGGCGGCGGGGGCGGCGCTCACCGGGCGTCCCAGAAGTCGAGCTCGTGGCGCATCGCCTGCAGGAACGCCGCCTCGGCACGGACCGGGTCGGGATCGGCGTCGTCCAGCATCTGCCCGCACCGGCGGGCCAGCTCCGCGAACCCGGGGTCGGCGTAGGTGTCCACCCACTGCCGGTACTGCTGGTCGGCCGGCGGGTGCTGGGCCAGGCGCTGTCCGAGCTGGGAGTAGCCCCACATGCAGGGCAGCAGCGCGGCCAGGCCGGTGCCGTAGTCGGCGGCCGAGCTGAGCAGGAAGCCCGTGTACGCCGCGCACTGCGGGCTCTTGGTGGCGGTGTCCAGCTGCGCGCCGAAGGGTGCGGCCAGCGCGCGGTGCAGGTCCAGCTCCTCGTGCCAGGTGCTGTGCGCCAGGTCCACCAGCTCCCCCAGGTGCTCCTCCGGCGCCTGCCAGGCCAGCCGGCTGAACACCCGCACGTAGTCGAGCAGGTAGAGGTAGTCCTGCTCCAGCCAGCGGCCGAACTCGTCGCGGTCCAGGTCACCGCGGCCGATGCCGACCACCGTGGGGTGCGCCAGCTGCTGCTGCAGCAGCGGCTCCCCCAGCCGGTGCAGGCGCTGCGACAGCGTGCTCATGCGCGCACCGTCCGGCGCACGCGCTGCGACACCAGCCCCACCGCCACGGTGAGCCCACCGGCCACGGCCAGTGACACCAGCGAGGCCGACCAGCCGCTGCCGGAGAGCCCGACGTCGGCCTGTCGCGCGGTCCACCAGCTGGTCCAGCCCTGCGCCCAGCCGGTGAGCGCGGTGGGCGCCACCAGCTGGTAGGCCACGAATCCGACGGCCCAGGGCAGCAGCATCTCCCACCGCGCGGGGGCGCCGGCGGAGACGTCCCACCCGGTGCGGGAGCGGCGGGCCAGCAGGTAGTAGGCAACCAGGAAGGTGGCGGTCAGCGGAACGAAGACGGCGCCGAGCAGGAACAGGAACGGCTCGTAGCCGGTGGCGTCCACCGTGAGCGCCAGCACGGTGGCCAGCGCCCCCACCCCCAGCACCAGGTGGCGGCGGTCCCAGCCCGGTCGCAGGTTCTGCGCGCTGACGGCCGTGGAGTACAGGTTGGCGAACGCCTCGTCCAGCTCGTCGAGCACCAGGATGAGCACCGCGACCACGGCCACCGGCAGCAGCAGCAGCTGGGCCACCACGTCGAAGCCGGTGACGCCGTAGACCTTGACGGCCAGCACGCCGAGGGCGAAGAACAGGATGGTGGCGGTGCCGTAGCCGACGCTGGCCCCGAGGAACGACGCCGTGGCCGAGCGGGAGTGCCGGGCGTAGTCCGCCGCCAGCGGCACCCAGGACACCGGCAGCGCGATCACCAGGTCGACGCTGAGCCAGAAGCCGCCGAAGTCGCCGTCGGTGAGTCCGGGCAGTGGCTCGCGCAGCACCTGCACCAGCAGGTACGCGGTGGAGGCGACCGCCGCCCACACCGCGTAGCGGGCCAGCAGGTGCACCACGCCCAGCGGGTGGAGCGCCATCACCGTGGCCAGCACTCCGCCGACGAGCACGAACACCCAGCGCGGGCCGTCGGTGAGCTGGGTGGCCACCTCGGCGATCACGAAGATCTCGAAGGTCGCCCAGCCCACGCACTGCACCAGGTTGGCCGCGGTGGGCAGGCTGGACAGCCGGGTGCCCAGCAGGCCGCGCATGAGCACCATCGCCGGGGCGCCGGTGCGTGCGCCCGCGGCGGCGGCCAGGCCGAGCAGGGTGCTGCCGATGACCGCTCCCACCACCACCGCCAGCAGGGTGGCGAGCAGGGACTGTCCGCTGAGGACGATGTAGGTGGCGGCGACGGGCAGCAGCAGGGAGATGCCCAGGTTGCCCCACAGGCCCAGCTGCGAGCGCAGCCCGAGGGTGCGCACCGGCGTGGCGGTGAGCGTGGCGGTGGTCACGGGCCGGTCACGGGGTCGGCCACCAGGCGTGGAAGTGGTGCTGGGGGCCGTGGCCGGTGCCCACGTCCAGCCGGTCGGCGGCGCGGAAGGCCGCGGAGAGGTACTCCTTGGCCTCGGTGACCGTGCTGGACCAGTCCGGGCGCTGCGGGCGCAGGGCGGTGATGGCCGCGGACAGGGTGCAGCCGCTGCCGTGGGTGTTGCGGGTGTGCACCCGGGGCGCCGACAGCCGGGTGACCTCGCCGTCGAGCAGCAGCAGGTCCACGCTGTCGTCGCCGTCGAGGTGGCCGCCCTTGAGCAGCACTGCCGGGCCCAGCTCGCCGAGCCGGTGCAGCTGCTCGAGCATGGTCGCCTCGTCGGTGGCCTCGTCCTCGCCGAGCAGGTCGGCAGCCTCGGGCAGGTTGGGGGTGATCAGGTCGGCCAGCGGCAGCAGCTGGGTGCGCACCGCGTGCACCGCGTCGGCGGCCAGCAGCCGGTGGCCGCTGGTGGACACCATCACCGGGTCGACCACCAGGTAGCCGTGCGCGTGCCGACGCAGGCCGTCGACCACCACCTCCACCACCTCGGCGGTGCCGAGCATGCCGGTCTTGGTCGCGGCGATTCGCACGTCGGCGAGGAGGTTGTCCAGCTGGTCGGTGATGAAGGCCGCGGGCGGCTGGTGCACCGAGTGCACGCCGTGGGTGTTCTGCGCGACCAGCGAGGTGATCACCGTGGTGCCGTAGGCCCCGAGCGCGGAGAACGCCTTGAGGTCGGCCTGGATGCCTGCGCCGCCGCTGGGGTCGGTGCCGGCGATGCTGAGCACGTTGGGCGGCGGCACGGCCTGGCTCATGCGTCCTTCCCCGGCAGGGTGGGTGAGGACGCCTGCGCCCAGAAGCGGCGCGGGATGCGACCCGCCCGGCGGGCGGCGTGGCCGGCGATGACGGCCGCGGCCATGGCCTGCGCCATCAGCTCCGGGTGCTGGGCCCGGGTGACCGCGGTGGCCAGCAGCACCGCGTCGCAGCCCAGCTCCATGGCGAGCGCAGCGTCGCTGGCGGTGCCGATGCCCGCGTCCAGGATCACCGGAACCTCGGCGGCGTCCACGATCATCTCGATGTTGTGGGGGTTGGCGATGCCCAGGCCGGTGCCGATGGGCGAGCCCAGCGGCATGACGGCGGCACACCCCACGTCCTGCAGCCGGCGGGCCAGCACCGGGTCGTCGGTGGTGTAGGGCAGCACGGTGAAGCCGTCGTCCACCAGCCGCTCGGCGGCGTCGAGCAGCTCCACCGCGTCGGGCAGCAGCGTGCGCTCGTCGGCCACCACCTCCAGCTTCACCCAGCTGGTCTCCAGCGCCTCGCGGCCCAGCTGGGCGGTGAGCACCGCCTCCGCCGAGCCACGGCAGCCAGCAGTGTTGGGCAGCACGTCGATGTTGTTGCGTCGCAGCAGCTCCAGCACTCCGCTGCCGCCGGCGGCGTCGACGCGGCGCATGGCCACCGTGGTCAGCTCGGTGCCGGAGGCGAGCAGCGCCCGCTCCAGCACCGACTGGTTGGCCGCACCGCCGGTGCCCATGATCAGCCGGGACCGGTAGGTGCGGTCGGCGATGCGCAGCCCGGTGTCGGCCGGCTGGTGCTGGTCCCGGCTAGCCACCCTGCACCGCCGTCACGATCTCCACCACGGCGCCGGCCGGCACCTCTGCGGTCCACCGGCCTCGGGGGACGACGGTGCCGTTGAGGGCCACCGCGATCCCCTTCTCCGGTGCGCCCTCGGCGAGCAGCAGCTCGGCCACGGTGCAGCCGGCGGCCAGCTCACGCGCTGAGCCGTTCACGGTCACGGTCATGAGAACCTCCTGGGATGGGCGGGCGCCGCCTCCGGCAGCGGGCTGCCGTCGAGCTCGGCCAGCACGGCGTCAGCGGTGAGCGGGAGCAGCAGCAGGCCGTTGCGGCCGTGGCCGGTGGCGGCCACGGTGCGCTCGTCGAGACGGCCGATCAGCGGCAGGTTGTCCGGAGTCATCGGCCGCAGCCCCGCGATCGCCTCGGTGAGCTCGTACTCGGCGATGCTGGGCAGCACCGCCTCGGCGTCGGCGATGAGGTCGCGCACCCCACCCACGGTGACGTCGCGGTCCTCGCCCACCTCGTGCTGGGTGGCCCCCACGACGATGCCGTCCGAGCGGGGCACCAGGTAGACGTGCCGGCCGTGGACCACGCCGCGCACCGTGCAGCCGGGCGCGGGCAGCACGCTGCGGCGGTGGCGCAGGCGCAGGATCTCGCCCTTCACCGCGCGCACCGGCAGGCTGGGCACCAGGGCGGGTGAGCCGGCACCGGCGGCGAGCACCACCTGGTCGGCGGGCAGTGCGGCCAGGTCGGTGACGGCCTCGTGCACCAGCTCCACCCCGGCGGCCAGGCAGGCCGCCTGCAGCGCCGCGAGCAGCGCCCGGTTGTCCACGGCGAGGTCACCGGGAACGTCCAGGCCGCGCCGAATGCCTTGGGCCAGTGCGGGTACGCGCTCCCGCAGCTCCCGGCGGCCGAGCTCGGTGACGGTGCGCCCGCGTGCGGCCAGCCACTCCGCGAGCACCGCCAGCTCACCGACGTCGGCGCTGTCCAGGCCCACCACCAGGGTTCCCGCGGCACCCAGGCCCGCGTCCGTCCCAGCGCCGGCGCTCAGCGCGGCGGCGAAGTCGGGCCAGCGGTGCAGCGAGTCGGTGTTGAGGACGAGGGCGTCCTCCTCGCCCGGCCAGCCCTCGGTGAGCGGGGCGAGCATTCCGCCCGCCACCCAGGAGGCACCGCGGGCGGGAAGGGGGTCGTGCAGCCGTACGCGCCAACCCGCGCAGGCGGCCCGCCAGGCCACGGACAGACCCACGCCACCAGCCCCGACGACGCTCAGGCGTCCACGGTCGTGCACACGCATCTGTTCTCCTCGCTCCCTGCGCCGGCATGATCCGGATCAGGTTCGACGGTCGGAGCTCCCAGCTCCCTCTCAGCCCCCTGTGCGGGACTCCCGTGCGTACCGAGAGCCACCGTAGTCGCTAGCCTCGGCAACATGCACATCCGCCAGCGACTCGCCACTGCCCGGCTCTACCTGTGCACTGACGCGCGTCGGGAGAAGGGTGACCTCGCCGCCTTCGCCGACGCCGCCCTCGCCGGTGGGGTGGACATCATCCAGCTGCGCGACAAGGACTCCGCCGGTGAGCAGCAGCTCGGTCCGCTCGAGGCACGCGAGGAGCTGGCGGCCCTGGCGGTGCTCTCCGCAGCCTGCCGTCGGCACGGCGCGCTGCTGGCGGTCAACGACCGCGCCGACCTCGCCGCCGCGGCCCGGGCCGACGTGCTGCACCTGGGCCAGGACGACCTGCCGGTGGCCATGGCGCGGGAGATCGTGGGCGAGGACATGATCATCGGCCGCTCCACCCACACCCTGGAGCAGGCCCAGGACGCGGACCTGGCACCGGGTGTGGACTACTTCGCGACCGGACCGTGCTGGCCCACGCCCACCAAGCCCGGCCGTGAGGTGCCGGGCCTGGACCTGGTGCGGGCCACCGCCGCCCATGGCGCGCAGCGGCCGTGGTTTGCCATCGGCGGCATCGACGCCGCCCGGCTGCCGGAGGTGCAGGCGGCCGGCGCCACCCGGGTTGCGGTGGTGCGAGCGATCACCACGGCCGCCGACCCCCGCGCCGCCGCCGCCGAGCTGGCCGCGGCCCTGCGCGACTGACCCAGAGCTCGCGCCGGCCCGGTCGGGCGGTGCTGGCTGTCGGGAGGAGCTAGCTGCCGACTCGCAGGCTCAGCCCGTAGGCGTCCAGCACCGGGCCGAGCGGCTGGAAGTACGTGGTGCCGTTGGTCGCGCAGTCGCCGACTCCGCCGGAGACGACCCCCTGGGCCTGGTTGCCACTGATGAAGGCGCCGCCGGAGTCGCCGGCGTCGGAGCAGATCGAGGTGGCCGTCAACCCGCTGACCAGTCCCTGGTCGTACTGCACGGTCTGGTCCAGCGCCACGACCTCCCCGCAGTGCCAGCCTGAGGCCTGCCCGGACATGCACACCGGGTCGCCGACCGCGGCGGGCGCGGCGCCTCGCACCGGGACGGTGGTGCCGTCGTGCTGGCTGACCGTGCCGGTGCCGGTGAAGCCGGGCAGCATGGCTACCCAGCCGAAGTCGGTCTCCGGGAAGCTGGTGGCCGCGATGCTGCCCAGCTCGGCCCCGCCGGCGGTCTGCACCGCGTTGCCGGCCCGGCCACAGTGCCCGGCGGTGATGAACCCCTCGGCTCCGCTGCGGGCGGTGACGGCGAAGCCGGTGCTGCACACCTCGTCGTTCTCCACGACGTACTGCTCGCCAGCCACCACGGGGAGGCCGGCAGGGGCGACGACCACCGGACCCTCGGCCGCAGGAACGGTCACGCTGGCCACCGGCGCGGCCACCCCGCTGGGGACCGGCTCGACCGTCAGCTCGGATGCTCCGGCCGTGGTGATGGCAACCAGGCCACTGGCGACGAGGGCCAGCCCGACGAGCGTCGCTCGCACCGCGTGAAAAGTGCGCTTCCGCGAGGGGACGCTACTGCGCATGTGACACCTCAAATCTCACCACTGCAACACTCACAACCAGGCCCCGACGACCTTTGCCAACAGTACCTGGACGTGGGCAGCGTCCTGCGGGTGTGCACTGTGGAGCGGCCGACAGCCCGGTTTCGCCGAAGCGAAACCGGGCCATCGTGCCTAGCGTGAACCAGAGTTTTAGCTAGCCTCTACACCTTTGCGAGGATTGACCGTCGCCGCACCGTCACCGCTGCTGCGGGCCGCGCCGGGCATCGTCTCGGCCCGGCGGCGGGCGCGGAGCTGGTCCTTGCGCTCCTCGGCCGACAAGCCGCCCCAGATGCCGTAGGGCTCGTGCACCTGGAGGGCGTGCTCCCGGCACCGGTCGATGACCGGGCAACGCCGGCAGACGGCCTTGGCCTCTTGCTCCCGGCGCAGCCGCGTCGGGCCGCGCTCGTACTCGGGATGAAAGAACATCGTGGTCTGCAGGCCTCGGCACGCGCCTTGCGCCTGCCACTGCCAATGATCTTCCACCGGACCTGGAAGTCGACTGTAATCCGCCACTGGGCACCACCCTCGATAATCCTTCGAGATGGCATCAACCCGCTGTCTGGAGTATCCGCGTCGTGGAATGACGTTATCGCAGCGTGCGCCAGGACACCAAGTTCTTGATCAATTCGGGTCAGCGCAGCAGAAGGTTAGCCACGATCGCCGCTGCATAAAGGGCGATTGCTCCGGACAGTGCCAATATGACCACTGTGCGTGGACCAGGAGGATCATCTCGGTGTGCGGCGATCTGTCGTGATCGCACTCGGCCAAAACATACCGTGAGTGCCGCTATAACTACAGAGAGTGCCGCTAAGGCTATGTCCGCTCGGCCCACCTCGCCCTCCTGCGGATAGCGCAGCAGCAACAGTGCGCCGTTGACCAGCACCGCCAGCGAGGTGCGGCTCCAGGCCAGCTGGGTGCGCTCAGCGACGCCCTGCCCGCCGCCGGGCGCGCGCACGGCGGTCGCAGCCCGCCGGACCGGCACCGTCAGTGCTCGCCGAGCAGGAGCACCACGGCCAGCGCCGCCACCAGCATCAGCCCGCCCCCGAGGATCCAGGTGAGCCAGGTGCGCGGCAGCGGGTGACCGCGCCGCATGGCCCGCTGCGTGGCGTACCAGCGCCAGGTGCCGCCCACCGACATCACCACGCTCAGCACGCCGAGGGTGACGCCGACGCCGATCCGCACTGCGGCCACGGAGAACTCCGGAACCAGCTGGACCACGGCGACGCCCGCAGCGAGGAGGGCGAGGGCGGTGCGCATCCAGGCCAGGAAGGTGCGCTCGTTGGCCAGGGTGAACCGGTAGTCCGGCTCCTCCTCCGGCACTGCGGTGCGGGAGGAGGACGAGCTCATCCGAACCACGCCGTCAGGGCCGCCGGCTCCACCGCCAGGACCTCCGGGGGCAGCTGCGCGTGCAGCCCGCGGTCGGCGGTGACCACCACCACCAGGCCCGACCGCCCGTGCGCGGCCGTGGCCGGGTCCGGGCACACCTGGATCTCGCTGACCCAGCCGAACGTGCGGTCCGGCAGCTCGACCGTCCGCTGCGCGGCCAGCCCGTCGGGCAGGCCCGGGAGGCGGGAGTCGAGCACCAGCAGCAGCGGCCGGGCGCGCAACAGCGACCAGCTGCCCGCCAGCCCAGGGTGCAGCTCCAGCTCGGGCACCGCGTCCTCGGCCACCCAGCGCAGCTCGGCACTCTCGCCGTTTCGCTCGGTGGCCAGCTCGTGGGCGGCATCAGCCACCACGGTGGTGTAGCTCCACCCCTCGGGCACCGACGAGGTCACCCGCTCCGCGCGCACCGTGACGTCCTCGCTGCGCACCCCGGTCTCCTCCGCGGCCTCCCGCAGGGCCGCCTGGGCCGCCGACTCGTGGCTGTCTCGAGCACCCCCCGGCAGCCCCCAGGTGCCGCCGTGGTGGCTCCAGACGGCCCGGTGCTGCAGCAGCACGGCGGCCACCCCGGCCCGGGGCGCGCGCAGCAGCAGGCCGGCCGCGCCGTGGCGGCCCCACCGCTTGGCGCCGTCCGGCCCCACGGCCCAGCCGTCACCGTCACCGCGCACGACAAGTCCTCGCGCCCGGCCACGTACCGCGGGCTGGGCGCCCAGGCGAGTGGATCACTGCGGAGTGATCGCCTCCAGCACGAACACCGGGATGTCCCGGTCGGTCTTGCGCTGGTAGTCGGCGTAGTCGGGGTACGCCGCCACGGCCCGCTCCCACCACACCTGCTTCTCCTCGCCGGTCACCTCACGGGCGGTCATGTCCCGCACCGTGGTGCCGTCCCGGAGCTCCACCACCGGGTTGGCCTTGATGTTGTAGTACCAGACGGGGTGCTTGGGGGCTCCGCCCAGCGAGGCCACCACCGCGTAGACACCGTCGTGCTCCACCCGCATCAGCGGGATCTTGCGCAGCTTGCCCGACTTGGCGCCCTTGGTGGTGAGCACCACCACCGGCATGCCGTTCAGCAAGTTGCCGCGGGTACCGCCGGACTCCTCGATCTCCTCGACCTGCTTGCGGACCCATTCCTGGGTGCTGGGCTCGTACTCTCCTTCAAGGGGCATGGCTCCATCCAACACTGGCGGAGCGACGCTCGCCAGGCACCGTCCCCGCACCCGGGACGTACCCTCGCCAGGTGCCCTCCACCGCAGCCACCTCGGCGCGGGAGCTGGCCGCCAGGGACGCGCTGCGCCGCGCGGTCGACGTCCTCGCCGGGCTCCGCGTCACGGCCCTGACCGGGGCCGGGTTGTCCACCGACTCCGGCATCCCGGACTACCGCGGGCCCGGCTCGCCGCCGCGCAACCCCATCACCTACCAGCAGTTCATCGGCGATCCGGTGTTCCGCCGGCACTACTGGGCGCGCAACCACGTCGGGTGGCTGCAGCTGCGGGCCAAGCGGCCCAACGCCGGGCACCGCGCGCTGACCCAGCTGGAGCGCTGCGGGGTGCTGACCGGGGTGATCACCCAGAACGTGGACCTGCTGCACAGCGCCGCCGGCAGCCGCCGGGTGATCGACCTGCACGGCACCTACGCGCGGGTGGTGTGCCTCGGGTGTGGCGAGCTGACCAGCCGTGCCCAGCTGGCCGGGCGCCTCACCGCGCTCAACCCCGGCTTCACCGAGGGGGTGCTCGAGCTCGGTGACGTGGAGGTGGCTCCGGACGCCGACGCGGTGGTCTCGGCCACCGCCGGCTTCCGGGTGGCCGACTGCCTGGCCTGCGGCGGGCTGCTCAAGCCCTACATCGTGTTCTTCGGCGAGAGCGTGGCCAAGGAGCGGGTGGCGCGGGCCTTCGCGCTGGTGGAGGAGAGCGAGGCCCTGCTGGTGGCCGGCTCGTCCCTCACCGTGATGTCCGGCCTGCGCTTCGTCCGGCACGCGGCGAGGACCGGGCGCCCGGTGGTGGTGGTCAACCGTGGTGCCACCCGGGGCGACCCGCTGGCCGCGGTGAGGGTGGAGCTCGGGTGCAGCGAGGCCCTCACCGGGCTGGCCGAGGAGCTGGGGGCGCGCCCGCCGGGGCAGGAGCCAGGGGTGGAGCCGAGTGTCGGGTTCGAACCGACGACAACCGCTTTACAAGAGCGGTGCTCTACCAGCTGAGCTAACCCGGCGCGAGTGTGCGGCGTGATGCTATCCGACGGCGGCGCTACGGTCAGAAGGGTGAGCACCTCGGAGATCGCCACCGTCCTGGCCTGGCACGACGCCCTCACGGGGCACGACCTGGACACCCTGCTGAACCTGTCCAGCGACGACGTCGAGCTCGCCACCCCCACCGGCGCCAGCCAAGGGATCGCGGCGCTGCGCGAGTGGGCCGAGCGCTTCCGCGGCACCGTGTCCCCCGGACGGATGTTCGTCCACCACGGGGTGGTCGTGGTGGAGGAGGAGCTCTCCGGCGCCGAGCAGGAGCAGCGCCAGGCCGTGGCCACCGCCTTCCGCGTGGTGCACGACCAGGTCACCTCGGTCTTCCGGCACGACAGCCTGGCCGAGGCGCTGGCCGACACCGGCCTGCTGGCCAGCGACGAGGTCACCGACGGCTGAGCAAGGGGCCGCACGCGCTCGCGACCGGTGCACCGAGCTGGTTGTGAGGCAACTCATGGCTGAGAGGCTTGGTCCGCGGGACGCAGGCGGGACCATGGGGGGAAGGCCCCGCAGCGGTGGGCCGTCGTCGGCGAGAACACGAGGTGTTGGTAGTGC
The DNA here is from genome assembly GCF_004006015.1 of Rhodococcus sp. X156. Classification (NCBI taxonomy): domain Bacteria; kingdom Bacillati; phylum Actinomycetota; class Actinomycetes; order Mycobacteriales; family Nocardiaceae; genus Rhodococcus; species Rhodococcus sp. X156. The sequence continues at coordinate 437,043 of NZ_CP034766.1, read as the reverse complement.
AGTGGGTCAGGGGCAACGAGCCCATCCGGGGCAGCGGCGCCGGGAGCGGGTTGCACCCGTCCTCCGTCCCCCCACCTCGGCGCCCCCCGCGCGCGCCCGTGGTGCGGCAGAAGGACCCGAGCACGGTGCAGTTCGCCGCGCCGGCCCAGTACCCCACCGGCCCCGCGCCCGCCTTCACCGGCGAGGCGGCCATTGCCGAGGTGCTCGACCTGGCGCTGCGGGTCGGCGAGGTGCTGCTCTCCAGCGGAGCGGCCACCGCTGACGTCACCGCCGACATCCTCACCCTCACCTCGGCCTACGGACTGCCCCGGTGCGAGGTGGACATCACCTACACGGCCATCACCATCAGCGCGCACCGCGGGCTGTCCAGCCCGCCGGTGAACACCATGCGGGTGGTCAACTACCGCTCGCTGGACTACACCCGCCTGGCCGACGTCGACCGGGTGATCTGCGACGCCGAGGCCGGCGCGCTCAGCGCCCGCGAGGCGCACCAGGCCCTGGACAAGATCACCACTGCTCCGCACCCCTACCCGCGGTGGGTCTCCACCCTGGCGTGGGCCGGCATGGCCGCCAGCATCGCGGTGCTGGTCGGTGGTGAGTGGCTGGTGGCGCTGGTGGCGCTGCTGTCGGCCGTGGTCATCGACCGCACCCGACGGGTGCTCAACCGCACCGGCCTGCCCGGCTTCTTCCAGCAGGTGGTGGGCGGTTTCATCGCCACCCTGCCCGCGGCTCTGCTCTACGCGGTGCAGGATCCCCTGCACCTCACCGTGCGCCCCTCCCAGGTGGCGGCGGCCGGAGTGATCGTGCTGCTGTCCGGGCTGTCGCTGGTGGGTTCCATGCAGGACGCCATCACCGGCGCGATGGTCACCGCCGCGGCGCGCTTCACCGAGGTGCTGATGCTCACCGCCGGCATCATCGTCGGCGTCGGCCTGGCGCTGAAGTTCGCCTCGGGCGTGGGCGTCGACCTGCCGCCGCTGCTCGCCAGCACCACCAGCCTGTCCCGGCTGCCGGTGCAGGTGCTCGGGGCTGCGGCGGCAGCGGGCTTCTTCGCGCTGGCCTGCTACGCCGAGCGCCGGGCCCTGGCCTTCGCAGCGGCGGCGGGGGCGGTCGGCTTCCTGGCCTTCGGCCTGTTGTCCAACCTGGCCGGCGGCACCCTGATGGCGTCCGGCGCGGCGGCCGCCTTCGTCGGCTTCGCCGGCGGGGTGCTCTCCCGGCGCTACCGGGTCCCGCCGCTGGTGATTGCCGTCTCAGGCATCACCCCGCTCCTGCCGGGCCTGGCGGTGTACCGCGGGCTGTACGCGATGACCAACGACGACGCGGTCATGGGCCTGTCGGAGATGAGCGCGGCACTGGCCACCGGAGCCGCGCTCGCGGCCGGCGTGGTGTTCGGCGAGTGGCTCGCCAAGCGGTTCCGCACCACCCTCGCGCCGAGGCTGCGCACGAGGTCAGCCGCATGAACCCTTGATCGTTGGGCCACAGTGCTTCTACGCTTAGCCCACACTTCACCGCGCAGCGCCTCCGACACCCCGTCGCCGGCCGGCCGGCGGCCGTCGTGGGGGGACTCAGCTGAGGAGGCGTGGCCGAGACATGACGACTGTGGCGCGGCTCGCCCTGCCCCTGGTGGAAGACTGGCAGTGGCAGCAGCACGGCGCGTGCGGCGGCCTCGAGGAGTCCCGCTTCTTCCACCCCGAGAACGAGCGCGGATCCGAGCGTGCCCGCCGAGAGGCGGAGGCCAAGCAAGTGTGCAGACGGTGCCCGGTGGTCGTACAGTGCCGCGAGCACGCGTTGCTCGTCGGCGAGCCTTACGGAGTATGGGGTGGGCTCGGTGAGGGCGAGCGTCGGGCAATTCTCGGCCAGCGCCGTCGCGCGAACCGGGAGGTGCTGGTCGAGGACTGAGAAAGAGATGAAGGAGGGTGCCGCAACATGGCACAGGTGAACGGAACCAAGTCTGCTGGCGAGACCAGTGACGTCGCTACCAACTTGGAAGATGGTGAGGTCGTGGAGACCGTCACTCAGGAAACCGCACGCAAGGCCCAGCGCGTGATCGCGGCGCACTCGAACGACACTGCCGAGTGCATCATGCTGCTCGACATGCTCGGCGTGGGCCCACACTCCAACAGCTAGACCCGTCCCACGGCCGCCCGCGCTCGGCCCCGTGCCGGCCGCGGGCGCACCTGGGGCACAAGCCGTCTCGGCGTCGACCGAGACGGAATGTCCTTGTCTCGACCAGCACCTCGAGTCCCCGGCCAACTAGGCTGATCGCGTGACCGAGACGAGCACGCCCGAGACCCAGGAACACGGCCAGTCCGAATTCGTCGTGGTCGCCAACCGGCTTCCGGTGGACCTCGAGCGCGTCGAGGGTGGTCCCGACCGGTGGAAGCGCAGCCCCGGCGGGCTGGTCACCGCGCTGGAGCCGGTGCTGCGCAGCCAGGACGGCGCGTGGGTCGGCTGGACCGGCGTGGCCGACGTGGACGTCGAACCCTTCGAGGAGGGCGGCCTGCGGCTGCACCCGGTGCGCCTGAGCGCCGACGAGGTCGCCGAGTACTACGAGGGGTTCTCCAACGCCACTCTGTGGCCGCTGTACCACGACGTGATCGTGCACCCGGACTTCAACCGCACCTGGTGGGACACCTACGTCCGGGTCAACCGGCGCTTCGCCGAGGAGACCGCGCGCACCGCCGCGCACGGTGCCACCGTGTGGGTGCAGGACTACCAGCTCCAGCTGGTGCCGCAGTACCTGCGAGAGCTGCGGCCGGACCTGCTCATCGGCTTCTTCCTGCACATCCCGTTCCCGCCCGTGGAGCTGTTCATGCAGCTGCCGTGGCGCCGGGAGATCGTGCAGGGCCTGCTGGGCGCCGACCTGATCGGCTTCCACCTGCCCGGCGGCGCGCAGAACTTCCTCTACCTGTCCCGCCGGCTGGCTGGCCAGAACGCGTCCCGGGCCTCGGTGGGTGTGCGCTCGCGGATGGGCACGGTGCAGATCGACGACCGCACCGCCCACGTGGGTGCCTTCCCCATCTCCATCGACTCCGCGGAGATCTCCAAGCTGGCCAGCAGCCCCCGCGTGCAGGCTCGGGCCAAGGAGATCCGCCGCGACCTCGGGCACCCGCGCCGCATCATGCTGGGCGTGGACCGGCTGGACTACACCAAGGGCATCGACGTGCGCCTCTTCGCGCTGCGCGAGCTGCTGGCCGAGGGCCGGGTGGACGCCGACGACACCGTGATGATCCAGCTGGCCACCCCCAGCCGGGAGCGGGTGGACAGCTACATCAAGATGCGCGGCGACATCGAGCGCGAGGTCGGCGGCATCAACGGGGAGTACTCCAAGGTGGGCCACCCCGCCGTGCACTACCTGCACCGGCCGGTCCCCCGCGAGGAGCTCATCGCCTTCTACGTGGCCGCCGACGTCATGCTGGTGACCCCCATGCGCGACGGCATGAACCTGGTGGCCAAGGAGTACGTGGCCTGCCGCAGCGACCTCGGCGGCGCGCTGGTGCTCAGCGAGTTCACCGGGGCAGCCTCCGAGCTGCGCTCGGCGTACCTGGTCAACCCGCACGACCTCGACGGGGTGAAGGCGGCCCTGGTGGAGGCGCTGGACCAGACCGAGGACGAGGGCCGCCGACGGATGCGAGCCATGCGCCGCCAGGTGATGACCTTCGACGTCGACCGCTGGGCCCGGTCCTTCCTCAGCGCGCTCGGCCGGCCCGACCTCGCGGAGGAGACCACCGCCTGAGCCGGGGAGCCGCCGCCACGGCAGGCTCCCCGGCCCGGGTGCGGGTTGCTAGCCGGCGAAGTTGAACGCGTGGGTGGCGGTGGCGCCACCGTCGGCCACGAACTCGGCCCCCGTGCAGTACGAGCTCTTGTCGCTGGCCAGGAACACCAGCACCTCGGCGATCTCCTCCGGGCGGCCCACCCGGCGCAGCGCCACCTTCCGCCCGGCCGGCGAGAGGTCCACCTCGCCACCCCCGGCCGCGGTGGACACCATGTTGGTGTCGATCATCCCGGGGTGCACCGAGTTCACCCGGATGCCGACCTCGCCCAGCTCCATCGCCGCCACCTTGCTCATACCCCGGATGGCGAACTTGCTGGAGGAGTAGGCGACCAGCAGCGGCACCGCGGCCAGGCCCTCGATCGAGGAGGTGTTGATGATCGACCCGCCGCCGGCGGCGGTCATCGGCTTGACCACCGACCGCATGCCCAGGAACGTGCCCACCTGGTTGATCCGGATGACCCGCTCGTACTGCTCCAGCGTGGTGTCGGCCAGCGCGGAGAACATCAGGATGCCGGCGTTGTTCACCAGCACGTCCACCTTGCCGAGCAGCGCCACGGTCTCCTCGACCAGGTCGGCCCACTGCTCCTCGTTACCCACGTCCAGGTGCCGGTAGTGGGCGTGCTCCCCCAGCTCGTCGGCGAGGGCGGCACCCTTGACGTCGTCGATGTCGGCGATCATCACCTGGGCGCCCTCCTCGATGAACCGCCGCGCCGCTGCGGCGCCCTGCCCGCCCGCGGCACCGGTGATGATGGCGACCTTGCCGGCCAGGTCGGCCATCACATCACCTCGTCGGTCAGCGGCAGCAGCACCGTCTTGAGCTCGGTGTAGGCCTCGATGGCGCTCTGCCCGCCCTCGCGTCCCATGCCCGACTCCTTGAAACCACCGAAGGGCAGGTGCGGCTCGATGGTGAAGCCGTTGATGCCCACGGTGCCGGCCCGCACCGAGCGGGCCATGCGCATGGCCCGGCTGACGTCGCTGGTGTAGACCCCGGCGCCGAGGCCGTACTGGGTGTCGTTGGCCAGCCGGATCGCCTCCTCCTCGGTGTCGAAGGGCACGACGGCCAGCACCGGCCCGAAGATCTCCTCCTGGGCCAGGCTGGAGCGGTTGTCCACGTCGGCGAAGATCGTGGGCTGCACGAAGTTGCCGGCGCTGAGGTCCCCGTCCACCCGCGACCCCCCGGTGACCAGGCGGCTGCCCTCGCCGGCGCCGCGGTCGAGGTAGCCCAGCACCCGCTGCAGCTGCTTGTCGTTGATCAGCGGCGCGGCCAGCACCGCCGGGTCGAACGGGTCGCCGTAGGTGATGGCACCGGCCATCATCTCCGCGCCGGCGAGGAACTCCTCCATCGCGTCGCGGTGCACCAGCGCCCGGCTGTGCGCCACGCAGGCCTGCCCGGACAGCCCCATCGACACGGTGCCCATGGTGGTCATGCCGGCCATGGTGATGTTGGGCGCGTCCGGGAAGACGATGGCGGGGCTCTTGCCGCCCAGCTCCAGCGAGACCCGCTTGAGGGTGCCCGCCGAGGCCCGCAGGATGTGCTGGCCGATGGTCCGGCTGCCGGTGAAGCTGATCTTGTCCACCGCGTCGTGGGTGATCATCGCCTCGCCGACGGTCTCGCCCGGGCCGGTGACCACGTTCAGCACGCCGTCGGGCAGGCCCGCCTCCACCAGCAGCTCCACCATGCGCAGCACGGCGAAGGAGGCGTACTCCGAGGGCTTGAGCACCACCGTGCAGCCGGCGGCGAGCGCCGGGGCCACCTTCTGCGCGTAGAGCAGGAACGGCGCGTTCCACGGCAGGATCGCCGCGACCACGCCGATCGGCTCGCGGAAGGTCATCGCCACGTGGTCGCCACCCTGGTACGCGGGCAGGGTCTGGCCGCCGATCTTGTCGATCCACCCCGCGTGGTGGTCGAACACGTCGGCCGCCACGTCGATGGAGGCGGCGTAGATGCCACCGAAGGACAGCGGCACGCTGTTGTCCAGCGCCAGCAGCCCGGCGAGCTCCTCGCCGTTGGCGCGCAGCAGGTCGGCGTAGCGGTGGATCAGCTTGATCCGCTCGCCCGCCCGCATCCGGGGCCAGGCCCCGTCGTCGAACGCGGTGCGCGCCGCCTGCACGGCCTCCTCCACGTCGGCGGTGGTGGCGACGGCGAACTCGCCGACCGCCTCGCCGGTGGCCGGGTGGTGGTGGGTCCAGGTGGCTCCGTCGGCGGAGTCGCGCCACTGGCCGTTGACCAGGAGCTGGCCGGTCTTGAGCCCGAGCGCGTCGATCCGGGGCTGCATGGTGAGTGTCATGGTGGTGCGGCCTCCTCAGGCGAGGTGTGCGAGGTCGGTGTTGACGAACATCCGCGCAGGATCGCGGTCGGCGAAGTACCCGCCGATGGAGCGCTCGATGTCCTCGGGGGTCCACATCGCACCCGCCGAGGAGAACTTCTGCTCGATGGTCGGCGGCGCCATCAGCGCCACCTTCCCGCCGTAGACCACGAAGACCTGGCCGTTGACGGCCGCGGCGGCGGGCGAGGCCAGGTAGGCCACCAGCGGGGCCACGTTGTCCACCGAGAGCGGGTCGGGCCCGTCGGACGGTGGGGCGTCGAAGACCGCCTCGGTCATCGCGGTGCGGGCCCGCGGGCAGATGGCGTTGGCCCGCACCCCGTAGCGGCTCAGCGCCTTGGCGGCGGTCATGGTCAGGGTGGTGATGCCGGCCTTGGCCGCGCCGTAGTTGGCCTGCCCGGCGGGGCCGAAGAAGGCTGCCTCGGACGAGGTGTTCACCAGCGAGGCGTACACCGGGGCGCCGGCCTGCTTGGACTGCTCGCGCCAGTACGCGCCGGCGTTGCGGGTGAGCAGGAAGTGCCCCCGCAGGTGCACCCGCACCACCAGGTCGAAGTCGGCGTCGCTCATGTTGAACAGCATCTGGTCGCGGGTGACGCCGGCGTTGTTGACCACCACGTGCAACCCGCCGAGGTCCTCCACCGCGGTGCGGACCAGCTCGTCGGCGGTGGTGCGCTCACCCACGTCGCCCTGCACCAGGGCCGCCCGCACGCCGAGCGCCTTGATCTCGTCCACCACGTCGGTGTCGGCCATGTCGTTGACCACCACGTCGGCACCCTGGGTGGCGAGCGCGAGCGCTTCCGCCCGGCCCAGCCCGGCGCCGGCTCCGGTGACCACGGCGACCTTGCCGGCCAGTGGCTTCTCGCTCACCGGCGGCACGCCCGACCGGTCGGACCTGATCTGCGGGCAAAGCTCATCGGTGCTCCTCGAGTCGGCTGGGCGGCGGGACTTTCGACGCTAGAACGTGTTCTCGTCCGGCTCGACAGCACCAAGACGGACGGGCCTCACTCCTCGAGGGCGAGTGCGCTCTTGGGGCAGCGCTCCACGGCCTTGCGCACCCGCGCCTGCAGCTCCTCCGGCGGCTCCGGCTGCAAGATCGTCAGCTGCTCGTCGTCGTCAAGGTCGAAGACCTTGGGCGCCAGGCCGGCACAGACTCCGTTGGCCTCGCACAGGTCGAAGTCGACAGTGACCTTCATCGGAATGCCTCCACTGCGAACGATCGGTGACCGACTCGGCCCGGCCGCCTCGCGAGCAGGCCCTGACCGACACTAGAACCGGTTCTACCGAGAAGCAATGGTCCGCGCTAGTGTCGCAAGAACCTGTTCCAGCCAGGAGGGCCCATGCGGATCAGCTACACCCCCGAGCAGGAGGAGCTGCGGCGTGAGCTGCGCAGCTACTTCGCGCGCCTGATGACCCCGGAGCGCCGCGAGGCGATGAGCTCCACGCAGGGCGAGTACGGCACCGGCGACACCTACAAGGAGATCGTCCGCCAGATGGGCGCCGACGGGTGGCTGGCCCTGGGCTGGCCGACCGAGCACGGCGGGCAGGCCCGCCCGATGATGGACCAGCTGATCTTCACCGACGAGGCGGCGGTGGCCGGGGCGCCGGTGCCGTTCCTGACGGTGAACAGCGTGGCCCCGACGATCATGCGGTACGGCACCGAGGAGCAGAAGGCCTTCTTCCTGCCCCGCATCGCCGCCGGTGAGCTGCACTTCGCCATCGGCTACTCCGAGCCCGAGGCCGGCACCGACCTGGCCTCGCTGCGCACCCGGGCGGTGCGCGACGGCGACGACTACGTGGTCAACGGGCAGAAGATGTGGACCAGCCTCATCCAGTACGCCGACTACGTGTGGCTGGCCTGCCGCACCGATGCCGAGGCACCCAAGCACAAGGGCATCAGCATGCTCATCGTGCCGACCGACGCGCCCGGGTTCTCCTGGACGCCGGTGCACACCATGGCCGGACCCGGCACCAGTGCCACCTACTACGAGGACGTCCGTGTCCCCGTGACCTCCCGGGTCGGGGCGGAGAACGCGGGCTGGCCGCTGGTCACCAACCAGCTGAACCACGAGCGGGTCGCCCTGACCTCCTCCGCCCCGGTGCGCACCGCCCTGCGCGAGGTGCGGGAGTGGGCCCAGCAGACCAAGCTGCCCGACGGCACCCGGGTGATCGACCAGGAGTGGGTGCAGCTGCACCTGGCCCGGGTGCACGCCAAGGCCGACTTCCTCAAGCTGATCAACTGGAAGATCGCCTGGAGCGTGGGCCAGGCCCCCACCCCCGCCGACGCCTCGGCCACCAAGGTCTTCGGCACCGAGCTCGCCACCGAGGCGTACCGGCTGCTGATGGAGGTGCTGGGCAACAGCGCGGTGGTCCGGCACGGCTCGGCCGGGGCCCTGCTGCAGGGCCGCGTCGAACGGATGCACCGCTCCTCGCTGATCCTCACCTTCGGTGGCGGCACCAACGAGGTCCAGCGCGACATCGTGTCCATGCTCGCCCTCGGCCTGCCCGCCGCCAAGCGCTAGGAGCTCGACGTGGACTTCTCCCTGACCGATGCCCAGCAGGACCTCGGCGGCCTGGCTCGCCAGATCCTCACCGACAAGGTGACCCAGGAGCGGCTGCGCGCCGTGGAGACCGGGCCGCGCTGGGACCAGCAGCTGTGGGCCGACCTGGCCACCGCGGGCGTGCTCTCCGCCGCCCTCCCCGAGCAGGTGGGTGGCGGTGGCTTCGGCCTGCTCGAGCAGTGCAGCGTGCTGGTGGAGCTGGGCCGGGCGGTGGCGCCCGTGCCGTACCTGCAGTCGGTGGTGATGGCCGCCGCGGCCATCGCCGAGCTGGGCACGGACAGCCAGCGCGAGCGGTGGGCGGCACCGGCCGCGGCGGGTGAGCTGGTGCTCACCGTGGCGCTGGTGGACGAGCCCGGCACCGGTGGCACCCGGGCACAGCGCAGCGGCGACGGCTGGGTGCTCAACGGCGCCAAGTCCGCGGTGTCCTGGGCGCCGGTGGCCGATGCCGTGCTGGTCGCGGCCGCCACCGACGCCGGCCCGGTGGTGCTGCTGGTGCGCAGCGACGATCCCGGCGTGCAGGTGCAGGACCAGCAGCTGGTGGACGGGGGCAGCGCCGGCCTGGTGGAGCTGACCGACGTGCGCCTGGACGCCGACCGGGTCCTCGGCACCGACGGCGAGGCGGCACTGACCTGGCTGGTGGACCGCGGCACCGTCGGGATCTGTGCGCTGCAGCTGGGCGTCACCGAGCGGGCGCTGGAGCTGACCGCGGAGTACGCCAGGGAGCGGGTGCAGTTCGGCCGTCCCATCGGCAGCTTCCAGGCAGTGGCCCAGCGCCTGGCGGACGCCTACATCGACGTGGAAGCCATCCGGCTCACGCTCTGGCAGGCGGCGTGGCGGCTGGCGGAGGACCTGCCCAGCACCGCGGAGGTGGCCACCGCCAAGTTCTGGGCTGCCGACGCCGGGCACCGGGTGAGCCACACCGCGGTGCACGTGCACGGCGGCGTGGGGATCGACACCGACCACGCCCTGCACCGGTACTTCACCGCGGCCAAGCGCAACGAGTTCGAGCTGGGGGCGGCGACGGCGCAGCTGCTGCGCCTGGGCGCCACCCTGGCCGCGGAGCCCGCCTAGCCACCGCCCTCCGGCCGTCCACGCAGACAGCACAGGACCCCGCACACCGTTGCCGGTGGCGGTGGCGGGGTCCTGTGCTGGTTCAGCTGGCTCAGCCGAGGCCGAGCCGGGTGAGCAGGATCAGGCGAGGGTCAGGGTCTGGCCCGCGAAGATCATGTTCGGGTTGCTGATCTTGCCCTTGTTGATGCTGAACAGCGCCTGGTAGCCGCCGCTCACACCCTGGGTGGAGGCGATGGACGACAGGGTGTCGCCCGACTTCACCGTGTAGGTCTTGCCGCTGGACTTGGCTGCCTTCGCCTTGGTGGTGGCCTTGGCGGAGCTGGCCTTGGGGGCCTGCGCCTTGGCAGCCGAGGCCTTGGGCGCCTGTGCCTTGGCGGTGCTGGCCTTGGGGGCCTGCGCCTTGGCAGCCGAAGCCTTGGGCGCCTGTGCCTTGGCGGTGCTGGCCTTGGGGGCCTGCGCCTTGGCAGCCGAGGCCTTGGGCGCCTGCGCCTTCTGCGTGGTCGCAGCCTTGGGGGCCTGCGCCTTGGGGGCTGACTTGGTGGTGGCCTTCGCGGTGGAGCTGCTGGCGGAGGCGTTGCCCGAACCGAGGTTCTTGCCGCACACCGGCCACGCACCCTTGCCCTGGCCGGCGAGCACGCGCTCGGCGACCGCGATCTGCTCGGACTTGGAGGCGTTGTGGGCCGAGCCCGAGCCGCCGAAGGCCTTCCAGGTGCTCGGGGTGAACTGCAGGCCACCGGAGAAGCCGTTGCCCGAGTTGATGGACCAGTTGCCGGTGCTCTCGCACTGCGCGACCGCGTCCCAGTCGTTGCCGGCGGCGGAGGCCGGCGAGGCGAAGATCGCCATCGGGGCACCGACGACGAGGCCGGCGATGACGACCTTGGCGGCGTTGCGGGCGCCGGTGGAGTGCTTGGAGGCGGTGGTGGTCTTGCGAGTCATATGGGTAGATCCTCTCCCTGCGCCTGCGGAGTCAGCTGTCGGGTTCGGGCTGAGAGGTTGCCCGGCCACCAGGTCCACGAGCTGGGCCTGCTGGCTTCACCCCAAGGTCAGAGCCGCTGATCAGCGGTTCCGGCCGGCATCCCGGGTGTGCCCCTGGATGTGGGTCCTCCGTCCCTGTCCCTGGTTAGATCGGAGGTTCCGGATGCCCGCGGGACAGGATTGAGCGCGGCGGGCCCGGTGTCGGCCGGTTGTTCCCGGCCACAAACGAACGTACGGACCGAGCACGGGTGCGTCGAGGCCCCGCAGCGCCAAGGTCTCGGGTAGGTAACGCCTCCCCGGCGACCCGCGACGTCACCGTTTCCGCAGGTCAGCCGGCATGTCCGCAAAACGGGACGCTTTTGTCAGCAGCCCGGGATCGGTGACTCGGATCACAGGCTGGACCCCCGAAATCGGCCCCGGAAAGCGGCCTGCGTCACGCCCTGAGAGGCGACAAGTCCCAGGTCACAGGCAGTTTTCCTGGTCCACGACACCACCTGGTGATGCCCCGGTGGCAACGGGGCGGCGGGGATCGCTGCTGTACTGCGACCACGACCCCGGGTAGAGGCGACCGGCACCCAGCCCGCTGAGCTCCAGAGCCAGCAGGCTGTGGCAGGCGGTCACTCCCGAGCCGCAGTAGGCGGTCACCGGCGCACCCGCCCCCACGCCCGCCGCGGTGAAGCGACGGCGCAGCTCGGCCGCCGGGAGGAAGGTGCCGTCCTCGGCCAGCGTGGCCTGGGTGGGCAGGTTCTTCGCCCCGGGGACGTGGCCGGCCCGGGCGTCCACCGGCTCCTGCTCGCCGCGGTAGCGCTCGGGGGCCCGGGCGTCGAGCACCACGCCGGCGCCACCGCCCGCCTGCGCCACCACCTCGTCCAGGTCCGCCAGCCGCTCCCGCGGCCAGGGCCGGGCGGTGAAGGTGGTGGGCGCGCGGCGGACGGGCGCCGTCTCCAGCGGACCCCGGTAGGCCGCCAGCCCGCCGTCGAGCAGCGCAGCCTCGTGGCCGGTGGCCCGCAGCAGCCACACCAGGCGGGCAGCGCTGCGCCCCCCGGCGTCGTCGTAGGCCACGACCGTGTCGTCGTCGCCGATGCCCAGCCGGCCCAGCTCGGCGGCGAACACCTCGGGGTCGGGCAGCGGGTGGCGGCCCCGCTCCGGGCTCGGCGGGGCGGCCAGGCACCGGTCGAGGTCGACGAACACCGCCCCCGGCAGGTGGCCCGCCTCGTGGGCGGCGCGGCCGGAGCGGCCGTCGAGGTACCACCGCACGTCGGCGAGCACGACGTCGGTGCGGTGGGCGTCCCACCAGGCGGGGCTGACGACGGGGGCGATCATCCCGTCACCCTAGAAGCCCCACCCGGTGGGAAGCGCTCAGCCAAGGCTCGTCAGCGCAGCGTGTCCAGCCGCGACACCGTCGCGTCGAACTCGCCCACCAGGTCGGCCATCACCTCGGCCACCGGCCTGATCTCGTTCATCCGGCCCACGATCTGCCCGATCGGCATGGAGACCACCCCGGGGTCGGTGGAGCGAGCGATGCGCTGGTGCGCCTCCCCCACCAGGACGTTCTGCAGCGGCATGGGCAGCGGGGAGGGGGCACCCTCGGCGCTCCACGCCTCGGTCCAGCGGGTCTTGAGCAGCCGGGCGGGCTTGCCCGAGTAGCTGCGCATCCGCACGGTGTCGCTGGAGGTGGCCGCCAGCAGCGCCCGCTGCATCGTGGAGGGCCCACCGTCGTCGGCGGGCATCTCACCGAGCTTGTACTCCGCGGTGGTCAGCCAGTAGGAGCCCATCCAGACCCCGGAGGCACCCAGCGCTAGCGCGGCGGCGACCTGCCGGCCGGAGCCGATGCCGCCGGCCGCCAGCACCGAGGCGCGGTCGCCGATGGCGTCCACGATCTCCGGGAGCAGCACCATGGAGGCGATCTCCCCGGTGTGCCCGCCGGCCTCGTAGCCCTGGGCGATGACGATGTCCACGCCGTTGTCCACGTGCCGCACCGCGTGCTCGGCCTTGCCGGCCAGCGCCGCCACCGGCACGCCCTTCTCGTGCGCCAGGTCGATGACGTCCTTGGGCGGGGACCCCAGCGCGTTGGCGATCAGCTTGATCGGGTGGCGCAGCGCCACGTCGACGTGCGAGCGGGCGATGGAGTGCAGCCAGCCCAGCACCCCTTCGTTGCGCTCCTCGTCCTCGTCCAGCGGCGGGACGCCGAGCTCGTCCAGCGTGCGGTTCACGAAGGCCCGGTGCTCGTCGGGGATGAGCTTCTGCAGGTCCATGGACGCGGCTTCCTGCGGAATCTTCGCCGGCATCACGATGTCCACCCCGTAGGGCTTGCCGTCGGTGTTCTCGTCCATCCAGGTCAGCACCGCGTCGAGCTCCTCGGCGTCGTTGAACCGCACGCAGCCGAGCACCCCCAGACCGCCGGCGCGGCTGATGGCCGCGGCGACGTGCTCGGACGGGGTGAAGCCGAAGATCGGGTGCTCTATGCCGAACTGTTCGCTGAGCGCGGTGCGCACAGGTCCTCCTCAGGTCGTTGCTCGGCGTGCTGCCGAGCCCACTTGTAGTCCGCCTTGCCGGTGGACAGGCGCTCAATCTCCTCGACCAGCCAGAGGCTGCGCGGGGCCTTGTAGCCGGCGAGCTGACCACGGACGTGGCGGTCCAGGTCGTCGAACGCCGGAGAGGTGCCGGGGCGGGGCTGGACGAGGGCGGCCACCCGCTGGCCCCACGTCTCGTCGGGCACGCCGATCACCAGTGCGTCGAACACGTCGGGGTGGCCCTTGAGCGCACCCTCCACCTCCTCGGGGAACACCTTCTCACCACCGGTGTTCACGCAGGTGTTGCCGCGGCCGAGCAGGGTCATGGTGCCGTCGGCCTCGATGCGCGCCAGGTCCCCGGGGACGGCGTAGCGCTTGCCGTCCACCTCGGTGAAGAGCGTGGCGGTCTTCTCCGGGTCCTTGTAGTAGCCCATCGGGATGTAGCCGCCCCGGGCGAGCCGGCCGATCTCGCCGGAGCCGGGCTCCACCTGCTTCCCCTCGTCGTTGACGACGATGGCGTTGGGGATGAGCTTGACGCGGGGGCCCTCGGTCCACTTCTCCGAGTCCTTGGTCAGCATGCCGATCCCGCTGAAGCCGGTCTCGGAGGAGCCGACGGCGTCGGTGATGACCACGTTGGGCAGCGCGTCCAGGTACTGGTCCTTGACGGTGGGCGAGAACAGCGCCGCGCTGCTGGAGATGGCGAACACCGACGAGGCGTCGTAGTCACCGCGCAGGTACTCCTCGATCATCGGGCGGGCCATGGCGTCACCGATGAGCACCACCACGTTCACCTTGTGCTGGGCGATGGAGTGCCAGATGGCGACCGGGTCGAACTTGGGCACCAGCACCACGGTGTCGCCGGCGAAGAGCGCCTGCATCGCCGCCCACTGGGCGTTGCCGTGAATCAGCGGAGCCAGGCACAGCCGGGTCATGCCGCCGGAGGCCTCCCCCTCGCGGGCCTGGGCCCACTCGTCGGCCATCGCCTCGCCGGTGACGAAGCTGACGCCGCCGCCGAGCACCCGCCAGACGTCCTCGTGCCGCCACATCACGCCCTTGGGCGGACCGGTGGTGCCACCGGTGTAGAGGATGTAGAGGTCGTCGGAGCTGCGCTCGCCGAAGTCGCGCTCCGCGGACTCCCCGGCCATCGCAGCCTCGAAGTCGGTGCCCGCCGCGGCGCCGTCGGCGTTGTCCAGCACCAGCACGTGCTGCAGCGTCGGGGTCTCCGGGCGCACCGCGGCCACCTTGTCGGCGAACTCCCGCTCGGTGAGCAGCGCGACCATGTCGGAGTTCTGCACCACGTAGCGCAGCTCCTGCTCGCCGTAGCGGTAGTTCACGTTGATGATCACGCCGCGCAGCTTGTAGACCGCCATCATCCAGATGATGGCCTCCACCCGGTTGTGGGTGTAGAGCCCGACGTGCGAGCCGGTGCCGACACCGTGCGCGGCGAGGTGGTGCGCCAGGCGGTTGGCGCGCTCCTCGAGCTCGCGGTAGCTGACGACGATGTCCTCGCAGGCCAGGGCCTTGCGGTCCGGAAACAGGTCGACCGCGTGTTCGAACAGGTCCGCTATGTTGTAGGCCACATTTTCAAACTAGAACCTGTTACTGTTCGGCGCAATAGCAGACCGCGTTCCCACCGCCAGGAGGCCCACCGTGACTTCGACCGAAGCGACCACCGCAGAGGCGCCGCACTGCCTCGTCGAGCTGCAGGGGTCCACCCTCGTCGTCACGATGAACCGGCCGCAGGCCAAGAACGCGCTGTCCGGCCCGATGATGCAGATCATGCGCGAGGCCTGGGACCGGGTGGACGAGGACCCCGCGATCCGCGCCTGCATCCTCACCGGGGCGGGCGGGGCGTTCTGCGCCGGCGCCGACCTCAAGGCCATGAGCAGCGCGCACCCCGGTGACAACGGCGGCGCGGACTTCTCGGTCATCGAGCCGCTGCTCAAGGGGCGCCGGCTCACCAAGCCGCTCATCGCCGCGGTGGAGGGGCCCGCCATCGCCGGCGGCACCGAGATCCTGCAGGCCACCGACATCCGCGTGGCCGGCGAGAGCGCGCGCTTCGGCGTCTCCGAGCCCCGCTGGGGCCTGTTCCCGCTGGGCGGCTCCGCGGTGCGCCTGCCCCGCCAGATCCCCTACACCGTCGCCGCCGACCTGCTGCTGACCGGACGCCACGTGCGTGCGCCCGAGGCCAAGGAGATCGGCCTGATCGGCCACGTCGTGCCGGACGGGCAGGCGCTGGCCAAGGCCCACGAGCTGGCCGACATGATCGCGGCCAACGGCCCGCTCGCCGTGCAGGCCATCCTGCGCACCATCCGGGAGACCGAGGGCCTGCACGAGAACGACGCCTTCAAGATCGACGCCAAGCTGGGCCTGTCGGTGTTCCAGAGCGAGGACGCCAAGGAAGGCCCCCGGGCGTTCGCGGAGAAGCGCACGCCGCAGTTCAAGGGCCGCTAGGCCGGCGCCGGCCCGGGCCCCGCCTCGGCAGGGTCCGGGTTGACCAGCGTCTCGCCCAGCACCTGGATGCTGGCGGTGTCGCGGCAGCCGACCACCAGGCTGGTGACTCCCGCCTGCTCCCACTGCCGCACCTGGGCGCGGACGTGCTCGGCGTCGCCGATGATCGCGGTCTCGGCCACCAGCTCGTCCGGAACCGCCGCCACCGCCTCCTCCTTGCGCCCGGAGAGGAACAGCCGGGTGACGTCGTCGACCACCTCCCCGTAGCCCATCCGACGGAACAGCTCGGCGTGGAAGTTCATCTCCGGCGCGCCCATGCCGCCCACGTACAGCGCCATCGTCGGCTTGAGGCGGGCGAGCTCGGCAGCGGCGTCGTCGGTCACCACCACGGTGCAGGTGGCCGCGATCTCGAAGTCCGCCCGGCTGCGTCGCGCGCCGGCCCGGGCGAAGCCCTCGTCCAGCCACTCGTCGTACATGCCCGCCAGCGACAGCGAGTAGAAGACGGCCAGCCACCCGTCGGCGATCTCCGCCGTCATCGCCACGTTGCGCGGCCCTTCGGCGCCCAGCCAGATGGGCAGGTCCGCGCGCAGCGGGTGGGTGATGGGCTTGAGCGACTTGCCCAGCCCCGTCGAGCCGGGCCCGCGGTAGGGCAGCGGGTAGTGCGGTGCGTCGTTGACCACGGGAGCCTGCCGCTGCAGCACCTGCCGCACGATGGACACGTACTCGCGGGTGCGCGCCAGCGGCTTGGCGAAGGGTTGGCCGTACCAGCCCTCCACCACCTGGGGGCCGGAGACGCCGAGGCCCAGGATGAAGCGCCCGCCGGTGAGGTGGTCCATGGTGAGGGCGTGCATCGCGCAGCCGGCGGGGCTGCGGGCGGACAGCTGCGCCACCGAGGTGCCCAGCCGCACCCGTGAGGTCTGCGAGCCCCACCAGGCGAGCGGGGTGAACGCGTCGGAGCCCCACGACTCGGCCGCGAACACCGAGGTGAAGCCGGCGTCCTCGGCCGCGAGCACCAGCTCGCCGGTGTTCTCCGGCGGCTGTGCGCCCCAGTACCCGAGCTGTAGTCCCAGCTGCATGTCCACACCCTCCGTCGCAGTTGCTGCATCGTAAGGTCTTGTGAAACAAAGTTGTAACGTGTTCTACTCCGGTTGTGGAGAACCTGAGCGCACCACTGGACATCGCGTTCGACTACACCCGATCCCTCGGCGCCACTCTCGGCCCGTTCATGACGGCGCTGCGGTCGCGCCACGTCATCGGGGTCCGCGGCTCGGACGGCACGGTGCACGTACCCCCCGTGGAGTACGACCCGATCACTGCCGCTGCGCTCACCGACTTCGTGGACGTGGCCGACACCGGCACGGTGCTGAGCTGGTCGTGGGCCCCGCAGCCGCTGGAGGGGCAGCCGCTGAGCACGCCCTTCGCCTGGGCGCTGGTGCAGCTGGACGGGGCGGACACCGCCCTGCTGCACGCCGTGGACGTGGGCGGCGACCCCGGGCGGGTGAGCACCGGCATGCGGGTGCGGGCCCGGTGGGCGGCCCAGCCGCTGGGGCGCATCCAGGACATCGTCTGCTTCGAGCCCGCAGGTGACGCCCCGGCAGCCGGCGCTCCCGCGGCGAGCGCGGACGGTGCGCAGGTCACCATGCTGACCACACCGTTCTCGCTCAGCCTCACCCACTCCGCCTCCCCGGAGGAGAGCGCCTACCTGCGTGGCCTGGCCGAGGGCAAGCTGCTCGGCCAGCGCTGCCCGGTCTGCGAGAAGGTCTACATCCCGCCCCGTGGCGCCTGCCCCACCGACGGCGTGCCCACCGAGGAGGAGGTGCAGCTGCCCGACACCGGGACGGTCACCACCTTCTGCATCGTGAACGTGCCGTTCGCCGGGCAGCGGATCAAGCCGCCCTACGTCGCCGCGTACGTCCTGCTCGACGGCGCCGACATCGCCTTCCTGCACCTCATCCTCGGCTGCGACGCCGAGGAGGTCCGGATGGGCATGCGGGTGCGAGCCGTGTGGAAGCCCGCCGAGGAGTGGGGCTACACGCTGGAGAACATCCGTCACTTCGAGCCGAGCGGCGAGCCCGACGCTGCGTACGAGACCTACTCCCACCACCTGTAGACCCGAGAGGAGGCCGACCAGTGGGAGACGTTGCCGTTGTCGGCTTTGCCCAGGCGCCGAACGTGCGCCGCACCCATGGCACCACCAATGGTGTCGAGATGTTGGTGCCCATCTTCCAAGAGCTCTACGCAGCCACCGGGCTGACCAACCGAGACATCAGCTTCTGGTGCTCGGGGTCGTCGGACTACCTGGCCGGCCGCGCGTTCTCGTTCATCTCCGCCATCGACGCGATCGGGGCCTTTCCGCCCATCACCGAGTCGCACGTGGAGATGGACGCCGCCTGGGCCTTGTACGAGGCCTGGGTGAAGATCAAGCTCGGCGAGGCCGACACCGCCCTGGTGTACGGCTTCGGCAAGTCCTCCGCGGGCGACCTGCGCCGGGTGCTGGCCATGCAGCTAGACCCGTACGTGGCCGCGCCGCTGTGGCCGGACTCCGTGGCGCTGGCCGGCCTGCAGGCCCGGCTGGGCATCGAGAGCGGTCGCTGGAGCGAGCGGGAGATGGCCGAGGTGGCCGCCCGCAGCCGCAGCGACGCGATGAACAACCCGCACGCGCAGCTGTCCGGCCACGTCGACGTGGACGAGCTGCTGGCGGCGCCCTACCTGGCTGACCCGCTGCGCATGCACGACTGCGCCCCGATCACCGACGGGGCCTCAGCCGTCATCCTGGCCTCGGCCGAGCGGGCCAGGGAGCTGTGCGAGAACCCGGCGTGGATCACCGGCATCGAGCACCGGGTGGACTCCCCGGCCATCGGCACCCGCGACCTGCTGGCGTCGGCCTCCACCACCGCCTCCGCCCGCGCTGCCGGCGGGGTGGACGGCGTCACCGCAGCTGAGCTGCACGCCCCGTTCAGCCACCAGCAGATCCTGCTGCGCGAGGCCATCGGCCTCAACGGCCAGACCACCGTCAACCCCTCCGGGGGGGTGCTGGCGGGCAACCCGATGTTCTCCGCCGGGCTCAGCCGCATCGGCGAGGCCGCCTCGCGGGTGATGCGCGGGCAGGACCAGAAGGTGCTCGGCCACGCCACCAGCGGGCCGCTGCTGCAACAGAACCTGATCTGCGTGATGGAGGGCCGGGACTCATGAGCAAGCAGCCAGCCGCCGTGCTCGGCGTCGGACAGACCAACCACACGGCCAAGCGCCTGGACGTGTCCATGGCCGGGCTGTGCCGCGAGGCCATCGACCGCGCGATGATCGACGCCGGCGTGGGTTGGGACGACATCGACGCCGTGGTCATCGGCAAGGCGCCCGACCTGTTCGAGGGCGTGATGATGCCCGAGCTGTACCTGGCTGACGCCCTGGGCGCGCGGGGCAAGCCGCTGCTGCGGGTGCACACCGCCGGCTCCGTCGGTGGCTCCACCGCCAACGTCGCGGCCAGCCTGGTGCAGGCCGGGCTGCACAAGCGGGTGCTGGCGGTGGCGTGGGAGAAGCAGTCGGAGTCCAACGCCATGTGGGCGCTGTCCATCGCCGTGCCCTTCTCCATGCCGGTCGGTGCGGGCGCGGGCGGGTACTTCGCCCCGCACGTGCGCTCCTACATCCGCCGCTCGGGCGCGCCGCTGCACATCGGCGCCATGGTGGCGGCCAAGGACCGGCGCAACGGCGCCACCAACCCCTACGCGCACCTGCACCAGCCCGACATCACGGTGGAGTCGGTGCAGGCGTCGAAGATGCTGTGGGACCCCATCCGCTACGACGAGACGTGCCCGTCCTCCGACGGTGCCTGCGCCATGGTGATCGGCGACGAGTCCGCGGCGGCGGCCACCGGCAAGCAGGTGGCCTGGATCCACGCCACGGCGATGCGCTCGGAGCCCACCACCTTCGCCGGTCGCGACCAGGTGAACCCGAAGGCCGGCCGGGACGCCGCAGCCGCGCTGTGGAAGCAGGCCGGCATCACCGACCCGCTGCGCGAGATCGACGCCGCGGAGATCTACGTGCCGTTCTCCTGGTTCGAGCCGATGTGGCTGGAGAACCTCGGGTTCGCCGAGGAGGGCGCGGGGTGGAAGCTCACCGAGGCCGGTGAGACTGAGCAGGACGGGCGCTTGCCGGTCAACGCCAGCGGTGGTGTGCTGTCGTCGAACCCGATCGGCGCCTCCGGCATGCTGCGGTTCGCCGAGGCGGCCCGTCAGGTGATGGGCACCGCCGACGATCACCAGGTGGACGGGGTGCGCACCGCGCTCGGTCACGCCTACGGTGGCGGCTCCCAGTTCTACGCCATGTGGGTGCTCGGGCAGGACAAGACTCCCGACGATCGAAAGCGAGCTGCACGGTGAAGTTCACCCTGGCCATTGCCATGAGTCCCCTCGACCAGCTTCCCGAGCTGGCCAGGACCGCGGAGGAGTGCGGGTTCACCTCCGTCTCCCTGCCCGACTCCCTCTTCTACGCGGAGAAGGTGGCGGCCAAGTACCCGTACACCCCCGACGGTGGCCGGATGTGGACCGAGGAGACACCCTGGGTCGACCCGTTCGTCGCCGCTGCCTCCATGGGTGCGGTCACCAGCACCCTCCGCTTCTACACCGCGGTGCTCAAGCTGGGCTCGCGCAACCCGCTGCTGCTGGCCCGCCAGATCGGCTCGGTCGCCAACATGACCGGGAACCGGTTCGGTCTCGGCGTCGGCCTGGGCTGGTCGCCGGAGGAGTTCGAGTGGTGCGGCGTCCCCTTCGAGCGCAAGGGCGCCCGGGCGAACGAGTCCATCGAGGTCATCAAGCTCGCCCTGGGCGGCGGCATGGTGGAGTACCACGGGGAGTTCTTCGACTTCGACCGGCTGCAGATCAGCCCCGCTCCCACCGAGCCGGTGCCCATCTACGTCGGCGGCCACGTCGACGCCGCGCTGCGCCGGGCTGCCCGGCTCAGTGACGGCTGGACCTCGGCGATGATGAAGATCGCCGAGCTGGAGCGGGTCATCGGCCGCCTCGGTGAGCTGCGCGCAGAGTACGACCGCGCCGACGAGCCCTTCGAGATCCAGGCGGTGTGCATCGACCGCTTCGGCCTGGAGGGCTACCAGGAGCAGGCGGCCATCGGTGTCACCGACGCCATCGTGGTGCCGTGGTCCTTCGACGGCATCCCCTTCGACGGCGAGCTCGAGGCCAAGAAGGACTCCATCCGCAAGTTCGCCGAGACCGTCATCGAGAAGGTGTGACGCCATGACCGCTCCGGACGCCGCTGCCTCCCGCACCGTCGGGCACCAGCCCGAGGAGCATCCTGCGCGGGTGGCGTCCCGGCGGTCGATGGACGCCGTCGGGCGCCGCGCCAAGGACGAGTGGGTGGCCCTGTTCGCCGAGGACGCGGTGATCGAGGACCCTGTGGGGCCCTCGCACTTCTCCCCCGACGGCAGCGGCCAGCGGGGCAAGCAGGCCATCGCCGACTTCTGGGACGCCTCGGTGGGCACCGCGCAGAAGGTGGCCTTCACCATCGCCGACTCCTTCGCCTGCGGCGACGAGGTGGCCAACGTCGGCGTCATCACCACCACGGTGGACGAGAACGTGCAGGTCGACGCCGAGGGCGTGTTCATCTACCGGGTGAACGCCGAGGGCCTCATCGTCTCCCTGCGGGCGTTCTGGGAGACCGATCGGGCGATGGCCACGCTGCGCCGCCCGTCCTGACCGGCCCGGCCTCGTGCTCGACCCCGTACGCGTGTACCGGGTTCAGCGGTCGGCCGGGTAGTCGGCCACCTTGCCGCCGCGCTGCAGGATCTCCAGCACCTCCGCCGGCGGCACCGGCTTGCTGAACAGGTAGCCCTGGGCGTTGCCGCAGCCCAGCTCCAGCAGCATCTCGGCTGCCTGCACGGTCTCCACCCCCTCGGCCACCACGTCCAGGCCGAAGGAGTCGGCGAGGCTGATGATGGACTTGACGATGGCCAGGTCGTCGCTGCTGTTGCCGAGGTTGTGCACGAAGCCGCGGTCGATCTTGAGGGTGTCCACCGGCAGCTGCTTGAGCTGACCGAGCGAGCTGCGCCCCGTGCCGAAGTCGTCGATGGCCACGTGCACGCCCAGCTCGTTGAGTCCCCGCAACGTCACCAGCACGCGGTCGAGGTCATGGATCACCGCGTGCTCGGTGATCTCCAGGCACAGGTCCACCCCGCTGAGCTCGTACTCCTCCAGCACCCGCGCCACGGTCTCCACGAAGTCGGTGGAGATGAGCTGGGCGGGCGAGATGTTCACCCGCAGCTTCAGCGACAGCTCGGGCAGGGACTCCTGCCAGTCGTGCATCTGCCGGCACGCCTCCCACAGCACCCAGCGGCCCAGCTCACCGGCGAGGTTGGTGGATTCGGCGATGCCGATGAAGGAGTCCGGCAGCAGCAGGCCCCGGATCGGGTGCTGCCAGCGCACCAGCGCCTCCACCCCGATAATCTGCCCCGACGCCAGGTCCACCTCAGGCTGGTAGTACAGCACCAGCTCGTCGCCGTGGATGGCCGAGCGCAGGTGCATCTCGATGTCGTTGCGCTCCTGGGCCCGGGTGCGCATCTCGTCGGTGAAGCCGACGACGGCGTTGCCGCCCTGCGCCTTGGCCGCCAGCGCCGACTGGTCGGCGAACCCGACCAGCTCCGCCACCGAGCTGCGCCCGGGCACTCCGAGGGCGATGCCGATGCTGACGCTGCGGCTGACCTCCTCGGTCTGCAGCTGGACGGGCTCCGCGGCCACCACCTGCGCCTGCTTGGCCAGCTGGTGCGCTCCGTCCATCGTGGTCGGCGCCCGCACCACGATGATGAACTCGTCGCCGCCCATCCGGACCACCAGGTCAGCGGCGAACGCCGCCTCCAGCCGGCCACCGATCGCCCGCAGGTAGGCGTCGCCGGCGGCGTGGCCCAGCGCGTCGTTGACCACCTTGAGCCGGTCGACGTCCAGGAACAGCACGGCCACCGGGCCAGGTCGTCCCGGCTCCAGCCGGTGCTCCAGCTCGCTGAGCAGGCTGCGGCGGTTGGCCAGCCCGGTGAGGGCGTCGTGCTCGGCGAGGTAGCGCAACCGGTCCTCGGCGGCGATGCGCGCCTGCAGCTGGGCGAGAAAGGCGGCGATGGCCTTGAGCGCGTTGATCTCCGAGACCAGCCACTCGCGGTCCCCGTGCTTGACGAAGCCGAGCACGCCGGTGGTGACCGATCCGGACAGCAGCGGCACGGCCGCCATGGACGTCTGGTCCACACCGGACCCGTCCTTGACGCGGCGCTGGTAGTCGTCGGCGTGCGGCCGCACGATCTTCACCTCGGTGGCGTGCTTGGCCGCGGCGAAGATGGGGTCGGCGTCGCGGAAGAACACCACGGCGAGCGGGTCCGGGGTGGGCACGTTGGTCCGTGGTGGCCACTCCGCGACGAGGACGGTGGCGTCCAGCTCCTCGTCGTTGCGGCGCAGGAAGCAGACGTCCACGTCGAGGTACTCGACCAGGTCGCGCAGCACGGCGGTGCAGGCCTCGACGACGGTGCGGGAGTCCACTGCCATGAGGCGGGCGGCGACACCCGTGACCAGCTCCTCCAAGGTCCGCCGCTGGTGCATCGGTCTCCGCTCCGTCGTGTCAGTCACCGGGGATGCCCGGAGCCGCTGCACCGTCCTGGTGGCCCAGCTGAGCCACCGACAGTCGTTGACTGCGAACAGTAACTGCAGCAGCGCTGCTGAGTCGAAGGACTAGCGCGACACCGTGGTTGGGCGGCAGCTCCACCAGGCTGTGGAAGGCCTTCTGCAGCTGCTCCAGCTCGGCGAGGAACGGCTCGGAGAGCTCACGGAGCTCGGCACTGTCCACGGCGTACAGGAACACCGGTGAGGTCGGGTGCACCGCCAGCCCCAGCTCGTGGGCACGCAGCCACACCGACTGCACGGCCTCCCCACCCCGCACGTAGCTCGCGGCGTCGGTGCCCGCCACGGTGACCACCGCCAGCGCCGAGCTGGACAGCACGCGGGCACGGGTGTCGCGGCCCAGCGGTCGCCCCGCGTTCCAGGCGGCGAGCTCGGCCATGACGTCGGCCCGCCGGACCACGTCCAGGGTGGCCAGGTCTGGCGCGGCCAGCCCCAGGGTGCGCACGTCCAGCCCGGACGCCACCGAGTCGCGGCCGGGCCAGCGCAGCTCACCGACCATCTCCGCGTGCAGGCGCGGGGTGAGGTAGCGGATGCGGTCGGCCGCGGCGAGCAGCTCGGCCGCCTCCGCCAGGTCCGTCCGGTCGGTGACCAGGCGCAGCTGCCCACCCTGGTCGGCGGCGGCCTGCGTGAGCAGCTCGGCCACCTCGGGCTCCAGCGGCGCGCCGTCCCCGGTGGCCCGGTTGGTCACCCGCTGCAGCACCAGCCCAGCGCGCCCGCGCAGCTGCTCGTCGGTTCCGGTGCCGAACGACAGCTCCGCCACCACGTCGCTGCTCGGCCCCTCGGGGAAGAGCTGCACGGGCCCGAGCACGCCGAGCGAGGCCGCCGCGACCCTGGCGTTGTACAGCGCAGCACCCAGCGCCACGTGCCCTGCCCGGTGGGCGACGTCCATGGCGGTGGTGCGCTCGCGCACCAGGTGCAGCCGGGCCCCCGTGGCGTCGGCGGAGACCGACCACGGCTGGATGTTGCCGCCCGACGGCGCCCAGCGCACCGCCTGCACCACCGCCAGCGCCGGGTCGGTGCCAAGCCCGGCCGGGTGCTCGGCGCCCGGATCCTGGCCGTCGGCGGGCGCGGGATCCTGCCGGTCCAGGTCCAGCGGGTCGCTGAGATGGGCGACCTGACCATCGATGTCGATGCGCACCCGCCCGGACGGCATGGGCTCGCCCGTGCCGATCCGCCGCACCACGGCGGCCACGGTGGCCGCACCCAGCAGCACGTCCTCCCCCAGCTGCGGCCAGGTGGCCAGGGTGCTGCCGGTCTCCACCAGCGAGGCGCCCATCTTCGCCGACACCTGGGTGGCGTCGACCACGCGGAGCACGTAGGGGATCTTCTCCTGCTGGCTCAGTCCGGCCAGCTCCGCGGAGGTGAGCCCACCGAGCCGGCCGTGGAAGAGCGGGCGGGACGGGTCCACGTCGAAGCGCTCCACGTCCAGCAGGCCGCGGTCGCTGGTCTCCATCACCACCGGGACGCCACGCGCGCGGGCCAGCTCGCGCACCAGCACCTTCACGTCCAGGGAGTCGCACTCCTCCACCACCAGGTCGAGCCCGTCGAAGAACTCCTCGGCGTTGTCGGCGGTGAGCCCCTCGGTCCACACGGTCACCGGGAGGTAGGGGTCCAGCTCAGCGATGCGACGCGCGGCCAGCACCGCCTTGTTCAGGCCCAGGTCGAGCAGCGTGGCCGGGATGCGGTTGAGGTTGGACAGCGCGAGGGTGTCGAAGTCGGCCAGCCGCAGCTGCCCGCACAGGCCCTCCAGGGCGAGCGCGTGCGCCACCGCGTGCCCGACGCTGAGCCCCACCACGCCCACGGTGCGGCTGCGCAGCGCCAGCTGCTGCGACCGGGTGATCTTGTTGCGGTTGCGGTCCAGGCGCAGCAGGTCGAACGACCGGGGGCCG
The DNA here is from genome assembly GCF_004006015.1 of Rhodococcus sp. X156. NCBI lineage: Bacteria > Bacillati > Actinomycetota > Actinomycetes > Mycobacteriales > Nocardiaceae > Rhodococcus > Rhodococcus sp. X156. Next base: position 411,826 of record NZ_CP034766.1, on the reverse strand, counting down.
ACCACCCCGACGAGGGTGTTGCGCCACGGGTAGTGCACCCAGCGGTCGGGCTCGGTCAGCGGCTCCGCACCGACCAGGCTCTGCACCCGGGCCAGGTCCGCGTGCTGCTCCGCGCGCAGGTCGAGCACCCGGGTGCCCGTCGAGCGCAGCCGCTCGAGGGTGGCTCCATCCGCTGCTGTCCGCTCGTCCAGCACCTGCGCGCGCCACTCCTGGTCCTCGGTCACAGCTGGGTGGCCCCCCGCCCGTGCGCCGCGGCGTAGCGCCGGCCGACTCCCCCCTGCTCGGCCAGCGCGGCACTCTCCCGCAGGATGTGGACCACTTGGTCCTGCTTGGCCAGCTCGCCGTAGGTGAGACGGTCGAACCACATCAGCTTCGTCTCGTAGCGGTCGTCGGGGTAGGGCACCGCCGGCACGTCGTCGGCGATCACGCCCCCGCAGGTCGACCACCGGTCCAGCACGTAGCCGGCCGCGGTCGCGTGGGCGTGGCGCACGTCCAGCAAGCCCAGAGCGTGGATCACCGTGCGCGACAGCGCCGCGGTGAGGGCGCTGCGGGAGGCGACCCGATCGGACACCCAGGCGGTCTTCAGCTCGATCACCCCCTCCGGCAGTCGGCTGGCCACCATCTCGTGGATCTGCTGGTAGCCGGGCTGGCCGGCCCACTCGGTGAGGGCGTGGGACTGCGCGGGGCTGGTGTAGGGGCCCTGCACGCGCACGCCGCCGGCAAGCTCACCCGCCGGGGAGGTGATGGCGAAGAACATCGAGGTGCTCCGGCCGTCCCGGACGCTGTCCAGGTCGATGGCGCTCTGCACGCCGAACTTCCGGTAGTTGTCGACGGCCCCCGCCAGGTACTCCTGCCAGGTGTCCGGCGCCCCGTCCGGAGTGAGGGCGGTGAACCGGCAGCCCGTTGCCGCGTCCACATAGCTCTGCCCCCCGACGAGCGCCGGCTGCCGCTCGTGCCCGTTCATCAGCCGACCCATGTTTCCCCATCCCCGACCGTGTGCAGCTGACGCCGTGTGCGCCCACTGCTGAGAGGAACAAACTGCCTTCCCGTCTGCCATGCGAACGTCACCGCTGCGGGAGCACCACCAATCTCTCAATGGCTTGCCGGCTCAGTGAAACACAACTGGCACAAGAACACCGACGATTTCCCTGGCCAATTCTGCACCGCGCTCCGTTGTGGGCAATTCCCGTACGGCGGCGCTGCCGAGCGCTCCCGCAACGCCCGGAGGGCACCACGCTGTGACCAGCGCAGTGCCCTCGTGGAGCCCTAGAACGGAACCGGTCGTCCCGGCCCGCCCGTCGATCAGGCGTACTTGACCTGAAGCTCCTTGATGCCGTTCAGCCAGCCCGAGCGCAGCCGGCGCGGCTCGGCCACCTTGGTGATGTTGGGCATGTGGTCGGCAATGGCGTTGAACATCAGGTTGACCTCGAGCCGCGCAAGGTTGGCGCCGAGGCAGTAGTGCGCACCGGTGCCGCCGAAAGCGAGGTGGGGGTTGTTCTCCCGGGTGATGTCGAACTTCATCGGGTCGTCGAAGACCGTCTCGTCGAAGTTGCCCGAGCTGTAGAACATCACCACTCGGTCGCCCTTCTTGATCTGCTGGCCGCCAAGGACGGTGTCCTCCAGCGCAGTGCGCTGGAAGTTGATGATCGGCGTGGCCCACCGGATGATCTCGTCGGCCGCAGTCTCCGGGCGCTCCTTCTTGAACAGCTCCCACTGCTCGGGGTGCTCCATGAACGCGATCATCCCGTGGGTGATGGCGTTGCGGGTGGTCTCGTTGCCGGCCACCGCCAGCAGGATCACGAAGAAGCCGAACTCCTCCGAGGACAGCACCTCGCCGTCGATGTCCGCCTCGACGAGCTTGGTGACGATGTCGTCCATCGGACAACCCTTGCGCTGCTCCGCCAGCTCGTAGGCGTAGCCGAGCAGACCCATGGATGCCTGGATCTCGTCCGTCTCCATCTCCGGGTCGTCGTAGGCCGTCATCTGGTTGGACCAGTCGAAGACCTTCATGCGGTCCTCCTGCGGCACGCCCAGCATCTCCGCGATGGCCTGCAGCGGCAGCTCGCACGCCACCTGGGTGACGAAGTCGCCCTGGCCGGTGGCCGCGGCCTCCTCGACGATCCGCTTGGCCCGTGCGTTCAGGGCCTCTTGCAGGCTGTTGATGGCCCGGGGGGTGAAGCCACGGGAGACCAGGCGACGCAGCTTGGTGTGCTCCGGAGCGTCCTTGTTCAGCAGGATCACCCGCTGCAGCTCGATCTGCTCGCGCTCGATGTCGTCGCGGAAGCGGGTGATGGCGGTGTTCTCCTCCGAGGAGAACACGTCGCTGCGGCGGGACACCTCCTTGATGTCGGCGTGGGTGGACACCACCCAGTAGCCACCGTCGTGGAACCCGCCACCGGTCCCCTCCTGCTGGTCCATCCAGAAGACTGGAGCGGTCTTGCGCGCCTCGGCGAACTTCTCCATCGGGATGCGGTCGAGGTACAAGTCCGGGTCAGTGAAGTCGAAACCCGGCGGGAAGCCGGGTCGTGTCCGAGTCTCGTCCTGGCTTGTGGTCACGCTGCACTCCTGACGTGGGGGGCTTTGGCTCTCCGTTGCGCTGTATTACGGCCAGCGTGGCCCGTAACACGTTCTAGCCCATTCAAGCACGAGAAGCGCCGCCCGGCTAGGGGAGAGCGTGGCGCCTGTTGCCCGCCCGGTGAACCTGTTCTAGGTTGGCGGCAGGCCAGGAGAGGAGCCCCCCAGTGGGTAGTCCAGTCATCGTCGAGGCAGCGCGGACCCCGATCGGCAAGCGCGGAGGCTGGTTGTCCGGCCTGCACGCCGCGGAGCTGCTCGGCAAGGCGCAGCAGGCGGTCATCGACCGGTCCGGGATAAGCCCGGAGGTGGTGGAGCAGGTGATCGGCGGTTGCGTGACGCAGGCCGGCGAGCAGTCCAACAACGTCACTCGCACCGCCTGGCTCAACGCGGGCCTGCCCTGGCAGACCGGCACCACCACCGTCGACTGCCAGTGCGGCTCGGCCCAGCAGGCCACCCACCTCGTGGCGGGACTCATCGCCACCGGCGCCATCGACGTCGGCATCTCCTGCGGCATCGAGGCGATGAGCCGCGTGCCCTTGGGCTCACACTTGAGCGTGGACGTCGGGACCCCGCGCCCGGACTCCTGGGAGATCGACATGCCGGGGCAGTTCCTGGCCGCCGAGCGGATCGCCGAGCGTCGCGGCCTCACCCGGGACGACGTCGAGGCGCTCGGGGTGTCCTCGCAGCAGCGCGCCCGCCAGGCCTGGGACGAGGGCCGGTTCGACCGCGAGGTCGTGCCGGTGCAGACCGCGGACGGGTTGGTGAGCCGCGACCAGGGACTGCGGGAGACCACCAGGGAGGGCCTGGCCAAGCTCAACCCCGTGATGCCCGACGGCATCCACACCGCCGGCACCTCCTCGCAGATCTCCGACGGCGCCGCCGCCGTGCTGCTGATGGACTCCGACCGCGCCGAGGCGCTGGGCCTGCGGCCCCGTGCGCGCATCGTCACCCAGGCGCTGGTGGGCGCCGAGCCGTTCTACCACCTCGACGGACCGGTGCAGGCCACCGAGCGGGTGCTCGAGCGCAGCGGCATGAAGATGGGCGACATCGACCTCTTCGAGGTGAACGAGGCCTTCGCGTCCGTCCTGCTGTCCTGGGCCCAGGTGCACAAGGCCGACATGGACAAGGTGAACGTCAACGGCGGCGCACTGGCCCTGGGCCACCCGGTGGGATCCACCGGCGCGCGGCTGATCACCACCGCGCTGCACGAGCTGGAGCGTCGGGACGCCTCCACCGCGCTGATCACCATGTGTGCCGGCGGAGCCCTGTCCACGGGCACCATCATCGAGCGGCTCTGAGCGAGATGAGCACTCCGACCAGGCCCCGCGGGCTGGACTCCCCGTGGACCGTCAAGGTCATCAAGGCGATGTCCGCGGTCAACGTCCGGCTCTACCAGCTGACCGGGGGCCGGGTGGGCAGCAAGTGGCGCGTGGGCAGCGCCTTCCCACGGGGCATCCCGGTCTGCCTGGTCACCACCACCGGCCGCAAGACCGGCCAGCCCCGCGTCTCCCCGCTGCTGTTCCTGCCCGACGGTGACCGCATCGTGCTGGTGGCCTCCCAGGGTGGCCTGCCCAAGAACCCGATGTGGTTCCTGAACATGCTGGCCACCCCGGAGGTCACCGTGCAGATCCGCTCGGAGGTGCGCACGATGCGGGCACGGGTCGCCGCTCCCGACGAGCGCGCCGAGCTGTGGCCCAAGCTGGTGGCGATGTACGCCGACTTCGACAGCTACCAGTCCTGGACCGAGCGCGAGATTCCGGTGGTGATCTGCGAGCCGGCCTGACGGCTCGGGCTAGCGAGCGCCGTAGACCGGCGACGGCTTCGGCGCCTCGCCGAGGATCTCCCGCACCACCGGGCCCAGCTCGGCCGGGTCCCAGCGTGCACCCTTGTCACGCTGCGCGCTGCGCTGCCAGCCGTCGGCGACCGCGACCATGCCGCCCTCGACCTCGAAGACCCGTCCGGTGACGTCGCCGGACTCCTCGGAGCCCAGCCAGACCACCAGCGGGGAGATGTTCGCCGGGTCCATCGCGTCGAAGGCGTCGCCCTCCGGCTTGGCCATGGTGTCGGCGAAGACCGCCTCGGTCATCCGGGTGCGGGCAGAGGGGGCGATGGCGTTGACGGTCACGCCGTACGAGGCCATCTCCGAGGCCGCCTGGATGGTCAGCAGGGCGATGCCGGCCTTGGCGGCGGCGTAGTTGCCCTGGCCGATCGAGCCCAGCAGGCCTGCGCCGGAGGAGGTGTTGATGACGCGGGCCTGGCGGGGACGCCCGGCCTTGGACTCCGCGCGCCAGTAGGCGGCCGCGTGACGCAGGGTGGCGAAGTGGCCCTTGAGGTGCACCCGGATCACCGAGTCCCACTCCTGCTCGCTCATCCCCACGAGCATCTTGTCGCGGAGGAAGCCGGCGTTGTTCACCAGCACGTCCAGGCCACCGAAGGTGTCGATGGCGGTGCGCACGAGGTTCTCCGCGCCGGCCCAGTCGGCCACGTCGTCGCCGTTGACCACGGCTTCGCCACCGGCGGCCTTGATCTCGGCCACCACCTGCTCGGCGGGCGACTCACCGGTCGCCGACCCGTCCAGGCCGGCCCCGATGTCGTTGACGACAACCTTGGCGCCCGCGGCGGCGAAAGCCAGCGCGTGCTCGCGACCGATGCCCCGGCCTGCTCCGGTGACGATGACGACGCGTCCGTCCAACAACGTGCTCACATGTTCTCCTTCTCGATGTGTCCCGGAGTCAGCTCCCGGACAGTGAACCTAACAAGCACTCGCTTGACTAGGGAGTCAGTACCGCTCAGGCCGGAGCCGAGATGCCGTGCAGGACGATCCCCAGGTACTCCTGAGCCACCACCTCGCTGCTCATCGCCAGGCCCGGCCGGTACCAGCGCACGGCCACCCACACCGTGTCGCGGATGAAGCGGTAGGCCACGTCGATGTCCAGGTCCGCCCGAAAGCTCCCGTCGGCGACGCCGCGCTGCAGCACACCGATCCAGAGGTCCCGGAACTCGGTGTTGCGATCAGCGATGAAGCGGAACTGGGGAAGCGCCACCAGGTGCTTGGCCTCGTCCTGGTAGATCGCCACCGCGGAGTGCCTGCGGTCGATGGCGTCGAACGAGGTGGCCACCAGCGCCTCGAGCGTGTGGCGGGGATCGAGGCCCGCTGCCACGATGGACCGGTAGCTGTCGAAGAGCTCGTCCAGGAACTCCCGGAGGATCTCCTCGACCATCGCCTCCTTGGAGCGAAAGTGGTGGTAGAGGCTGCCGGAGAGGATGCCTGCGCTGTCGGCGATGTCGCGCACAGTGGTCGCGCGCAGGCCCTGCTTGGCGAACAGCTCAGCTGCGAGCTGCAGCAGCTCGGCCCGCCGGCCAGAAGTCTCGGTCACCCCGGCAGCATACCAACCAAGCACTTGCTAGGGTGCCGCCATGGAGAACACGTGCGCGCTGGTCACCGGCGGTACCGGCGGTCTCGGCGCCGAGACGGCGCGTCGCCTGTCCGCCCAGGGGCACCCCGTCGCCCTGGCCTACCGGTCCAACCACACGGCGGCGGACGCCCTCGTCGCCGAGCTCACCGCCGGCGGTGGTCGTGCTCGGGCCTGGCCCATCGACCTCACTGACGCCCAGGAGTGCGCCGCGCTCGCCCAGCAGGCGGAGGCGGACTTCGGCCCGGTGACCGTCCTGGTGCACGCCGCGGGGCCGCACGTGCCGATGGTGCACCTGTCGCGCGTGGCACCGGAGACCTACGCGCAGCACCTGCGCGAGGAGGCGCTGGCCTTCTTCACCATCGTGAGCGCGTGCCTGGACCAGCTGCGTCGCACCCAGGGCTCGGTCGTGGCGGTGACCACCGCGGCCACCGCCCGCTACCCCGTCCGAGACGGGCTCTCCGCCGGAACCAAGGGAGCCGTGGAACAGCTGGTGCGCGGGTATGCCGCCGAGGAGGGCCGGTTCGGGGTGCGCTTCAACGCCGTAGGTCCGGGAATGCTCACCGACGGCATGGCCGCCCGCCTCATCGGCACCGGCGAGCTGGACGAGCGAGCACTGGAGGTCACCCGCGCGAACATTCCGCTCGGGCGGTTCGGATCAGCAGGCGACATCGCCGAGGCCGTGTGCTTCCTGGCCAGCGAGCGAGCCGGTTTCATCACCGGACAAAAGCTGGACGTGGACGGCGGTTACTCGGTCTGACCATTCAGCCCGCAGCCGGGGAACGCACTGCTGAAATGGTCGTGAACGCACGAAAGAGGATCCCCGCAAGGGGATCCTCTTTCGTGGTGGTGCAAATGATGTTCGGCGGCGTCCTACTCTCCCACACCCTGTCGGGTGCAGTACCATCGGCGCTGGAGGGCTTAGCTTCCGGGTTCGGGATGGGACCGGGCGTTTCCCCTCCGCTATGACCGCCGTAACTCTGTGAAACAGCCACCTCGACCAACCCCGCCAAGTTGGGGTTGGGTGGTGTGTTGTCTCAGATACCGCACAGTGGACGCGTAGCATTTTTGTGGTAAGTCCTCGGCCTATTAGTACCAGTCACCTGCACACCTTGCGGTGCTTCCAGTTCTGGCCTATCAACCCAGTGGTCTGCTGGGGGCCTTACCCCCTCAAGGGGTGGGAAACCTCATCTTGGAACGAGCTTCCCGCTTAGATGCTTTCAGCGGTTATCCCTTCCGAACGTAGCTAACCAGCCGTGCCCCTGGCGGGACAACTGGCACACCAGAGGTTCGTCCGTCCCGGTCCTCTCGTACTAGGGACAGCTTTCCTCAAGTTTCCTGCGCGCGCGGCGGATAGGGACCGAACTGTCTCACGACGTTCTAAACCCAGCTCGCGTGCCGCTTTAATGGGCGAACAGCCCAACCCTTGGGACCTACTCCAGCCCCAGGATGCGACGAGCCGACATCGAGGTGCCAAACCATCCCGTCGATATGGACTCTTGGGGAAGATCAGCCTGTTATCCCCGGGGTACCTTTTATCCGTTGAGCGACACCGCTTCCACTTGCCGGTGCCGGATCACTAGTCCCGACTTTCGTCCCTGCTCGACCTGTCAGTCTCACAGTCAAGCTCCCTTGTGCACTTGCACTCAACACCTGATTGCCAACCAGGCTGAGGGAACCTTTGGGCGCCTCCGTTACATTTTGGGAGGCAACCGCCCCAGTTAAACTACCCACCAGGCACTGTCCCTGATCCGGATCACGGACCGAGGTTAGACATCCAATTCGATCAGAGTGGTATTTCAACGATGACTCCACAACCACTGGCGTGGCCGCTTCACAGTCTCCCACCTATCCTACACAAACCGAACCGAACACCAATACCAAGCTGTAGTGAAGGTCCCGGGGTCTTTCCGTCCTGCCGCGCGTAACGAGCATCTTTACTCGTAGTGCAATTTCGCCGAGTCTATGGTTGAGACAGCTGGGAAGTCGTTACGCCATTCGTGCAGGTCGGAACTTACCCGACAAGGAATTTCGCTACCTTAGGATGGTTATAGTTACCACCGCCGTTTACTGGGGCTTAAATTCTCAGCTTCACCACCGAAGTGGTTGACCGGTCCTCTTAACCTTCCAGCACCGGGCAGGCGTCAGTCCGTATACATCGTCTTACGACTTCGCACGGACCTGTGTTTTTAGTAAACAGTCGCTTCCCACTGGTCTCTGCGGCCACACCACGCTCCCACCGAGAAAGTGTTCACGTGTCATGGCCCCCCTTCTCCCGAAGTTACGGGGGCATTTTGCCGAGTTCCTTAACCATAGTTATCTCGATCGCCTTAGTATTCTCTACCTGACCACCTGTGTCGGTTTGGGGTACGGGCCGTGTGAGAGCTCGCTAGAGGCTTTTCTCGGCAGCATAGGATCACCACATTCACCTCAATCGGCTATGCATCAAGTCTCAGGATGTGTGTGCCCCGGATTTACCTAGGACACTCCCTACACTCTTACACCAGTACTACCACTCACTGGCGCGGCTACCTTCCTGCGTCACCCCATCGCTTGGCTACTACCAGATCGGGTCCCGCGCTCCACGATCCCCGCAACCCCCCTAAGGGAGCGCTAAAGACCGCTTCGGGCGGTTAGCATCACTGGATTCACCATGGGCGCGCTCACACGGGTACGGGAATATCAACCCGTTGTCCATCGACTACGCCTGTCGGCCTCGCCTTAGGTCCCGACTCACCCTGGGCGGATTAACCTGCCCCAGGAACCCTTGGTCATTCGGCGGGGGAGTTTCTCACTCCCCTTTCGCTACTCATGCCTGCATTCTCACTCGTGTGGCCTCCACCCCTGGATCACTCCGGAGCTTCCCTGGCCACACGACGCTCCCCTACCCATCCACACGACTGCACAACACCCCATGAGGTGAAGTGAATCTATTGTGCGAATGCCACGGCTTCGGCGGTGTGCTTGAGCCCCGCTACATTGTCGGCGCAGGATCACTTGACCAGTGAGCTATTACGCACTCTTTCAAGGGTGGCTGCTTCTAAGCCAACCTCCTGGTTGTCTTCGCGATCCCACATCCTTTCCCACTTAGCACACGCTTAGGGGCCTTAGCCGGTGATCTGGGCTGTTTCCCTCTCGACTACGAACCTTATCGCCCGCAGTCTCACTGCCGCGCTCTCACTCACCGGCATTCGGAGTTTGGTTGATTTCGATAAGCTTGTTGGCCCTCTAGACCATCCAGTAGCTCTACCTCCGGTGAGAAACACGCGACGCTGCACCTAAATGCATTTCGGGGAGAACCAGCTATCACGGAGTTTGATTGGCCTTTCACCCCTACCCACAGCTCATCCCCTCAGTTTTCAACCTAAGTGGGTTCGGGCCTCCACGACGTCTTACCGTCGCTTCACCCTGGCCATGGGTAGATCACTCCGCTTCGGGTCTAGAGCATGCGACTGTATCGCCCTATTCGGACTCGCTTTCGCTACGGCTTCCCCTCGACGGGTTAACCTCGCCACACACCACTAACTCGCAGGCTCATTCTTCAAAAGGCACGCTGTCACAGGCAACACACCAAAGTGTTCACCCGCTCCAACGGATTGTAAGCGCACGGTTTCAGGTACTATTTCACTCCCCTCCCGGGGTACTTTTCACCTTTCCCTCACGGTACTAGTCCGCTATCGGTCACCAGGGAGTATTCAGGCTTATCGGGTGGTCCCGACAGATTCACAGCGAATTTCACGGGCTCGCTGCTACTTGGGTATTCATCAAGGGAGGTGACAGGTTTTCACGTACGGGAGTCTCACCCTCTACGCCGCGCCGTTCCAGACGACTTCCGCTAACCACATCACTTTCTTACTCCCCGCCAACATGACAGTGTCGACAAGACAAACCCCACAACCCCACAAGTGCAACGCCTGTCAGCTATCACACACCCATGGTTTGGCCTCATCCGCTTTCGCTCGCCACTACTCACGGAATCACTGTTGTTTTCTCTTCCTGTGGGTACTGAGATGTTTCACTTCCCCACGTTCCCTCCACACGCCCTATATATTCAGGCGTGGGTGACCCCACATCACTGGGGCCGGGTTTCCCCATTCGGAAATCCTCGGATCACAGCTCGGTTGACAGCTCCCCGAGGCTTATCGCAGCCTCCTACGTCCTTCATCGGCTCCTGGTGCCAAGGCATCCACCGTGCGCCCTTAAAAACTTGGCCACAAAGATGCTCGCGTCCACTGTGCAGTTCTCAAACAACACACGACAACCACCACGTACCTGTGCCACCAACACCCCCGAAGGAGCTGATGTGAGCACCGTGATGACTTCGCGACCAAGAAAACCCGCTCACGCGTGTTCTCTCAGGACCCAACAGTGCACCGATTTGACCCCGCACCCACCACTGAGGGCGTGTGCGGCATCCGAAGTGTCAGCGTTCCACCCTTGAGCAAACCCCGCGCCACACGCATGGTGACGACCGGGGCCACGACCACCCACACCCGAAGGCGACAGGTGGTGCTGTGAGCTCCTTAGAAAGGAGGTGATCCAGCCGCACCTTCCGGTACGGCTACCTTGTTACGACTTCGTCCCAATCGCCGATCCCACCTTCGACAGCTCCCTCCCACAAGGGGTTGGGCCACTGGCTTCGGGTGTTACCGACTTTCGTGACGTGACGGGCGGTGTGTACAAGGCCCGGGAACGTATTCACCGCAGCGTTGCTGATCTGCGATTACTAGCGACTCCGACTTCACGGGGTCGAGTTGCAGACCCCGATCCGAACTGAGACCGGCTTTAAGGGATTCGCTCCACCTCGCGGCTTAGCAGCCCTCTGTACCGGCCATTGTAGCATGTGTGAAGCCCTGGACATAAGGGGCATGATGACTTGACGTCGTCCCCACCTTCCTCCGAGTTGACCCCGGCAGTCTCTTACGAGTCCCCACCATTACGTGCTGGCAACATAAGACAAGGGTTGCGCTCGTTGCGGGACTTAACCCAACATCTCACGACACGAGCTGACGACAGCCATGCACCACCTGTACACCGACCTTGCGGGGCACCTATCTCTAGGTGTTTCCAGTGTATGTCAAACCCAGGTAAGGTTCTTCGCGTTGCATCGAATTAATCCACATGCTCCGCCGCTTGTGCGGGCCCCCGTCAATTCCTTTGAGTTTTAGCCTTGCGGCCGTACTCCCCAGGCGGGGCGCTTAATGCGTTAGCTACGGCACGGATCCCGTGGAAGGAAACCCACACCTAGCGCCCACCGTTTACGGCATGGACTACCAGGGTATCTAATCCTGTTTGCTACCCATGCTTTCGCTCCTCAGCGTCAGTATTTGCCCAGAGACCCGCCTTCGCCACCGGTGTTCCTCCTGATATCTGCGCATTTCACCGCTACACCAGGAATTCCAGTCTCCCCTGCAATACTCAAGTCTGCCCGTATCGCCTGCAAGCTCATGGTTGAGCCATGAGTTTTCACAGACGACGCGACAAACCGCCTACGAGCTCTTTACGCCCAGTAATTCCGGACAACGCTTGCACCCTACGTATTACCGCGGCTGCTGGCACGTAGTTGGCCGGTGCTTCTTCTCCTGCTACCGTCACTTTCGCTTCGTCACAGGTGAAAGAGGTTTACAACCCGAAGGCCGTCATCCCTCACGCGGCGTCGCTGCATCAGGCTTCCGCCCATTGTGCAATATTCCCCACTGCTGCCTCCCGTAGGAGTCTGGGCCGTGTCTCAGTCCCAGTGTGGCCGGTCGCCCTCTCAGGCCGGCTACCCGTCGTCGCCTTGGTAGGCCATTACCCCACCAACAAGCTGATAGGCCGCGGGTCCATCCTTCACCACTAAACGCTTTCCACCCCCCACCATGCAGCAGGAGGTCATATCCGGTATTAGACCTCGTTTCCAAGGCTTATCCCAGAGTGAAGGGCAGGTCACCCACGTGTTACTCACCCGTTCGCCGCTCGTGTACCCCGAAGGGCCTTACCGCTCGACTTGCATGTGTTAAGCACGCCGCCAGCGTTCGTCCTGAGCCAGGATCAAACTCTCCGTAAGTTTCCATACAGAAACAATGATCCAGCAAATTCAAAACTCACTGACACCCCAACAAACACAACCCGAAGGTCACGAATGAAGGAGCCAAAACAAAATAAATTGGCACTGACATTCATCGGCACACTGTTGAGTTCTCAAAGAACACACGCACACCCAAAAACCTCGGCCTATTCAGCCGGTGCATCCGGGGGCTTGTTCGTACTTGTCCTACTGTACACGCACCCGAAGGTGCTCAGTACCGCAGGTGGTCCGCTACCGGCGTCCAACCTCGTGACCGTCGTGGTGACCGGTTCGGCGTCCGCCTCGCTGACAAGGAGAAATTTACGCACTCCGCGGGGCCACGTCAAATCGCCTGGACAGCACCCCGCGGGCGGGGCGAACCTGCTGGTCAGAGCCCGGCAGCGCCGCTCCCGCTGGTCTCATGCTGGCACGAACCGCCCCTCCGGGCGATATGGCCTGCGTCACCGGCCTACGGACGCGCCTCGCGCGGCAGGCCCAGCACCCGCTCGGAGATGATGTTGCGCTGCACCTCGTTGGACCCGCCGTAGATGGTGTCGGCCCGGGTGAACAGGAAGAGTCGCTGCAGCTCGTCGAGCTCCAGGTGCTCCGGGTCGTGCAGGTTGTTGGGCACGCCCTCGCTCGTGGCGTCCGGGCCGACCAGCGACGCCGCACCTTGCACCTGCATGGCCAGCTCGCCGAGGTTGCGGTGCCAGTTCGCCCAGAGCAGCTTGGCGGCCGAGGCCTCCCCGCCACTGCCCCCGGTGTCCACCGTCGCGAGGGTGCGGACGGCGTGGGCCCGGATGACGTGCAGCTCCAGCCAGGCGCGGGCGATGCGCTCGCGCACCACCGGGTTGGTGTCCGCCCCGTTGGCCCGGGCGAGCGCCACGACCGCCTCGAGCTCCCGGCGGAACCCGATCTGCTGGCCGAGCGTGGAGACCCCGCGCTCGAACTGCAGCAGGCCCATGGCGACCTTCCAGCCCTCGCCGGGCTCGCCGACCACCAGCTCGGCCTCGGTCTCGGCGTCGTCGAAGAAGACCTCGTTGAACTCCGAGGTCCCGGTGAGCTGCTGGATGGGGCGGATGGTGACGCCAGGCTGGTCCAGCGGGACGAGCAGGAAGCTCAGCCCCTTGTGCCGCTGCGAGCCGGGCTCGGTGCGGCAGATGACGAACGCCCACTGCGCCACGTGGGCCAGCGACGTCCAGACCTTCTGCCCGTTGATCACCCACTTGCCCCCCTCCAGGCGGGCGGTGGTGGAGACGTTGGCGAGGTCGGAACCGGCGCCGGGCTCGGAGTACCCCTGCGCCCAGAGCTCGGTGACGTTCTTGATGCCGGGCAGGAAGCGCTTCTTCTGCTCCTCCGTGCCGAAGGCGATGAGCGTGGGCCCAAGCAGCTCCTCGCCCACGTGGCTCACCCGTGCCGGCGCGTTGGCCCGGGCGTACTCCTGGTGGAACAGCACCTGCTGCTCCAACGTCGCGGCCCGCCCACCGTGCTCGGTGGGCCAGCCCAGGCACGTCCAGCCGGCCGCGGCGAGGTGGCGGTCCCAGGCCAGCCGGTCCTCGAAGAACTCGTGCTCGCTGCCGGGCCCGCCCTTGCCACGCAGGTCCGCAAACCTGCCGGTCAGGTTCTCCTCGAGCCACTGCCCGACCTCGTGGGCGAGGACCTCGTCCTCCGCACGCTCCTGGGTCGTCACCGTCTGATCCTTCCGCCTGAACCGCTCGCCAGTCACCCCGGCAATGCCCTGCTACGGTAACCTACCAAGCACTTGCTAGGTATCGGAGGAACGGTGGCTACGGACACAGGGGACGGCGCTGTCCCGACCACGCCGCACGCGCTGCGGCGCGCCGCAGCACGGTGGGGCGGGCGCACGGCGGTCGCGGACGTCCAGCCCGGACAGGACGTGCGGCTGACCTGGTCGGAGCTGCTCGAGGAGGTTCGCTCCTTCGCTGGCGCTCTGGTGGGCAGCGGCGTGCAGGCCGGGGACCGGGTGGCGGTCTGGGCGCCCAACACCCACCACTGGATCATCGCGGCGCTGGGCGTGCACTACGCCGGCGCGACGCTCATCCCGGTGAACACCCGCTACACCGGCGCCGAGACGCTCGACCTGGTCCAGCGGTCGCACTCCGTGGCGCTCGTCGCGGCCGGGACGTTCCTCAAGTCCGACCGGCTGGCCGAGCTGCGCGCCGCCGCGGACGGTGACCTCGCCGCCGCCACCGAGCTGCACACCATCGTGCGCGTCCCGCTGGGCGCTGCCGACGCCCCGGTGGAGGGCGTGCTGGAGTGGGACGACTTCCTGGCCACCGGCACCGACGAGCTGCGCACGCAGGCCGACGGCCGCGCCGACGCTCTCACCGGTGACGACATCGCCGACATCCTGTTCACCTCCGGCACCACCGGGCGCAGCAAGGGCGTGCTGGCCACCCACCAGCAGGGCGTCACCGTCGGCCGGCTCTGGGGCGCCATCGGCGACATGGCCGAGGACGACCGCTACCTCATCGCCAGCCCGTTCTTCCACTCCTACGGCTACAAGGCCGGGATCCTGGTCTGCCTCTACTACGGCGCCACCATGATTCCGCTGTCGGTGTACTCCCCCACCGCCGCCATGGCACTGATCCAGGACGAGCGCGCCACCGTCTTCCCCGGCGCCCCGACCATCTTCCAGACGATCCTGGACGCCCCCGAGCGGGCCGACCACGACCTCAGCTCGCTGCGCTTCGCCACCACCGGCGCGGCCATCGTCCCGGTGGTGCTCATGGAGCGCATGCAGGCCGAGCTGGGCTTCGAGGTGGTCGTCACCGCCTACGGGCTGACCGAGACCAGCGGGTTCGTCAGCACCTGCCTGCCCGGCGACGACGACGTCACCGTGGCCACCACGTGCGGCCGAGCCATCGAGGGCATGGAGATGCGGCTGTCCGAGCAGGGGGAGCTGCTGGTGCGCGGACCGCTGGTGATGAAGGGCTACCTGGACGACCCCGAGGCGACGGCGCAGACCATCGACCCGGACGGCTGGCTGCACACCGGCGACGTCGGCACCATCGACGAACAGGGTTACCTGCGCATCACCGACCGGCTCAAGGACATGTACATCTCCGGCGGGTTCAACGTCTACCCCGCCGAGGTCGAGCAGGCGCTCGCCCGACTGGACGGCGTGGTGGAGTCCGCGGTCATCGGCGTGCCCGACCACCGCCTGGGCGAGGTGGGGCGCGCGTTCGTGCGGGTCCGGCCCGGCTCCGCGCTCACCGCGGACGACGTCATCGCCTACAGCAAGGAGAAGCTCGCCGGCTTCAAGGTGCCCCGCTCGGTGGTGCTCGTGGACGAGTTCCCCCGCAACGCCGGCGGCAAGATCCTCAAGCGCGAGCTGCGCCGGGACTGACCATGGTGGTGCCGGCGGAACCGCCGTAGCATCCCAACCAAGCACTTGCTAGGTAGTAGTTGTGCACGGCACACGGAACGGACGGACATGACCCACGCTTCCATCCCCGCCCCACTGAGCCAGGACGAGCTCGGGCCCGACACCCAGCCCGTCGCCTACGAGGTGGCCGACGGGGTTGCCTACGTCAGCCTGAACCGTCCCGAGTTCCGCAACGCCCAGAACTCGGTGATGACCTACTCGCTGGACAACGCCTTCATCAAGGCCGTCGAGGACGCCTCGGTCAAGGTGATCGTGCTGCGCGCCAAGGGCAAGCACTTCTCCGCCGGCCACGACATCGGCACGCCCGAGCGCGACTTCCACGTGCAGTACGAGAACAAGGCTGCGCTGCACTGGGACCACACCGACCGCAGCGGCGGCGACCAGCGCCTGGCCCGCGAGCTCGAGGTCTACCTGGGCATGTGCCGCCGCTGGCGGGAGATCCCCAAGCCGGTGATCGCCCAGGTGCACGGCGCCTGCATCGCCGGCGGGCTGATGCTCGCCTGGATCTGCGACTTCATCGTGGCCTCCGACGACGCCTTCTTCTCCGACCCCGTGGTGCGGATGGGCATCCCCGGCGTGGAGTACTTCGCCCACGCCTTCGTGCTCGGCCCGCGCCGGGCCAAGGAGATCCTCTACACCGGCGAGCGCTTCAGCGCCGCCAAGGCCGAGCAGTGGGGCATGGTCAACCACGTCGTGCCGCGCGAGGAGCTCGAGGCCAAGGTCGCCTCCATCGCCGCGAACATCGCCGAGATGCCGCAGCTGGGCCTGTCGCTGACCAAGAAGGCCGTGAACATCTGCGAGGACCAGATGGGCCTGCGCAACGCGATGGACTCGGTGTTCGGGTGGCACCACTTCGCTCACTCCGCCAACGCCGAGGCCGACGGCGACTCCCTGGGCGGGATGGACGCCCGCTCCATGCGCGACTCCGCGAAGAAGGGGCAGTAACCGTGGACCTGCAGTTCGACGACGCCACCACGGCGTTTCGTCACGAGGTGCGCAGCTGGCTGCAGGCGAACGTGCCTGCCGAGCCGCTGCCGTCGATGGACACCGCCGAGGGCTTCGAGGCCCACCGGCAGTGGGAGCGCCGGCTCGCCGACGCCGGCCTGGCCGTCGTCTCCTGGCCCAAGGCCTACGGCGGCCGCGACGCGTCGCTGCTGGAGTGGGTGATCTTCGAGGAGGAGTACTACCGCTCCGGTGCCCCCGCACGGGTGAGCCAGAACGGCATCTTCCTGCTGGCCCCCACCCTGTTCGAGCACGCCAAGCCCGAGCAGCTCGACCGGATCATGCCCCGCATGGCCCGCTCGGAGGACATCTGGGCGCAGGCGTGGTCGGAGCCGGAGTCCGGCAGCGACCTGGCCAGCCTGCGCTCCACCGCCAAGCGGGTGGACGGCGGCTGGGTGCTCAACGGACAGAAGACCTGGAGCTCGCGCGCCAGCTTCGCCGACTGGGGGTTCGGGCTGTTCCGCAGCGACCCCGAGGCCGGCAAGCACAAGGGCATCACCTACTTCATGTTCGACCTGCGCGCGCCAGGCGTCACCGTTCGCCCGATCGCCCAGCTCGACGGTGAGCCCGGTTTCGCCGAGCTGTTCCTGGAGGACGTGTTCGTCCCCGACTCCCCCGAGGACCCCGCGTCCTCCGGCGTGATCGGCGAGGTGAACAACGGCTGGAAGGTGGCCATGAGCACCGCGGCCAACGAGCGTGGCCTCTCGCTGCGCTCGCCCGGCCGCTTCCTCGCCACCGTCGACCGGCTGCTCGCGCTGCGGGCCCGCCAGGCCGACACCGTGAGCACCGCCGTGGACGAGCAGATCGTGGACGCCTGGATCGGCGCGCGCGCCTACCAGCTGTCCACCTTCGGCACCGTGACCCGCCTGGCCGACGGCGGCCAGCTGGGCCTGGAGTCCTCCATCAACAAGGTGTTCTGGTCGGAGTGGGACATCGCGACCCACGAGACCGCCCTGGAGCTGCAGGCCGCCGACGCCGAGCTGGCCGACGGCTGGACCGACGGCTACCTCTTCTCCCTGTCCGGCCCGATCTACGCCGGCACCAACGAGATTCAGAAGAACGTCATCGCCGAGCGGCTGCTCGGCCTACCGAGGGGCGACCGATGAGATTCGTCCTTGAGCCGGAGCACAAGGAG
This sequence comes from Rhodococcus sp. X156, assembly GCF_004006015.1. Taxonomy (NCBI): domain Bacteria; kingdom Bacillati; phylum Actinomycetota; class Actinomycetes; order Mycobacteriales; family Nocardiaceae; genus Rhodococcus; species Rhodococcus sp. X156. The sequence continues at coordinate 394,247 of NZ_CP034766.1, read as the reverse complement.
CTCGGTGCCAGCATCGACTCGATGCTGGCCAAGTCCGACCTGCCCGCCGTGGTCCGCGCCTGGGGCGCTGGCGACACCGAGCCCGGCCGCAAGGTCTGGGCACGGCTGGCCGAGACCGGCGTCAACGGCCTGGTCATCGACGAGGACCACGGTGGCTTCGGCGCCGGGGCCGTGGAGATGATCGTGGCGGTGGAGCAGCTGGGCCGCCACTGCGTGCCTGGACCGGTCGCCGAGACCGTCGCGGCCGCGCCGGCACTGCTGGCCGCCGCGGGACTGACCGACCGCCTGGAGAGCCTGGCCGAGGGCCAGCTGGCCACCCTGGCGTGGGCGCCGCACGTGCCCTTCGCGGTGGACGCCGGCGTCGCCGACCTGACCCTGCTGGTGGACGCCGACGGCGCGCTGGCCGTGGGTGAGCCCGGTGCCGCGAAGCAGTCGGTGGACCCGGCGCGCAGCCTGTTCCCGCTGACCGCGGGCGCGAGCCTGGCCACCGGTGTGGACACCACCCGGGCGTTCGACCTGGCCGCGCTGGCCACCGCCGCCCAGCTGCAGGGCCTGGGCCAGACCATGCTGTCGATCAGCACGGAGTACGCCAAGGCGCGCAAGCAGTTCGGCCGCGAGATCGGCAGCTTCCAGGCCATCAAGCACCACCTGGCCGAGGTCGCGATCGCCCTGGAGATGGCCCGCCCGCTGCTGCTCGGCGCGGCACTGGCCGTGGACGGCGTCAGCGACGTGGAGCGCGCTGCGGACGTCTCGCGGGACGTCTCCGCCGCCAAGATCGCCTGCGGCGCTGCGGCCAACCGCGCCGCCCGCACGGCGCTGCAGGTGATGGGTGCCATCGGCTACACCCAGGAGCACGACCTGTCGCTGTACCTGACCCGCACGCGCGCGCTGCTCACCTCGTGGGGCACCCCCGCGGTGCACCGGGCCCGCGTGCTGGCGGCGGTGTCCGCGGCGGAGCCGGCATGAGCTCACCGGTGACCGACTCCCCGGGCATCGACACCGAGGAGCAGGCCGGCCTGCGCGCGTCCGTGCGCGACCTGCTGAGCAAGCACTCCGACTCCGCCGCGGTGCGCACGGCCATCCAGGCCGAGCAGCGCCACGACACTGCGCTGTGGGAGCGGCTGTGCCAGCAGGTGGGGGTGGCTGCGCTGGCCGTCCCCGAGGCCTACGACGGCGTGGGCGCCACGTTCATGGAGTGCCACGTGGTGCAGGAGGAGCTGGGCCGCCGGCTCGCTCCCACCCCGATGCTGGGCTCGGCGGTGCTGGCCGTGCAGGCCCTGCTGCTCTCCGGCGACGACGCAGCCTGCGCCCGCCTGCTGCCCGGCATCGCCTCCGGTGAGTCCACCGTGGCGGTGTGCTGGGCCAGCGCCGCCGGCTGGGACACCCCTGGGGTGGCGGTGCGGGACGGCGTGCTGCACGGCAGTGCCCACTACGTGCTCGACGGCGAGCACGCCGACGTGCTGCTGGTGCTCGCCACCGACGGCGCGGCGGTCTCGCTGCACGAGGTGGCGGCGGACGCCGACGGCGTGCGCCGGACGGCACGACCCAGCATGGACCCCACCCGCGGGCTGTCCACGGTGGACTTCGACGGCGTGGCCGCCACCCGGCTGTCCGCACCGGAGGACCTGGCCGAGAAGCTGCGCACCGTCGCGGTGGTGGCGGTGTCGGCCGAGCAGGTCGGCGGCGCGCAGGCCGTGCTGGACCTGACGGTGGCCTACACCAAGGACCGCAGGCAGTTCGGCCGGCAGATCGGCTCCTTCCAGGCGCTGAAGCACCGGATGGCGGACATGTACGTGCTGGTGGAGAGCGCGCGATCGATCTCCTACGCCGCTGCCGACGCCGTCTCCCGGGGCACCGCCGACGCTGCAGAGCTGGCGGCGACGGCCAAGGTGTACTGCTCCGAGGCGTTCAGCACGGTGGCGGGCGAGGCGATCCAGCTGCACGGCGGCATCGGCATCACCTGGGAGCACGACGCGCAGCTGTACTTCAAGCGCGCGCACGGCACCGCCCAGCTGTTCGGCCAGCCGTCCGAGCACCTGCTGCGGCTGGAGTCGATGGCCGGGCTGTAGGTGGTGTGCACGTCCCCTGGGGCGGCGTCTGGGCAGCGGTTGCTGCTGCCTGGCGCCGCCCTTGGTGCGTCTGCAAGTACGCCCAAGCCCTGTCGCTGGACAGGTGTCCGGACTAGGGTCTGGAAAAGCCCCTGAGCACCCGAGGAGAGCACGTGAAGCACGGCATCACCCTGTTCACCAGCGACCGGGGCATCACCCCGGCTGCTGCGGCACGCGCCGCCGAGGAGCACGGGTTCGACTCGTTCTACGTCCCCGAGCACACCCACATCCCGGTCAAGCGGGAGGCGGCGCACCCACGCACCGGTGACTCCTCGCTGCCCGACGACCGCTACATGCGCACCCTGGACCCCTGGGTCGCGCTGGCCACCGCGGCGTCGGTCACCGAGCGCATCCGCCTGGGCACCGGGGTGGCGCTGCCGGTGGAGAGCGATGCCATCACCCTGGCCAAGACGATCGCCTCGCTGGACCACCTCTCCGGCGGCCGGGTGACCCTGGGCGTCGGCTACGGGTGGAACCTCGACGAGCTCACCGACCACGGGGTCCCGCTGGCCAAGAAGCGGACCATGCTCCGGGAGTACCTGGAGGGGATGCAGGCGCTGTGGTCGCAGGAGCAGGCCTCCTACGACGGGGAGTTCCTCAGCTTCGGACCGTCCTGGGCGTGGCCCAAGCCGGTGCAGCAGCCGCGCGTGCCGGTGCTCGTGGGTGCGGCGGGCACGGACAAGAACTTCGCGTGGATCGTGCGCTCGGCCGACGGCTGGCTCACCACGCCGGCCCAGGAGGGCGTGGAGGAGCGGGTGCCGGTGCTGCAGCAGATGTGGCGCGACGCCGGGCGGGAGGGCGCCCCACAGGTGGCGGTGCTCGACGGCAAGCCCGACCCGGAGAAGCTGGCGCGCTGGGCCGAGCTGGGCGTCACCGAGACCATCTACGGCCTGCCGGACAAGCCGGAGGCCGACGTGGTGGCCTACCTCGGCCGGCTGGCCGGCAAGCTGGGCCGGGCCCCGGTGGCCAGCGCCTGACCTTCCGCTTGGTGGTACTTGCAGACGTACCGTGCCGCAGGTTGGTACGTCTGCAAGTACCCCCTAGAGCACGGTGAGCGGCAGCGGGATCCCGCGATCGGCGAACGCGAAGTCGGCGCCGGTGCTGAAGCGGGTGATCCGCACCTCCGACGCCTCCTTGGCCGGCTCGTCCGCCACCCGCACGCCGACGGTCAGCGCCTGCTCGTCCTCCGCCAGCACCTCCACGGCGAAGTGCGGGTTGACCCCGCGCACCAGCGCGTGCAGCGCCTCGAGGTGCTCGCCGTCCACCAGCGTGGGCCAGGCACCGTCGGCGTCCGCGGCGGCCTGACGGCCCAGCCGGAGCTCGAGGCGCGCGCCGTGCACCACCTCGGCGTCCACGTACTGGTGCGGGTTGACCAGCGGGTGCACCGTCAGCACGGTGGCCAGCGCGGCGAGGTCGTCGCCCAGCTCCAGCGCGTCGCGCAGCCGCTCGGCGGTGAGCCCGGCGATGCCGGTGAGCTGCTTGCGGGCGATCTCCCGCACGCTGGCCTCATCGGTACGAGCCCGCAGCGAGCGCAGGAAGCCCAGCGTGAGCAGCTGCTGCTGCAGGCACACCTCCTCGGCCATCCGCACCAGCGCCGAGTGGGAGAAGTCGCCGAAGCGCAGGTCGCTGAGCAGCGGCCCGGCGTAGTCGTGGTGGCCCTCCCCCGCGGAGCTGATCGGAGTGAGCTCCAGCCCCGCGGCCGCGGACTTCTCGATGGCGCGCAGCCCGTCGGGCACGGCTGGCGGCGTGTGCGACTCGTCGATGACCACCGTCCACGCGCAGTGCGGGTGCCGGCCCGCCGGGTCGCGCGGCGGTCGGTGGATCGGCCGCACCTGGGCGCGGTCGTTGGTGGCCAGCGCGGTGGCGTCAAAGGTGGGGTCCTCGATGTCGTGGCACATGCCACGGACGTACTCCTCGCCCATCGGCTCCACGTCCATCAGGGCACCGCAGTGGTCCAGCCAGAACTCGCCGTGGTCGTGGTCGTCCACCCGGAAGCGGAAGTCCATGAACTGCGGTGGCGCCCCGATGTCCAGCTGCAGGCCCTTGAAGATGGTCTCCACGCTGTCGCCGGTGAAGTCCAGCGCCTGCTGCATGCGCCGGGTGTAGATGGGGCTGGAGCTCTGCCACTCCTCGATGGCCACCTCGACCATGCCCTCCCGGCCGAACGCGCCGATGACGTGCGCCATGCCGGAGCGGTCGATGAGCTGCCCGGTGAGCAGCAGCTCGGGCAGCAGCACCGCCAGCTGCTCGCGGCTGAGCGCGGCGAACGGCGACGTCGTGGCGGGAGCCGCGCGCAGCGGGCTCACCACAGCGGGACCGGAGCCTGCCCCACCCGGTACCAGCCGGGCAGCCGGCCCTTGCCGGAGCGCGCGATCCGCTCGTTCATCCCGTCCGAGAGCGCGTTGGCGGTGATCATCTCCAGGAACAGGTGGGAGACGTTGCCGAAGTCGAAGAAGTCCCGCTGCCAGGACCACTGGAAGTTGCCGCCGTAGCGGAACCAGCTGCCGCCGATGCCGTGCACCTCGTAGGGCGTCCCGTCCTGGCGCGTCCGGTCTGCGGTCTGCTTCCACAGCCCGATCACGTTGCCGGTGCGGTCGTCCACCACCACCTCCTGGTACGGGTACTCCCAGCCCTCCAGGCCGAACATCTCCTGGCCCAGGGCGATCTCCCGGATCTCGTCCCGGCCGACCGCCATGAAGTCGTCCTTGGGGCCGTAGTTCCAGCCGTAGGTGGCGTCCTCGGTGTACATCTCGGCCAGCGGCTTCCAGTCCCGCTTCTCCTCGCAGCGCTTGTTCTCGTCGATCCAGCGCTGCACCATCTCGTCGAGCTCGGCGCGGTCAAACGGGGCCATCGGGGGTCTCCTTCAGGTTGGCGTCGCCGGACTCCTCCAGGCGCAGCGCACGGGTGGGGCAGTAGCGGACGGCCTGCTCGACGTCCTCGCGCAGGCTCTCGGCCGGTTCCGGCTCGAGGATGTGGACCTTCTCGTTCTTGGGCACGGTGAACACGTCGGGCGCCTCGAGCGCGCACATGGCGTGGCCCTGGCAGAGATCGAGGTCGACGGTCACCTTCATCAGCTCACCCGCCTCCGGTACCGCACCCGGCAGGGCTGCTCCAGCTGGACGACCATCTTGGAGTGGTCGTTGCGGTAGGACTCCGCGGGCTGGGCCATCTCGAACTCGTAGTCGCGCAGCAGCCCGGAGAAGATCGCCTTGAGCTGCATCATCGCGAACGCCGCCCCCACGCAGCGGTGCCGTCCGGCCCCGAACGGGATCCAGGTCCACCGGTTGACGATGTCCTCCTGGTTGGGGTCGATGTAGCGCTCCGGGTTGAACAGGTCGGGCTCGGGGAAGTCCTCGGCGATCCGGTTGGAGATGGCCGGGGTGGCCGCGACCAGGTCGTTCTCCGCGATCCGGTAGCCACCGACCTCGAAGTCACCCCGCGCCAGGCGCAGCAGGATGATCAGCGGCGGGTGCAGCCGCAGGGTCTCCTTGAGCACCGACTCCAGCACCGGGATCTGCCGCAGCGCGCGGAAGCTGATGTCGGAGCCGTCGGAGTAGAGCTCGTCCAGCTCGGAGACGACCTTCTTCATCTGGTCGGGGTGGCGCAGCAGCTCGATCAGCGTCCAGGCGGCGGTGCCGGAGGTGGTGTGGTGCCCGGCGAACATCATCGAGATGAAGATGCCGGTGATCTCGTCGGCGGTGAAGCGCTCCGTGCCGTCCTCGTCCTTGATGGACACCAGGACGTCGAGCATGTCCCGGTCCTCCTTGCCGGCGGGCGGGTTGGCGATGCGGCCGACCATGATCTCCTGCACCAGCGCGACCAGCGCCACCCGCGCCTGGTCCCGGCGGCGGAAGCTCTCGATGTCGGCGTAGGGATCGACGAAGGCCAGCGCGTCGGTTCCCTGCTCCAGCTCGTGGTACAGGTGGGCGAAGCGGTCGTCGAGCTGCTCGCGGAACTTCTGCCCGATGAGGCAGGCAGAGGAGGTGTAGATGGTCAGCTCGGCGAAGAAGTCGAGCAGGTCGATCTCCCCGGACTCCCCCCACTGCGCGACCATGCGGTCGACCTCAGCGGCGATGGTGGCGGCGTGGCCGCGCATCTGCTCGCCGCGCAGGGCCTGGTTGTGCAGCATCTCCTTGCGCCGCTCCGGGCTGGCGTCGAACACCACGCCCTCGCCGAAGATCGGCTTCATGAACGGGTAGGCCGCCTGCTGGTCGAGGTCCTCGTCGGAGGAGCGGAAGAAGAACTCGTTGGCCTCGGCGCCGGAGAGCAGCACCACGTTGCGCTCGGCCAGCTGGAAGGTGCCGACGTCGCCGCACTCCTCGCGCACCCGCCGCATCAGGGCGATCGGGTCGGTGCGGAGCTCGTCGAGGTGGCCGTGCTCGGTCTGTCCGCCGGAGACGCGCTGGGGAACGGAGGTGGTCATCGGTTGTCCTTTGCTGGGTCGTCCTGGCGCAGGGGCGCCTCGGGCTGGACCTCGACGAGGACCAGGTGTGCCCCGCGCGGGGTGGAGACCACGGTGGCCACGGCCGCCGCGATGTCGCTGGCGCGCAGGAAGTACGGGTGGCGGGCGAAGCCCCACTTCTCCCAGTCCGCGATCAGCGGGTCGATCACCTCCGACGGTGCGTTCATGCCCATGGCGGTCTGGGTGGGCCCCGGCCGGACGACGGAGGCCCGGACGCCGGTGCCCTCCAGCTCCATCCGCATCTGGTGGGCGAGCGCCTCGACACCGGTCTTGGCCCCGTTGTAGGCCCCCATCCGGGGGCGGGGCTGGTCGGCGCAGTCCGACCCGATCACCACGAAGTCGCCCCGGCGACGCTCGATCATCCCCGGCAGCAGCCGGTGCGCCAGCCGCTGCGTGCCCACCAGGTGCACGTTCACCTGGAGCTCGAAGCGCTCGGGGTCCATCTCGTGCACCAGCGCGAAGTCCTGGTCGCCGGCCCCGGAGAGCACGATCTCGGCCGGGCCGATCGCGGCCTCCGCCGCGGTGGCGAACTCCTGCACCGACTCCGTTGAGGATACGTCGAGGTAGTGCGCGAAGGCCTCTCCGCCGTCGGCCCGGATCTTCTCCGCGAGCACCTGGCACTCGGCCACCCGGCGAGCCCCCAGGGCGACGGGATGGCCCAGCTCGGCCAGCGCGTGCGCCGTGGCCGCGCCGATCCCCGACGACGCACCGGTGATGTAGGCGGGGCGCCTGGGTGGGTTGGGCTGGAACCTAGGCATCAGTCACCTGCTGTTCTGGACACATGTCTGGACAGTAACCCAGTTACTCGGGCCGGGCAACGGTTTCCGCAGCGCCGAACCTCAACGCGCGTGGATGCGCACCGGCATCTCCTTGATGCCGTTGATGAAGTTGGACCGGAGGCGGCGCACGTGGCCGGTGGGCTCCACCCGGTCGATGCGCTCAGCCATCACCTCGAAGAGCACCTTCAGCTCCAGCCGAGCCAGGTGGGTGCCCAGGCAGTAGTGCGCTCCACCGCCGCCGAAGGCGAGGTGCAGGTTGGCGTCGCGGCTGATGTCGAAGCGGAAGGGGTCGGGGAAGACCGACTCGTCCCGGTTGGCGCTGGGGTAGAAGATGACCACCTTGTCGCCGGCTGCCACCGGCTGCTCGCCGATCAGGCAGTCCCGGGTGGCGGTGCGCCGGAAGTCCATCACCGGGCTCACCCAGCGCAGCACCTCCTCCACCGCCGAGCCGACCAGCTCCGGGCGCTCCTGCAGCAGGCGCCACTGCTCGGGGTGGTCGATGAAGGCCTGCATGCCGCCGGCCGTGGCGTTGCGAGTGGTCTCGTTGCCGGCGATCACCAGCAGGACGAAGAACATGTTGAACTCCATCTCGCTGATCACGTCGCCGTGCTCGTCCGGCTGGACCAGCTTGGTGACGATGTCCTCGCGAGGCTCCAGCCGGCGCTGGGCCGCCAGCTCGTTGGCGTAGAGGAAGATCTCCATCGCCGCCATCTCGCCGTCGGCCTCGGTGGTGCCGAACTCCGGGTCGTCGAAGCCGATCATCCGGTTGGACCAGTCGTAGAGCTTGTCCACGTCCTCGGCGGGTGCGCCGAGGAGGGCCGCGATGACCTCCAGCGGCAGCGGCGAGGCGGCACCCCGCACGAAGTCCACGTCACCCTGCTCCAGCAGCCGGTCCACGATGCGCGTGCAGATCTCCCGGATGTGCTCCTCCAGCGTGGCGATCACCCGCGGGGTGAAGCCGCGGGAGACCAGCAGCCTCAGGCGGGTGTGGTCCGGCGGGTCGAGGTTGATCAGCATGGCGGCCTGCTTGGCGCGGGCCTCCTCGTCGAAGTCGTCGATCTGGGTGGTGCCCGCGGCGCAGGAGAACGTGGCGATGTCGCGGGAGACGGCCACCACGTCGGCGTGCCGGGTGACGGCCCAGAAGCCGCTGCCGCCCTCCTCCGGCTGCCAGTACACCGGGCAGCTGGTGCGCAGCTCGGTGAAGAAGTCGTGCGGCACCGCCTCGGCGTAGACGCCAGCGTCCTTCAGGTCCGGCACGGGGGTTCGGTCAGAGACGAAAACAGTCATGGTCAACCTCGGCAGCATGGGGTGTGATCTAGCCAACACCGTTAAACTACACAGATTAGTTTAGAAGGGAAGGCATGCTGACCCTGGACGAGCCGGGAGGCCACCGATGAGCGCACCGCGTGCGCCGCGACGCCGAACACTGAACCGCGACAAGGTGATCGGTGCCGCGGTCGAGGTGATTGACGAGCTGGGCTGGGACCAGCTGTCGATGACCAGCCTCTCCGCCCGCGTCGGCGTGGTGGTCCCGTCGCTGTACAACCACGTGCGCAGCCTGGACGACGTGCGCGGCGCCGTGCAGGTGCGCACCATGGCCGAGCTGGGCGAGCAGCTGCGCGCGGCCGCGCTCGGTCGCACCGGAACCGAGGGCATCACGGCCCTGGCCGACACCCTGCGCACGTTCGCCACCACCCACCCGCAGCGCTACCAGGCGCTGACTGCCGCCCCGGTGGAACGCACCGAGCTGGTGGTGGCGGCGCTGGACGTGAACACGGTGCTGAGCGAGATGCTCCTGTCCTGCGGTGTGCCGCCGGAGGAGTCGCTGCAGGCCGCGGTGTCGCTCTTCGCCGCGCTGCACGGCTTCGCCACCCTGGTCAACAGCGGCTTCCTGGGTGACGAGCTGGACCTGGAGCTGATCTACGACACGGTGCTGCGCGCCGCGCTGAGCGGCATCGCACCCGCGCGCGCCACCGACCGGCGACCCCCACCCGTCGGCTAGGCGCGCACCGTCACCCGCACCGGCAGGGTGGCGAAGCCGCGCACGTTGGAGGAGTGCACCCGGCGAGCGCTGGCCTCGTCCACCTCGAAGCTCTCCACCCGGCGCACCAGCTCGGTGAGCGCGATGTTGGCCTCCAGCCGGGCCATGTGCGCACCCAGGCAGAAGTGGGTGCCGCCGCCGAAGCTGACCAGGTTGTTGTCGTGGTCACGGCCGATGCGGAAGGTGTCGGCGTCGGCGAAGACGGTGGAGTCCCGGTTGGCCGAGCCCACCAGCAGCAGCACCTGGGCGCCGGCGGGCACCGTCTGTCCGTAGTACGTGAGGTCGACCTTGGCGGTACGCGCCAGCATCTGGCTGGAGGTGTCGTAGCGCAGCGTCTCCTCCGTCCACTCCGGAACCCGGGCGGGGTCGGCGAACGGCTTGGCCAGCTCGTCGGGGTTGCGGAAGCCCCAGCTGAGCGCGTTGCCCAACAGCTTGGTGGTGGTCTCGTTGCCGGCCACCACCATGAGGAACATGAAGCCGATGATCTCGTCGTCGGTGAGCCGGTCACCGTCCAGCTCGGCGTCCAGCAGGGCCGAGGTGAGGTCGTCGGTGCGCTTGGTGCGTCGCTCGGCCAGCATGTCCGCGTAGTAGCCGACCAGGTGCAGGGACGCCTCCATCGCCGGCACCGGGACGTCCTGCACGCCCTCCTCGCGATGCATCACCAGGTCGGCCAGGCGACGCAGCTCGGCCCGGTCAGCCTCGGGCACGCCCATCAGCTCGGAGATGACGTCCATCGGGAGCTTGCCGGCCACCTCCTCGATGAAGTCGAACTCCCCCTGGGCCAGCGCAGGCTCGAGGTGCTGGCGGGTGAGCTCGAGGATGCGCCCGGACAGCTCCTGCACCCGCCGCGGGGTGAAGCCCTTGGAGACCAGCCGACGCATCCGCTGGTGGCGGGGGTCGTCCAGGGCGAGGAAGGACATGGTCTTGTGCGCGTGCGGGCCGTAGGCGGCCGGGTCGAGCGAGACACCGTTGGCGCTGGAGAGCCGCTCGGCGTCGCGGAAGCCCGCCATCACGTCGACGTGCCGCGACAGCGCCCAGAAGTCGAGGTCGGGGTTGTAGTACAGCGGCGCCTCGTCGCGCAGCCGCTCGTAGGTGGGGTAGGGGTCCTCGTGGATCGCGTAGTCGTACGGGCTGAAGGCCAGCGGCGGTCTGGTGGTCGTGGTGCTCGCGGTCTCGGTCATCGTCACTCCCCTGTCGGGCCGGCCCGGGTGCCGACGCCTGCGGTGTTGGGCACGACCAGGGCGGCCGCAGCCTCGAGCCGGTCGGCCACGGTGGTGTAGGACCCGTAGCCCATCCCCGCGCGCACCAGGGCGCCGGAGTAGAGCATCTCCAGCGTCTCCAGCTCGGCCGGCGTGTGGTCGGGACCGAGCGCATCGGCCAGCTGGCGGCGGATGGTCAGGCCGATGCGGGCGCGCAGGTGCTCCACGTCCGGGTCACCACCCAGCAGCGCCGCCGTCACCGCCCCGGCCAGCTCGGGCTCGTCGGCCACCAGCAGCGCGATCTTGCGCAGCACCGCCGCCACCCGGCCGGTGCGGTCGTCGGTGGCGGGCTCCGGGTCCGGCGCGGCCGCCAGGGTGCGCCAGAACATCTCCGCCACCAGGTGCTCCTTGGAGGAGAAGTACGTGTACGCCGTGGCCGGGGCCACCCCGGCGCGGGAGGCGACCAGGCGCACGGTGAGCCCGCTGAAGCCGACCTCGCGCAGCACGTCGAGGGCGGCCTTGGTGAGCCGGTCGACGGTGTCGGCCTGCTTCTCGGTGAGGCGCCTGCGGGTCGACTCGTTGTTCACACTACTAGACACGTGTCCAGACACTACTACAGCGCATGCGCCTGCGCACCATTGCGCGGCTCTCACCCGTGGACTACGGTCCAGACACATGTCCAGAAACCACGGCGGTGCGCGATGACCACGACCACGACCCCGCTCCGGCCGGGCCCCACGGAGAGCTCCTTCCTCCTCGTCGACGGCAAGCTCGTGCCCGGCGCGGGCGGGGTGTTCGACATCCTCAACCCTGCCACCGAGGAGGTCATCGGCCAGGCCGCCGACGCCACCGCCCAGGACATGGACGCCGCGATCGCCGCCGCCCGCCGGGCCTTCGACGAGACCGACTGGTCCCGGGACGTGCAGCTGCGGGTGCGCTGCCTGCGCCAGCTGCAGCAGGCGCTGCTGAACCACCTGGAGGAGCTGCGGGAGATCACCATCGCCGAGGTGGGCGCACCCCGCTTCCTCACCTCCGGCCCCCAGCTGGAGCTGCCCATCCAGTACCTCGGCTACTACGCCGACCTGGCGGAGTCCTACGCCTGGCGGCAGGAGCTCGGGGTGGCTGAGCCGATGGGGGTGCGCACCAACCGCTACGTGCTCAAGGAGCCGGTGGGCGTGGTCGGTGCCATCACCCCGTGGAACTTCCCGCACCAGATCAACTTCGCCAAGCTGGCCCCCGCGCTGGCCGCGGGAAACACGGTGGTCCTCAAGCCCGCCCCGGACACCCCGTGGTGCGCCGCCCTGGTCGGCCGCATCATCGCCGAGGAGACCGACATCCCCGCCGGGGTGGTCAACGTGGTCACCTCCACCGACCACTCCGTGGGTGCGCAGCTGGCCACCGACCCGCGGGTGGACCTGGTGTCGTTCACCGGTTCCACCGCCACCGGCACCGCGGTGATGACCGCGGCGGCCCAGACGCTGAAGAAGGTCTTCCTGGAGCTGGGCGGCAAGTCCGCGTTCATCGTGCTCGACGACGCCGACCTGGCGGGCGCCTGCACCATGGCGGCGTTCACCGTGTGCACCCACGCGGGCCAGGGCTGCGCCCTCACCACCCGCCTGCTGGTCCCCCGGGAGCGCTACGACGAGGCGGTCAAGGCCACCGCCGACACCATGGCGGGACTGCGTGCCGGCGACCCGGACAGCAGCCGCACCATCTGTGGTCCGCTGATCTCCGCCCGTCAGCGCGACCGCGTGGAGGGCTACCTGCGCCTGGCCACCGAGGAGGGCGGCACCATCGCCGCCGGCGGTGGGCGACCGGCCGACAAGGAGCACGGCTTCTTCATCGAGCCCACCCTCGTCGCCGGGCTGGACAACACCGCCCGCACCGCCCGTGAGGAGATCTTCGGCCCGGTGCTGGTGATCCTGCCGCACGACGGCGACGAGGACGCCGTGCGCATCGCCAACGACTCCCCCTACGGCCTCTCCGGCGAGGTCTACGGCACCGACCCCGACCGGCTCGCCGCGGTCGTCGCCGGTGTGCGCACCGGAACCCTGGGGGTCAACGGCGGGGTCTGGTACGGCATCGACGCGCCCTTCGGCGGCTACAAGGCCTCCGGCATCGGCCGCGAGATGGGCGTGGCGGGCTTCGAGGAGTACCTGGAGACCAAGCTCGTCGCCGAGCCGGCCTCCTGATGCGCCCGCGCGCAGCCACGCACACCCCCGACCACCGCCCCACCCAGTGCACCAAGGAGATCCACGGATGAACCGCTTCGAGGGAAAGACCGCCATCGTGACCGGCGCCGCGCAGGGAATCGGGGAGGCCTACGCCCGCGCGCTCGCCGCCGAGGGCGCCTCCGTGGTGGTGGCCGACCTCAACCGCGAGCTGGGCGAGGCGGTGGCCAAGCAGATCACCAGCGACGGTGGCACGGCGGTGTTCCAGGAGGTCGACGTGGCTGACGAGGCCTCCGCCAAGGCGCTGGCCGAGGCGGCGGTGCAGGCCTACGGCGGCATCGACTACCTGGTGAACAACGCCGCCATCTACGGCGGCATGCAGCTGGACTTCCTGATCACCGTGCCGTGGGACTACTACAAGAAGTTCATGAGCGTGAACTTCGACGGCGCGCTGAACGTGACCCGGGCGGTGTACCCGCACATGGCTGAGCGCGGGGGTGGCGCCATCGTCAACCAGTCCTCCACCGCAGCGTGGTTGTACTCCGGCTTCTACGGCCTGGCCAAGGTGGGCGTGAACGGGATGACCCAGCAGCTGGCCACCGAGATCGGCCCGGCCAACGTGCGCATCAACGCCATCGCCCCGGGTCCCATCGACACCGAGGCCACCCGCACCGTCACCCCGGGCACCATCGTCAAGGACATGGTGAAGGCGCTGCCGCTCAAGCGCATCGGCACCCCGCAGGACCTGGTGGGCATGTGCCTGTTCCTGCTCTCCGACGAGGCCGGCTGGGTCACCGGGCAGATCTTCAACGTCGACGGTGGCCAGGTCATCCGGTCATGACTGCGGCACAGCGCCCGGTGGGCTACATCGGCCTGGGCAACATCGGTGCGCCGATGGCCAAGCGCCTGCTGGCGTGGCCCGGCGGGCTGGTCGTCTTCGACACCCGCACCGAGGCGGTCGAGCCGTTCGTGCAGGCCGGCGCCACCGCCGCCGCCAGCCCCAGTGAGGTGGCCCAGGCCGCCGACCTGGTCTGCGTCACGGTGGTCAACGACGAGCAGGTGCGCCAGGTGCTCACCGGCCCGGACGGGATCCTGGCCGGCGCAGCCCCGGGCACGGTGGTGGCGGTGCACTCCACCATCAGCGACGCCACCGCGGTCGAGCTGGCCGCGGTGTGCGCCGAGGCCGGGGTGGACCTGGTGGACGCCCCGGTCAGCGGCGGCGCGGCCGGCGCGGCCACCGGCGCCCTCGCGGTGATGGTGGGCGGCAGCGAGCGGGCCTTCGCGGCCGTGCGCGAGCCCTTCGGCCTGATCGGTGAGCTGGTGCTGCACGCCGGGGAGGTGGGCGCAGGAACCCGGATGAAGCTGGCGCGCAACCTGTTGCACTTCGTGGCCTTCACGGCCGTCACCGAGGCCGCCCAGCTGGCGGAGGCGGCGGGGCTCAACCTCGTCGACCTCGGCAAGGTGGTGCGCCACTCCGACGCCCTCACCGGCGGCGCCGGGGCGATCATGCACCGCGACACCGCGGCACCGGTGGCCGACAGCGACGGCTGGCACGCCATCCTCAGCCACGTGCGCAACCTGGGCGAGAAGGACCTGTCCCTCGCGCTGGACCTGGGCGAGCGCACCAAGGTGGACCTGCCCCTGGCCCGGCTGGCGCTGGCCCGGCTCGGCCCCGGACTCGGGGTAGGCCAGGGCAGCACCGCCCGAGAAGCAGCAGCAGACCAGGAGCAGCAGTGAGCGGAGAAGCAGCAGTGGACGCACCAGGCACAGAGACCAGCGCCGAGCGGCGGGCCCGCGGGCTCGAGATGATGGAGCAGGTCTACGGCTTCACCATGCAGGACGGCCCCGGCGCGCACTTCGCCGCCACCGCCGACCACCTATTCGCCGACATCTGGTCGCGGCCGGGGCTGAGCATCCGGGACCGCCGCCTGCTGCTGCTCGGAGCACTGACCGCACAGGGCCAGATCGACGTCGCGGAGATCCAGGTGGGTGCGGCACTGCACAATGAGGAGCTAGACGAGACGCAGCTCCGCGAGATCGCGCTCTTCCTGTGCCACTACGTCGGTTGGGCGCAGGGGACCAAGCTGGACGCGATGGTGGGGCGCGTGGCCGCCAACCGAAAGTAGGACCGCTGACCGTGAGCACCCAGACCCTGCCCATCGAGCTGGTGGACCTGGCCGAGCAGACCCCGGGCTTCATGCCGATCGACGAGGGCACCGCCCTGCACGAGGCGGCCCTGGCCTACCTGGGCGACGGGGTGGGGGTGGAGATCGGCACCTACTGCGGCCGTTCCACCGTCTACCTCGGCGCCGCGGCCAAGGCGGTGGGCGCCACCGTGGTGACGGTGGACCACCACCGTGGCTCGGAGGAACACCAGCCTGGCTGGGAGTACCACGACCCGACGTTCATCGACGCCCACACCGGCCGGTTCGACACCTCCACGCGGCTGCGCCACACCCTGGCCGACGCCGGGCTGGAGGAGCACGTGGTCACGGTGGTGGCCGCGTCCACCCAGGTGTCGGCGTTCTGGCGCACCCCGCTATCGCTGCTGTTCATCGACGGCGGGCACAGCAGCGAGGCAGCGCAGGCCGACTTCTCCGGCTGGGCGCCGTGGGTGGCGGTGGGTGGCGCGCTGGTGATCCACGACGTCTTCCCCGACCCCGCCGACGGCGGCCGTCCCCCGTACGAGATCTACCAGCGCGCGCTGGCCACCGGTGACTTCAAGGAGGTCTCCGTGCTGGGCTCGCTGCGGGTGCTCGAGCGCACCAGCGGTCAGACCGGGGAGCCGCTGGCGTAGCAGTGGTCGCCGCAGCTGTCCGGCCCGAGCTCGGCGGCCGGCAGCGCGGCGTCGCGGAACAGCCCGGCCCCAGGAGTGGCGCCGGAGAGCGCGTCGGCGGCCAGGATGACCGCAGCGCTGGTCCAGGAGCTCTTCTCCTCGGGCCAGCGCTTGCCGTCGGCGTAGACCAGCCCGGTCCAGTAGGAGCCGTCCGGGTCGCGCAGGTGCTGCATGTTGGTGAACAGCTCCAGCGCCTGCCCCCGCCGGCCCATGGCGTCCAGCGCCAGCACCAGCTCGCAGGTCTCCGCGCCGGTCACCCACGGCTTGTGGTCCACGCAGCGGATGCCCAGGCCGGCCACCACGAAGTCGTCCCAGCGCTCGGCGATCAGCTCGGCGGCCTGCTCACCGCGCACCGCTCCGCCCAGCACCGGGTAGTACCAGTCCATGGAGAACTCGGGCTTGGGCGTGAACGCCTCCGGGTGGCGGCGCAGGGCATGGCCCAGGTGGTACAGCGCCACCTCCCACTCCGGCTGCGGGTCGTCCAGCTCCTCGGCCAGCAGCACCGCGCAGCGCAGGCTCTGGTGGATGCTGGCGGAGCCGGTGAGCAGCGCCTCGGTGAGCATCCCGCCCGGGCCCCGGGCCCAGTAGATCTCCCCGCCCGGGGCCTGCAGCTGCAGCACCAGGTCGATCGCTGCCCGCACCGCCGGCCACAGCCGGGCCGTGCGAGCGGCGTCGCCGCGCACCAGGTGCTGGTGCCAGGCCGCCACCGCGAGGTAGGCGCAGAAGTTGCTGTCGGTGCCGGCGTTCTCCACCGTGGTGCCGCGCACCTGTATCGGCCAGGAGCCGTCGGCGCGCTGGGTGCGCAGCGACCACTCCAGGGCCGCGTCGGCCTCCTCGTCCAGGCCCAGCGTGGTCAGCGCCATGGCCGACTCCAGGTGGTCCCACGGATCGGTCTGCCCGCCAGGGAACCACGGGATGGCACCGGAGGGCTCCTGCATGGCCGCGATCGCCCGTCCGGTCTGCACCGCCTGCTCGGCGGTGAGCACTCCGGGCACCGCGGGCGCCGGGTGCCGGTCCGACCGGGGCGTCGGCTGTCGACGCCGCAGGTCAGACGGCCGCAACGGGGGCCTTCGGCTTGCTGAGGTAGAACACCACGCTCTTGCCGATCACCGGGTTGAGCAGCTTCTCCGCGGTCCGGGTCAGCCACGGGCCCTTCATCAGGTCCCAGACCAGCATCTGGTGGTAGGCCTTGGGCAGCGGGTGCTCCTGCTTGTCCACCCCGACGGCACACTTGAGCCACCAGTACGGCGAGTGCAGCGCGTGGGCGTGGTGGACGTGCTCCACCGTCAGGTTGGCCGCCTCCAGCTTGGCGGCGAGCTCGTCGGCGCGGTAGATGCGGACGTGGCCGCCCTCCACCTCGTGGTAGGCGTCCGAGAGCGCCCAGCAGATCTTCTCCGGGAAGTACCGCGGGACGGTCACCGCGGCCACGCCGCCGGGCTTGAGGATGCGGGTGAGCTCGGCGATGGCCCGCTCGTCCTCGGGGACGTGCTCGAGCACCTCGGAGATCAGCACCACGTCGAAGGACTCGTCCTCGTAGGGCAGGGCGAGGGCGTCACCCACCTCGGTGCTAGCCGTGGCCCCCTCGGGGACCTCGCCCTCCAGCTCCATGGCCCCGAACATGTCCGCGACCGCGGCCATGTCCGACTCGCTCTGGTCGAAGGCGATGACGTCGGCGCCGCGGCGGTACAGCTCGAAGGAGTGCCGTCCGGCTCCGGCCCCGATGTCGATGACCTTGTCTCCCGGCTTGACGCCCAGACGATCGAAGTCGACGGTCAGCATGCTGTGCGTGGCTCCTTCTGCTCCCCAGTGCCGTTCTCCTGGTGGAACCGGTCGATGGTGGTGGCGTAGAACTGCGCGGTGCGGGCCGCCACGGCGGCCCAGCTGTAGCGCTCCAGGACGCGGGCGCGTCCCGCGGTGCCCATCCGCTCCCGCAGCGCGGCGTCGTCGAGCAAGGTGGCCAGCGCGCCGGCCAGCGCCTCGGAGTCGCCGGGCTCCACGAGCAGGGCCGCGTCACCGTGCTCGCCGACGACCTCGGGCAGCGCCCCGGTGCGGGTGGCTACCAGCGGGGTGCCGCAGGACATCGCCTCCACGGCGGGCAGCGAGAAGCCCTCGTACAGCGAGGGCACGGCGGCGACCTCGGCCGAGGCCATCAGCCGGCCCAGCTCGTCGTCGTCCACCCCGGACACCGTCTGCACGATGTCGGCGATGCCCAGCTGCTCGATCAGCCGCGCGGAGCGACCCGCCGGATCCAGCTTGGACACCAGCACCAGCTCCACGGTGCGCTCGGTGCGGAGCTTCGCCACGGCCTCCAGCAGGTTGGCCACGCCCTTCAGCGGCATGTCCGCGCTGGCGATGCAGGCGATGCGCCCGGGCACCCGGGGCGTGCTCGGCGGGGCGAAGATCTCGGTGTCCACGCCCAGCGGGATGGTCTGCAGCCGACCGTCCGGCACGTCGAAGGCGGTGCGGATGTCCTGCTCGGAGGACTTGGAGACGGTGAGCAGCGCGGGGATCCGCCGGGCCACCCGGCCCTGCATGCGCAGGAACCCGTACCAGCGGCGCAGGCTGAGCTTGCGGCGGCCGCGCGCGGCAGCGAGGTCGACGTCGCGGTCGCGGGTGATGGGGTGGTGGATGGTGGCCACCAGCGGCAGCCCGGCCTTGACCAGGCGGAGCAGGCCGTAGCCGAGGCTCTGGTTGTCGTGCACCACGTCGAACTCCGCGGCCCGCTTCCCCAGCAGCCGCGCGGCCCGCAGGCTGAACGTGAGCGGCTCCGGGAACCCGGCAGTCCACATGGTGGCGACCTCGAGCACGTCGATGCCGTCACGGATCTCCCGCAGGTGCGGCGTGCGGAACGGGTCGGGGTCGCGGTAGAGGTCCAGGCTGGGGACCTTGGTCAGCGCCACGCCCGGGTCCAGCTCGGGGTAGGGCTGGCCGGAGAACACCTCGACGGTGTGGCCCAGCGAGACGAGCTCACGGCTGAGGTGGCGCACGTACACGCCCTGTCCCCCGCAGTGCGGCTTGCTTCGGTAGGACAGGAGTGCGATCCGCACTGCTCACCTCAATCCATCGGGTCGGTGTGATCGGCTCCACTTTAGAACACGTTCACCCTGGGTCCGGGCATCGCCCTGGGCCAGTCAGCCGCGCGGCGCTGCCCGCCGACCCGCGGCGGGTGGGAGCGCGAGTCCGGACTAGACCCAGTCGTCGTGCCGCGGCCAGGTGAGGAAGGCCTCCAGGTCGGTCCGCTCGGGCGCGGGGCCGGTGTCCCCGAGGTCCACCGAGGTGTACGCGCCCCGGTAGAACAGCAGCGGACGCTCGTGCCCCAACTGGCCCAGCGTCTGCACCCGGCCCACCACGATGTCGTGGTCTCCGCCAGAGTGCACGTCCTCGATCACGCAGTCCACCCAGGTCAGCACGCCGTCGAGCACCGGAGAACCGCCCGGCGACGGGAACCAGGTCAGCCCGGCGAACTTGTCCTCGGCGCGGGAGCCGAACACCGAGCTGACGTCGCGCTGGTGGTCGGCGAGGACGTTCACGCAGAACCGGCCGGAGCTGCGGATGGCCGCCCAGGCCCGGGACAGCCTGCCCGGGCAGAAGGTCACCAGCGGCGGGTCCAGCGACAGCGCGGCGAAGGACTGGCAGGCGAAGCCCACCGGCACCCCGTCGGCGACCGCGGTGACCACGGTGACGCCGGTGGCGAACTGGCCGAGGACGGTGCGGAAGCGGGTGGAGTCGAAGGCAGCGTCGGTCAGGCTCACTGCTGGCCCCGGACGCTGAAGTCGTGTCCCCACAGCGACACCGCGGTGCTCTCCCTGGCGATCCAGCCCTCGTCCTCCACCTGCAGGCCCTCGCAGCCGAACTCGACGTCGAAGCCGCCCGGGGTCTTCATGTAGAAGGAGAGCATCTGGTCGTTGACGTGCCGGCCCAGCGTCGCCGACATCGGCACCTTGCGGCGCAGCGCGCGGTCCAGGGTGAGTCCGACGTCGTCGGAGTGCTCCACCTCGATCATCAGGTGCACGATGCCGCTGGGGGTGGGCATGGGCAGGAAGGCCAGGCTGTGGTGGCGCGGGTTGCAGCCGAAGAAGCGCAGCCACGCCGGCTCGCCGTCCGGCGCCCGGCCGACGAACTCCGGAGCCAGCCGCATGGAGTCGCGCAGCCGGAACCCGAGCACGTCGCGGTAGAAGGTCAGCGCGGCGGCGTCGTCGTCGGTGGACAGCACCACGTGGCCCAGGCCCTGCTCGCCGGTGACGAAGCGGTGCCCGTAGGGGCTGACCACCCGGCGGTGCTCCAGGGCCGCGCCGTGAAACGCCTCCAGGGTGTTGCCCGAGGGGTCGGCGAAGCTGATCAGCCCGACCACCCGACGGTCGGCCAGCTGCTCGGCGGTGCCCTCCTTGAACGGGACCCCGGCGGCGTCCAGGCGGGCGCGGACGTCGTCCAGCTCGGCAGCGTTGGCGGTCTCCCAGCCGGAGAGCTGCAGCCGGTCGTGCTCGCCGGGGACGATGACCAGCCGGGCCGGGAAGTCGTCCATCCGCAGGTACAGCGCCGCCGGATCGGCACCCTTGCCCTCCACCATGCCGAGGACCTTGAGGCCGTACTCCCGCCACGCGGCCATGTCGGTGGTCTCGATGCGCATGTACGCCAGCGAACGGATCCCCATCACGTCACTCCCACTCCGAAGTCGGTCGAACGGTCGGCGAGCGCGGACGGGCCGGCTCGGTCCTGCGTGGCCCCTGTCTAGACCATCGAGTCGGTGATCGGCAGCCCGAACTCGCCGCTGCCGTACATCACGTAGGCGCGCTCGGGCTCGTTGGCGGCGTGCACCCGGCCGGCGTGGGCGTCGCGCCAGAAGCGCTGGATGGGTGTGCCGTTCTGCAGGGCGCTGGCGCCGGAGTTCTCGAACAGCCGGTCCACCGCCCCGATGGCGCGGCCGGTGGCGCGCACCTGGTCCCGGCGGGCCCGCAGGCGCAACGACATCGGCACCTCCTCGCCGGCAGCGAGCAGCGCGTGCTCGGCGGCCACGTTGCCCGCGAGCTGCAGCCAGGCGGCGTCGATGTCGCTGGCGGCCTCGGCGATGCGGACCTTGGCGAACGGGTCGTCCCTGGCCTTCTCCCCCGCGAACGCGGCCCGCACCCGCTTGCCCTGGTGCTCCACGTGTGCGGCGTAGGCACCCGCGGCCATGCCCACGATGGGGGTGCTGATGGTGGTGGGGTGGATGGTGCCCCAGGGCATCTTGTACAGCGCGGCGGTGTTCTCCACCAGGCCCGGGGCGGTGCCGCTGCTCATGTCCATGAAGCTGAGCACGCGGTGGGCCGGGACGAAGACGTCGTTGATGACGATGTCGTTGCTGCCGGTGCCGCGCAGGCCGACGACGTCCCAGACGTCGTTGACGGTGTAGTCCGGCCGGGGCACCAGGAAGGTGCAGAAGTCCACCGGCTTGCCGTCACCGTTGAGCACCGGGCCACCCACCATCACCCAGGTGGCGTGGTCGCAGCCGGAGGACCACGACCACTTGCCGGTGAGCCGGTAGCCGCCCTCGGTGATCACGCCCTTGCCCATGGGGGCGTAGGAGGAGGAGATGCGGGTGTCCGGGTTCTCCCCCCACACGTCCTCCTGCGCCTGCTTGGGGAACAGCGCCAGGTGCCAGCTGTGCACCCCGATGATGGAGGAGACCCAGCCGGTGGAGCCGCACGCGGCGGCGATCTCCTTGACCACCGAGTAGAACGTCACCGGGTCTGCCTCGTGGCCGCCGTAGGTCTTCGGCTGCAGCAGCCGGAAGAAGCCGAGCTCCTGCAGCTCCTTGATGCTCGCGTCGGGGATGCGACGCAGGTCCTCCGCCTCCTGCGCACGCGCCCGAAACGCCGGGAGCAGCGTGCTCACACCGGCCAGGACGTCGTGTCCGACTACTTCGCTCATCCCGTGCTCCCGTGTCTGGCCGGGGTGCCTGGCGACCGTGCGGCACCGTCTGCTGCGGCCCAGACTAGAACATGTTCCAATTCGTGTCGAGGCCACTCGCGCTGGCGATATAGCCACCCATTCTGTAACGTGTTCTACCACCAGATCGGCCCTAGCTCGGAGGCACCAAGATGACCCAGACCAGCAGCACCGCACACGACACCGACGAGGTGCGGCAGATCGACGTCGGCGAGCTGCAGACCCGCTTCGCCCGCGGCTGGCACTGCATCGGCCTGGCCGACACCTTCCGCGACGGCAAGCCGCACTCCATCGAGGCATTCGGCCAGAAGCTCGTGGTCTTCGCCGGCGAGGACGGCAAGATCAGCGTGCTCGACGCCTACTGCCGCCACATGGGCGGCGACCTCTCCCAGGGCCAGGTCAAGGGCAACACGGTGGCCTGCCCGTTCCACGACTGGCGCTGGGGCGGCGACGGCAAGTGCAAGGCCGTGCCCTACGCCAAGCGCGTCCCGCTGCGCGCCCGCACCGCCGCCTGGACCACCATGGAGCAGAACCAGCAGCTCTTCGTGTGGAACGACCCGGAGGGCAACCCGCCGCCGGCGGAGGTCACCATCCCCCGCATCGAGGGCGCCTTCAGCGACGAGTGGACCGACTGGACCTGGGAGACGCTGGTCATCGAGGGCTCCAACTGCCGCGAGATCATCGACAACGTCGTGGACATGGCGCACTTCTTCTACGTGCACTACGCCTTCCCGCTGTACTTCAAGAACATCTTCGAGGGCCACATCGCCTCGCAGTACATGAACAGCCGCGGTCGCCCCGACGTCGGCATGTCCACCCAGTACGCCGGCACCGAGACGCTGGTCGAGTCCGAGGCCGCCTACTACGGCCCCTCGTACATGATCAACCCGCTGGTCAACAAGTACGGCGGCTACGAGGTGGACAGCGTGCTCATCAACTGCCACTACCCCGTCTCCGCCAACAAGTTCGTGCTGCAGTACGGCGTCATCGTCAAGAAGCCCCAGGGCGTCAGCGACGAGACGGCCGCGAAGATCGGCCGCAAGTTCGCCGAGGGCGTGGGCGAGGGCTTCATGCAGGACGTGGAGATCTGGAAGAACAAGACCAAGATCGAGAACCCGCTGCTGACCGAGGAGGACGGCCCGGTCTACCAGCTGCGTCGCTGGTACGAGCAGTTCTACGTCGACGTCGACCAGGTCACCGAGGAGATGACCCAGCGCTTCGAGTTCGAGGTGGACACCACCCACGCGAACGAGAACTGGGAGGCCGAGGTGCAGGAGAACATGCGGCGGATGCAGGCCGAGGCCGAGGCCGCCAAGACCTCCCAGGAGGTCTGAGCACCATGGCCGACACCGCCACCTGGGCCAAGGCACCCAGCTTCGCCAACCAGCGCGAGGTCGCCGAGCGCCTGCACGCTGAGACTGAGGCTGACAAGCTGCTGTACACCACGGCAGGATTGCAGCCCGTCGACTGCGGGACCTGCGGGACGCGCGTGCTGGTGAAGAAGAACAGCAAGCAGCACACCAGCATCCAGTGGACGACGCGCGCGAAGGAGAGCTGTCCCGAGCTGCGGGCCGGAACGAGCACGGGGTCGATGACCGCGCTGCCCGACACCTGCCCCAGACTGAGGGCCAGCATCAGCTACGCAGTGGCCGAAGGCATGCTGCAGGTGGGCGACCCCGACGGGGAAGCCGGAAACAGGAGTGACAGTGACTGAGACGGTGACCGCCGAGTCGGTGCCCACAGGGGCACACTCGCACCTGCTGCGAGTGCTCGACGTCGTCGAGGAGACCCACGACGCCCGGTCGCTGGTCTTCGAGATCCCGGCCGAGGCCAAGGAGCGCTTCGCCTACGAGCCGGGGCAGTTCCTCACGCTGCGCATCCCCAGCGACCAGACCGGCTCGGTGGCGCGCTGCTACTCGTTGTCCAGCTCGCCGCACACCGACGGCGTGCTCAAGGTGACCGCCAAGCGCACCTCCGACGGCTACGGGTCCAACTGGTTGTGCGACCACGTGACCGTGGGCATGACCATCGAGGTCCTGCCGCCCGCGGGGCTGTTCGTGCCCAAGTCGCTGGACGACGACTTCCTGCTGCTCGCCGCGGGCAGCGGCGTCACCCCGGTGATGGCCATCCTCAAGTCGGCTCTCGCCAAGGGCGACGGCCAGGTGGTGCTGCTCTACGCCAACCGGGACGAGAAGTCGGTGATCTTCGCCGACGAGCTGCGCGAGCTGGCCGCCGAGCACCCGCACCGGCTGCGGGTCATCCACTGGCTGGAGAGCGTGCAAGGCCTGCCCTCCCGCGCCCAGCTGGAGGAGCTGTCCCGGCCGTTCATCGGCTACCAGGCGTTCATCTGCGGGCCGGGCCCGTTCATGGACGTGGCCACGCACGCGCTGCGCGAGCTCGGCATGGATCGACACCAGATCCACGTCGAGCTGTTCAAGTCGTTGATCGGCGACCCCTTCGCGCCGACGCAGCAGGAGGTGTCCGCCGAGGATGCCGGCACGGCAGCCACCGTCGAGGTGGACCTCGACGGCACGGTGCACAGCCTGGAGTGGCCGGCCGACACCCTGCTGCTGGACCTCCTGCTGGAGAAGGGCATCGACGCGCCGTTCTCCTGCCGCCAGGGCGCGTGCAGCGCCTGCGCCTGCATCGTCAAGGAGGGCGAGGTGAAGATGCTGGTCAACGAGATCCTGGACGACCAGGACCTCGCGGACGGCTTCGTGCTCGCCTGCCAGGCCCTGCCGATGACCGACACGGTCAAGGTCACCTACTCCGAGTAGGCCGCCACGCGGTCGGCCGACCACCGCGGGACGCCCGGTTGCCGCACGGCGACCGGGCGTCCTGCGTGCCGGCCCCGCCGCCCCCAGGCCACCCGATACTGGAACAGGTTCCACTGCCTGCGCAGAGCCATCGTGCCTGTTCGTGCGCCTAGGATGGCGATCCTGAGCGCAACAGCTACAACCTGTTGCAGCCCGACCAAGTGGAGGATCCATGGGTGCGAACGAGGCCGAGCAGACGCCGACCGACACCAGCAGCGCGGCGCCCGCGCCCGCGCGCGGCCAGGACGAGACCTACGACGTGGTCGTCGTGGGCAGCGGGGCGGCCGGCATGACCGCGGCGCTCGCGGCGGCCAAGCAGGGCCTGTCGGTGGTGCTGGTGGAGAAGGCCAAGCACTTCGGCGGCTCCACCGCCCGGTCCGGCGGCGGCGTCTGGATCCCCAACAACGAGGCGCTCAAGGCCTCCGGGGTCACCGACGACACTCCCGCGGCGGCCCGCACCTACCTGCTGAGCATCATCGGCAAGGACGTGCCCGTGGAGCGCATCGACGCCTACCTCGACCGCGGCCCGGAGATGCTGTCGTTCGTGCTCCGCAACAGCCCGCTCAAGCTGACCTGGGTGCCCAACTACTCCGACTACTACCCCGAGGCGCCCGGTGGTCGCCTGGGCGGCCGCTCGGTGGAGCCCAAGCCGTTCGACCTGAAGAAGCTGGGCAAGGAGGCCGAGAACCTCGAGCCCGACGTGGCGAAGGCACCGCTGGGCGTGGTGGTGACCCAGGCTGACTTCAAGTGGCTGAACCTGATGATGCGCAACCCCCGCGGTCCCGCACGGGTGCTGCGGGTGGGTGCCCGCTGGATGTACAGCCGCGCCACCGGCAAGGCTCTCGTCGGACGCGGCCAGGCGCTGGCCGGCGGGCTGCGCGCGGGGCTGCTGGACGCCGGCGTGCCGGTGCTGCTGGACACCCCGATGCGCGACCTGGTGAGCACCAACGGCCGGGTCACCGGTGTGGAGGTGTTGCGGGAGGGCGCGGTGTCCGTGCTGCACGCCCGTCACGGCGTCATCGTCACCAGC
Source organism: Rhodococcus sp. X156 (assembly GCF_004006015.1). Taxonomy (NCBI): domain Bacteria; kingdom Bacillati; phylum Actinomycetota; class Actinomycetes; order Mycobacteriales; family Nocardiaceae; genus Rhodococcus; species Rhodococcus sp. X156. The sequence goes on along the minus strand of NZ_CP034766.1, from coordinate 368,880 downwards.
GGCGGCTTCGACCACAACGACGAGATGCGCAAGAAGTACCAGCGCGGCCCGATCGGCACCGAGTGGACGGTGGGCGCCAAGGCCAACACCGGTGACGGCATCCTGGCGGGACAGAAGCTGGGCGCTGCGCTGGACCTCATGGACGACGCCTGGTGGGGCCCGTCCATCCCGCTGACCGGCGGGCCCTGGTTCTGCCTGGCCGAGCGCACCCTGCCCGGCGGCATCATGGTCAACACCCGCGGCAAGCGGTTCTTCAACGAGGCTGCGCCCTACGTGGAGGCCGTGCACCGCATGTACGGCGGTGAGCACGGCCAGGGCGAGGGTCCGGGCGAGAACGTGCCGGCCTGGATGATCATCGACACCCGCTACCGCAACCGGTACATGTTCGCCGGCCTGCAGCCGCGCGCACCGTTCCCCGGCCGCTGGCTCAAGGCGGGTGTCATCGTCAAGGGCTCCACCATCGCCGAGCTGGCCGAGCGCATCGAGGTGCCCGCCGACGTGCTGAGCGAGACCGTCGAGCGGTTCAACGGCTTCGCCGCCAAGGGCAAGGACGAGGACTTCGGCCGCGGTGACAGCGGCTACGACCTGTACTACGGCGACCCCCGCAACAAGCCCAACGCCACTCTCGGCGCGCTCGAGGTCGGACCGTTCTACGCGGTGAAGATCGTGCCCGGTGACCTCGGCACCAAGGGCGGCATGCGCACCGACGTCAACGGCCGAGTGCTGCGCGAGGACGGCTCGGCCATCGAGGGCCTCTACGCTGCGGGCAACGCCTCCGGGCCGGTGATGGGCCACACCTACGCCGGGCCGGGCGCCACCATCGGCCCTGCGATGACCTTCGGCTACCTCGCCGCTCTGGACATCGCCGCCCGCAAGGCCGGCAACAAGCCCGACAACAACGACACGAAGGCGGCCACCAGTGCCCATTGATCTCTCCGTCGCACTCGGCGCGGAGCTTCCCGAGCAGACCTTCTCCTGGACCGCCTCCGACGTCCAGCTCTACCAGCTGGGCGTGGGAGCCGGGGCGCACAGCCTGGACCCACAGGAGCTGGCCTACGTGCTGGAGGACCGGCTGCAGGTGCTGCCGACCTTCGCCACCGTGGCCGCCAGCTTCCACGCCATCGAGGCCCCCAAGGTCTCCTTCCCGGGTGTGGAGATCGACCTGGCCAAGGTGGTGCACGGACACCAGAAGGTGACGGTGCACCGCCCGATCCCCACCGCGGGCACGGCGACCACCCGCACCCGCATCGCCGAGGTGTGGGACAAGGGCAAGGCCGCCGTCATCATCCAGGAGGGCGAGACCGTGGACGCCGACGGCAACCCGCTGTGGACCACCCGGTCGGGCATCTTCGCCCGGGGCGAGGGCGGCTTCGGCGGCGAGCGGGGCCCCTCCGACAAGGTGGAGCTGCCCGACCGGGCGCCCGACCACGTGGTGGAGTCGCCGATCCTGCCGCAGCAGGCGCTGCTGTACCGCCTGTGCGGCGACCGCAACCCGTTGCACTCCGACCCGGAGTTCGCCAAGGCGGCCGGCTTCGACAAGCCCATCCTGCACGGGCTGTGCTCCTACGGGGTGGCCGGCAAGGCCGTGGTGGACGCCGTGCTCGGGGGCGACACCAGCAAGGTGGCCTCCTTCGGGGTGCGCTTTGCCGGCGTGCTGTTCCCGGGCGAGACGCTGCGCACCCGCATCTGGGAGAACGACGGCCAGTACCTGGTCACCGCCAGCGTGGTGGAGCGCGACGACGCCCCGGTGCTCGCCGACGGTGTGCTGACCACCGCCTGAGCCTGCGAGGCACCACCGCCGACCCGACTGCGGCCCCCACCCGATCCGGGCGGGGGCCGCAGTCGTCGGTCGGGCCGCACCATGGCCGGCCGCGAGCTCAGGCGTGCGCGCGCGAGGGCAGGGTGAGGATCTCGGCGCCGTCACCGGTGATGGCGATGGTGTGCTCGCTGTGGGCGGTCCGGCAGCCGGTCGCGCTGCGCAGCGTCCACCCGTCGGCGTCGGTGACGAGCTCTGCGGTGTCGGCCATGACCCACGGCTCCAGCGCGAGCAGCAGGCCGGGGCGCAGCTTGTACCCACGGCCGGGCCGTCCGGTGTTCGCCACGTGCGGGTCCTGGTGCATCGTCGAGCCGATGCCGTGACCGCCGAACTCGGTGTTCACCGGGTACCCCGCCTCGCGCAGGACCGTCCCGATGGCGTGGGAGATGTCCCCGATGCGGGCTCCCGGGCCGGCAGCGGCGATCCCCGCGTGCAGCGCGCGCTCGGTCGCCTCGATCATCGCGACGCTCTCCGGGGGCTGCGCGTCGCCCACGATGAAGCTGATGGCGGCATCGGCAGCGACGCCGTCCTTGGTGACGGCGAGGTCCAGCGACAGCAGGTCGCCGTCGGCGAGGGCGTAGTCGCGCGGCAGGGCGTGCAGCACGGCGTCGTTCACGCCCGTGCAGATGTAGTGACCGAACGGCCCGCGCCCGAAGGACGGCGCGTAGTCGACGTAGCAGGACAGTGCCCCGGCGTCGGCGATCAGGGCCTGGGCCCACCGGTCGATCTCCAGGAGGTTGGTGCCGACTGCGCTGCGGCCCCTGAGGGTCTGCAAGATGTCCGCGACCAGCGCACCCGCCTCCTTCGCGCGGGCCAGCTGGGAGGGGTTCAGGATCTCGATCACGTGGCGCGGTCCTCACGGGTAGCCAACAACTATCCCGGCCATGGTATCCCGGTACTAGAATTGGCGTCATGGTCAGGTTGCCGCTCACCCCCGCAGAGCTCGAGCGCGGACAGCGCCTGGGTGCGGTGCTCCGCCGGGCCAGGGGGGCGCGCTCGATGCTGGAGACCGCGCTCGATGCCGGTGTGTCGCCGGAGACCCTGCGCAAGATCGAGTCGGGCCGAGTGGCCACCCCGTCCTTCCCGACCGTCGCCGCGATCGCCGGCGTTCTCGGCCTCTCCCTGGACGCGGTCTGGGGCGAGGTCAACCAGCCCGAGGGTGGCGGGGGGCCGGCTCGCGCCAAGCGACTGGCCTCGCAGGTCGCAGTACCGCTGCCGGACTAGCGGGGCAGGCCGAGGATGCGCTCGGCGGCCACGTTGAGCAGGATCTGGGTGGTGCCGCCGGCGATGGACAGGCAGCGGTCGTTGAGGAAGGTGCGCAGCAGCGGACCAGCCTCGGCGGCGTCCGGGCCGAGCAGCTCCAGCGCTGCCTCCGACAGCGCCTGGCGGTGCCGCACCCCCACCAGCTTGCGCACGCTCGACTCCGGGCCGGGGTCCTGCCCGTCCAGCTGGCGCAGCGTGGTGCGCACCTCCAGCACCGACTGGGCCTGCCCCTCGCTCACCAGTACACCCAGGGTCTCCCGCACGCTCTGGTCAGTGTCCAGCCCGCGCTCGGCGACCAGCTGCAGCAGCGCCTCCACCCCCTCCCCGAGGCTGGAGCCGCCACCCATCGCCACCCGCTCGTTGGCCAGCGTGGTCCGGGCCAGCTTCCAGCCGCCGTCGACCTCCCCGACCACCGCGTCGTCGGGCACGAAGACATCGTCCAGGAACACCTCGTTGAACAGGGCGTCGCCGGTGATCTCCCGCAGCGGGCGGATGTCGATGCCCGGAGTGCTCATGTCCACCAGGAAGTAGGTGATGCCGCGGTGCTTGGGCACGTCGGGGTTGGTGCGGGCCAGGCAGATGGCCCAGGTGGCCTGCTTGGCCAGCGAGGTCCACACCTTCTGCCCGGACAGCCTCCAGCCGCCGTCCACCCGCACCGCCCTGGTGCGCAGCGCGGCCAGGTCCGAGCCCGCGCCGGGCTCGCTGAACAGCTGGCACCAGCGCACCTCGCCGGTGAGGGTGGGGCCCACGAAGCGCTCCACCTGCTCCGGGGTGCCGTGCTCCAGGATGGTCGGCACGGCCCAGGCGCCGATGACGATGTCCGGCCGGCTCACCCCGGCCCGGGCCAGCTCCTCGTCGATCAGCAGCTGCTGGGCAGGGCTGGCGTCCAGGCCCTGCGGGCGCGGCCAGTGCGGGGCGAGGAAGCCGGCGTCCACCAGGCCCTGGCGCTGCTCACCGGGTGCCATCGCCGCGATCTGCTCGGCCTGCCGGCGCACGTCAGCGCGGCCGGCCTCCGTCTGCTCCCCCAGGTCGACGCCGAGCGAGCGCCGGGTCCCGCCGAGGGCGAGGTCGGCGGTGCGCCGGCGCCAGCGGCCGCTGCCGCCGAGCAGCTGGCGCAGCACCAGCGCACGGCGCAGGTAGTAGTGCGCGTCGTGCTCCCAGGTGAAGCCGATGCCGCCGAGCACCTGGATGCAGTCCTTGGCGTTGTCCACCCCCGCGTCCAGCGCGGCGGCCACGGCGACCGCCACGGCCAGTGCCCGCTCGGCGGCGGCGTTCCCGGCGCCGGGCCCCTCGGTGGCGGCGTCCCAGGCCGTGGCCGCGTCCCAGGCGACCGCGGTGGCCAGCGACTCCCGGGTGAGCATCTCCGCGCACAGGTGCTTGACGGCCTGGAAGGAGCCGATCGGCCGACCGAACTGCTCGCGCACCCGGGCGTACTCGGTGGCCGTCCGCAGGCACCAGCCCGCGACGCCGGCTGACTCCGCGGCGAACAGGCAGGCGGCCAGGTCGCGCACCTCCGCCGAGCTGATCCGCTCCAGCTGCCGCTCGGCCGGCACGCGCACCTGCTCCAGGCGCACGTGGGCCAGGCTGCGGGAGAGGTCGCTGGCCTGGCGCGGGTCCAGGTGCACCCCCGGCGTTCCGGCGTCGAGGACGAACCACACCTCGTCGGCGCCCACCGCGGTGCCCAGCACCAGGGCGGTGTCCGCGTCCGCACCCAGCACCGGCCCGACCGAGCCGCTCACCACCAGCGCGCCGTCGGCGTCCCGCTCGGCGACCAGGGAGCCCGCCTCCAGGGCCACCGCCAGGCTGAGCGCACCCTCGGCCAGCGCGGGCAGCAGCTTCTGGGCGGCCGGGGCCCCGGAGCGCAGCAGCACCTGCCCCGCCAGCACGGTGCCCACCAGCGGTCCGGGCACGAGCGCCGCGGCGGCCGCCTCCACCACCACGGCCAGGTCCACGGTGGTCCCGCCAGCGCCACCGAGCTCCTCCGGCAGCCCCACCGCGAGGAACCCGAGCTCGGCGAAGGAGCTCCAGGCGGCGCGGGGCGCGTCCTGCTCAGCGCGGACGGCGCCCGCCGGGTGCGCCCGGTCGGCCCAGGCCTGGATGGCGTCCTGCACGGCGCGCTGCTCGTCGGTGGTGGCGATCGACACTGAGTTCACTCCTGATGAGGAATTGCACGGAGAGAGCGATAAGATTTCCCCACAGGGTAGAACGTGTTCCAGTCTTCTGCCGGGCAGTGCCACCCCACGCGTGTTAGGAACTCAGCATGGCCACCAAGCCGACCGACGAGGGATCGGGCTCCTCGGCCCAGCGGGAGCGGCGCAAGCGAATCCTGGACGCTACGCTCGCGCTGTCCTCCAAGGGTGGCTACGACGCCGTGCAGATGCGCGCGGTGGCGGAGAAGGCCGATGTCGCGGTAGGCACGTTGTACCGGTACTTCCCCTCCAAGATCCACCTGCTCGTCTCCGCCCTGGAGCGCGAGCTGCAGCGGCTGCACGAGCGCGCCTCGCGGCTGCCCGCCCCCGGCGACACCGCCTACGAGCGGGCCCGCCGCATCCTGCGCCAGACCACCAACGGCATGCAGCGCGACCCGAACACGACCGAGGCCATGACCCGGGCGTTCATGTTCGCCGACGCCTCGGTGTCCGCCGAGGTGGATGCCGTGGGCCGGCTGATGGACACGATGTTCGCCAAGGCCATGTTCTCCGCCGAGCCCACCGACGAGCAGCGCGCGGTGGCCCGGGTGATCAGCGACGTGTGGCTGGCCAACCTGGTTGCCTGGGTCACCCGGCGGGCCTCGGCCACCGACGTGGCCAACCGCCTCGACCTCACCGCCCGCCTGCTGCTCAGCCACGAGGACGTCACCTCGCCCCCCGAGTCCACCGCGCCCGCCGACCCCACTGCCTGAGCCACCCGGGCGGTCACCGCCCAGCCGGTTCGGGCGCCCTCGCGGCCCAGCCCACGTAAGTTCTCTGCCATGGGACTGCCCGTCGACCTCTGTGCCGCGCTCGAGACGATCGCCGCCACCCCGCGGCTGCTGGTGACGTCGGACTACGACGGCACCATCGCGCCGTTCGTGAGCGACCCCAGCCAGGCCTTCCCGCGCGAGGACGCCATCGAGCTGCTCAACGCCCTGGCCGACCTGCCCGACACCGCCGTGGCGCTGGTCTCCGGGCGCGCCAGGGACGACCTGGCGGTGCTGTCCGGCGCCGGTGCCGACGTGCAGCTGGTGGGCAGCCACGGCGCGGAGTTCGCCGCGGGCTTCACCCGGCCCCAGGGGCCCGCCGAGCAGGACCTGCACCGGCGGCTGCACGCCACCCTGCAGGCCATCGCGGCTGACCGACCCGGAGTCAGCCTGGAGGTGAAGCCGGCCAGCATCGCCGTGCACGTGCGCAACGCCGCCATGGACGTGGGTAAGCAGGTGCTGGAGCTGGTGCGCCTGGGCCCCGCCACCTGGTCAGGGGTGCAGGTCACCGAGGGCAAGGCGGTGATCGAGCTGGCCGTCATCGAGACCGACAAGGGGCTGGCCCTGAACCTGCTGCGCGAGCAGCACGAGGCCACCGCCGTGGTGTTCTTCGGCGACGACGTGACCGACGAGAAGGCGTTCCGGGTGCTCCGCGCGGACGACGTGGGCGTGAAGGTCGGCGAGGGCGTCAGCGCCGCCCGCTACCGGGTGGGCGAGATCGACGACGTGCTGTCAGCGCTGCGGGTGCTGCTGGACCTCCGCAGCGCCTGACCAGCCAGCGCGTGACCCCCGGCTCCGCAGGCCCGCCGGGGGTCAGGCCGGGTCAGGCCTGTCGGCGGCGCCGGGCGATCTCGGCCAGCACCACGCCGGTGGCCACCGACGCGTTGAGGCTCTCCACCGGGCCGGCCATCGGGATGCTCAACGTGGCGTCGCAGCTCTCCCGCACCAGGCGCGAGAGCCCCTTGCCCTCCGAGCCCACCACGATGACCAGCGGCTCGGTGGCGGCGGCGAAGTCGTCCAGGCTGGTGTCGCCATCGGCGTCCAGGCCGACCACGGTGATGCCCTTGCCCGCCCAGTCCTTGAGGGTGCGGGTGAGGTTGGTGGCGCGGGCGACCGGCAGCCGGGCGGCGGTCCCGGCGCTGGTGCGCCAGGCCACGGCCGTGACGCTGGCGCTGCGCCGCTGCGGGATCACCACGCCGTGGCCACCGAAGGCCGCCACCGAGCGAATCACCGCCCCGAGGTTGCGCGGGTCGGTCACGTTGTCCAGCGCGACCAGGAGCGGGGCCCCGCCGTCAGCCCGGGAGCGGGAGAGCAGGTCGTCGGGGTGGGCGTAGGTGTAGGCCGGAACCTGCAGGCCCACGCCCTGGTGCAGCCCGTTGTTGCTCATCCGGTCGAGGTCGGTGCGGGGCACCTCGAGGATGGCGATGCCGTGCTCGGAGGCGTAGCGCACGCTCTCGTCCAGGCGCTCGTCGGACTCGGTGCCCACTGCGATGTAGAGCGCGGTGGCCGGCACGCCGGCGCGCAGGCACTCCACCACGGGGTTGCGGCCCAGCACGGTCTCCGGCCCGTCCACGGGCTTGCCCGCGGGGCGGCCCCGGCCACCGCTGCTGGGGCGGCCCCCGGTCTGCGCGGCCTTCGCCTTGGCCTTGGCGCGGCGGTGCGCGGCGTGCTTGGTGCGCTCCTCCGCGGGCGGGGTGGCGCCGCGGGGCTCGAGACCCCGGCGGCGCTGACCGCCGGAGCCGACGGTGGCGCCCTTCTTGGCGTCGCCCTTGCGCACCGCGCCGCGGCGCGAGGAGTTGCCTGCCATCAGTGGACCTCTTCCTGTGGTGCTGCAGTCCGCTGCTGAGCATCTGTGTCTGGTTGCCCGGGGGAGCCCGGTGCGGGGGTGGCGGTGGTGCTGGGTGCCGGGGCCGCGTCGCGGATGCTCCACTGCGGGCCGTCGGGGGTGTCGGTGACCTCCACGCCTGCGGCCGCGAGGCGGTCGCGCACGGCGTCGGCGGTGGCGAAGTCCCTGGCGGCGCGGGCGGCCTGCCTGCGCTCGAGCTCGGCGCCCACCAGCACCTCCAGCGCGTGGTCGGTGCCCGCGGACTGCTCGGCCGCCGCCCAGTGCGGGTGCAGCGGGTCGACGCCGAGGATGTCCAGCATGGCCCGCACGCTCGCCGCCGCCTCCAGGGCCGCGGCGTGCTCGCCGGCCTCCAGGGCGGTGTTGCCCTCCCGGACGCGCCCGTGCACCACGGCCAGCGCGGCCGGGACACCGAGGTCGTCGTCCATGGCAGCGGCGAACTCGGCCGTCACCTCGCCGACGGGCGGGGCGCTGACGCGCTCCCGAACCCGGTGCACGAACGACTCGCAGCGCCGGTAGCCGGCCGCGGCCTCCTGCAGTGCCTGCTCGGAGAACTCGATCATCGAGCGGTAGTGGGCGCCGCCGAGGTAGTAGCGCAGCTCCTGCGGCCGGATGCGCTTGAGCACCTCGGGCACCGAGAGCACGTTGCCCAGCGACTTGGACATCTTCTCCCCGCCCAGGGTCACCCAGCCGTTGTGCATCCAGCAGGAGGCGAACCCGTCACCGGCCGCTCGGCTCTGCGCCTGCTCGTTCTCGTGGTGGGGGAACACCAGGTCCAGGCCGCCGCAGTGGATGTCGAACTGCGGCCCGAGGTAGGCGCGTGCCATCGCCGAGCACTCCAGGTGCCAGCCGGGACGACCGTGGCCCCACGGGGTGGGCCAGGAGGGCTCGCCGGGCTTGGCGGCCTTCCAGAGGGTGAAGTCGCGGGGGTCACGCTTGCCGGCGGCCGAGGTCTCGCCCTGGTGCACGTCGTCCAGGCGGTGCCCGGAGAGCTCCCCGTAGGCGGGGTAGCTGACCACGTCGAAGTACACGTTGCCCTCGGCGGCGTAGGCGTGGCCGGTGTCGAGGAGGCGCTGCATCAGCTCGATCATCTGGGTGACGTGTCCGGTGGCGCGCGGGGACACCGAGGGCGGCAGCACCCCGAGGGCGGCGTAGGCGTCGTCGAAGGCGCGCTCGTGCGTCGCGGCCCACTCCCACCACGGCCGGCCGTGGTCGGCGGCCTTGGTGAGGATCTTGTCGTCGATGTCGGTGACGTTGCGGACGAACAGCACGTCGCTGCCGTTGTGCGCCAGCCAGCGGCGCAGCACGTCGAAGGCGACGCCGCTGCGCACGTGCCCGATGTGCGGGACCCCTTGCACGGTGGCGCCGCACAGGTAGATGGACGCCTGCCCCGGCTTCAGCGGGACGAACTCACGCAGCGTGCGCGTGGCGGTGTCGTACAGGTGCAGGCTCACAACGGGCCATGCTACCGGCCTGCCTCAGCCCGCAGACGCCACCAGCAGCGCGGTTGCGGTGGCAGCCACGCCCTCGCCGCGGCCGGTGAGCCCCAGCCCGTCGGTGGTGGTGGCCGAGACCGACACGGGCCCACCGAGGACCTCCGACAGCAGGGTCTGTGCCTCCACACGGCGCGGACCCACCTTGGGGGTGTTGCCAATCACCTGGACGGCGGCGTTGCCCAGCTGCCAGCCGGCGTCGGTGAGCAGTCGGCGCACCTCGGTGAGCAGCTGCACGCCGGAGGCGCCGGCCCACTCGGGCCGGCCGGTGCCGAACACCGCACCCAGGTCACCCAGGCCGGCGGCCGACAGCAGGGCGTCGCACAGCGCGTGGCAGGCGACGTCGCCGTCGGAGTGCCCGGCCATGCCGTCCACCCCGGGGAAGAGCAGCCCGGCCACCCAGCACTCCCGACCGGGCTCCACCGGGTGCACGTCGGTGCCGATGCCTACCCGCACGGGGTCGTCCTCACTGCTCGGCCAGCAGGGCCTGGGCCAGCCGCAGGTCCAGCGGGGTGGTGATCTTGAAGGCCAGCGGGTGGCCGGGCACCGTGTGCACCGGCGAGCCGCCACGCTCCACGAGCGCGGCGTCGTCGGTGGCGATCAGCTGTTGGGCGTGGGCCGTGCGCAGCACGTCCACGTGAAATCCCTGCGGGGTCTGCACCGCGCGCAGGGTGGCTCGCTCCGGGGTGGCGGTGACCAGCCCGGCGGCGTCCACCACCTTGATGGTGTCGGCCACCGGCAGGGCCGGCACCACGGCCACGGCCCCGGCGCGCAGGGCGTTCACCACGTCACAGGCCAGCTCCACCGGGGCGAGCGCACGGGCGGCGTCGTGCACCAGCACGTACCGGGCACCCGGCACCGCCTGCACGGCGGCGGCCAGCCCGGCGCGCACCGACTCCGAGCGCTCCGCGCCGCCGGCGACCACCAGCGTCGCCTCGTCCGCGTACTGCTCGGCGACCTCCGACACGAGGCCGGGGGCGACGACGATCACCACGAGGGCGAGGCCGTCGACGCCGAGCAGCACGTCGACGCTGCGTCGCAGCAGCGTCTTGCCCGCCAGCTGCACGAACGCCTTGGGCACGTCCGAACCAAGCCGCAGCCCGAGACCCGCGGCCGGCACGACCGCGACGACCTCACCCACGCCGGGCGTCCGGCTAGGAGGCCTCGACAAGAATCTCGTTGAGGATGCTGGTCGCCTTCTCCTCGTCAGTGCCCTCGGCGAGCGCGAGCTCGCCCACCAGGATCTGCCGAGCCTTGGCCAGCATGCGCTTCTCGCCGGCCGACAGCCCGCGGTCCTCCTCGCGCCGCCAGAGGTCGCGCACGACCTCGGCCACCTTGTTCACGTCACCAGAGGCCAGCTTCTCGAGGTTGGCCTTGTACCGCCGGGACCAGTTGGTCGGCTCCTCGGTGTGCGGGGCGCGGAGCACCTCGAACACCTTGTCCAGGCCCTCCTGGCCCACCACGTCACGGACGCCCACGTACTCGGCGTTGCCGGACGGCACGCGAACGGTCAAGTCGCCCTGTGCAACCTTGAGAACTAGGTATTCTTTTTCCTCACCCTTGATGGTGCGCGTCTCGATTGCCTCGATGAGCGCAGCACCGTGGTGGGGGTAAACGACAGTCTCGCCGACCTTGAAAATCATCTGCTCGCAGCCCCTTTCGCTCCCAGCAGTCTAGCATGCGGCTGACCTGCAGGTTGAACGTCTTCGCAGGTCAGGGGCCTAGGATCGGGAGCGTGGCCCCTGCGACGGGGGTTGACAACCCGCCCCGAACGTGCCTAATCGACCCGGTCTGACCGATGCACTACCACAACCACTAGTCTGCCTGTTCGAGTCGAGGCGCAACCGCGCTCGTACGGCGATCGATCGGCCCCGGGCCGCGCACCGTCTGAGAGGACGCACAGTGATCTGGTTGGGAAGCTCGGCGAGCCCCATGAGAAGTTCCGTGAAGGCCGCCATCGGCGCCGCGCTGGCCGTGGGTTCGGTCACCCTGCTTGCCGGCTGTGGCGCCGGGCAGGTCAACACCATCGGCAGCCAGGTTGCCGCCGTCAACGGCGCCACCGCCCGCGTCGGCGAGCTGACGGTGCTCGACGCCACCATCGCCGCCCCGGTCGGCGAGCAGTACTACTACCGGTCCGGCGAGAGCGCCCCGCTGCTCTTCACCGTCGCGAACCCCAGCGTGCAGGGCGACAAGCTGGTCTCGGTCAGCAGCGCTGCCGCCCAGGAGGTGACGCTCTCCGGCGCCACCGACATCGGCGCGGGCACCAACCTGGTCGCCACCGCGCCGAACAGCTCCCAGCCCAGCGCCGCCGCAGTGGCCCCGGGCCGCTCGACGGACAAGGAGGGCCAGCTCACGGCCACCCTCGAGGGCCTCAAGCAGGACGTCGGCCCCGGCCCGACGGTGGACGTCACCTTCACCTTCGAGCGCGCCGGCCAGATCACGCTGCCCGTGCCGATGGGCGCACCGGCCACCACCGAGCGCCCCACCCCCAAGGCATCGACCGGCGAGCACTCCGACAGCAAGGGCGGTCACTGACCGCCGCTGCACCGCCGCTCGACCCCAGCTGAAGACGCAGCCCCGACGCCCCACGGCGCCGGGGCTGTGTCTGTTCAGTCGGGCATTGCGTCTGGGTCGGGCACGGCGTCCGGGTCGGGCACGGCGTCCGGGCCTGTCGGGGGCGCCGCCTAGCCTGACCCGGTGGCCAAACCCCGGAGCACCTTTCGCTGCGCCCAGTGCGCGCACACCCTGAGCAAGTGGGTCGGCCGCTGCCCCGAGTGTGGCGAGTGGGGCTCGATCGCCGAGGCCCCGGCGCTGACCTCGGTCGGCGGTCGCAGCTCCGCCACCGCACTGGTCCCGGCCACTCCCGCCGTCCCGATGACCGAGGTCGACCTGCAGACCGCGACGGTGCGGCCCACCGGGGTGGCCGAGCTGGACCGGGTGCTCGGGGGCGGCATGGTCCCGGGCGCGGTGGTGCTGCTGGCCGGTGAGCCCGGCGTGGGCAAGTCCACCCTGCTGCTGGAGGTGGTGCGCCAGTGGGCGCCGGGCAGCAAGGCCCTCTACGTCACCGGCGAGGAGTCGGCCGCGCAGGTGCGGCTGCGGGCCGAGCGGACTGACGCCGTGCACCCCGAGGTGTACCTGGCGGCGGAGACCGACCTGGCCACCGTGCTCAGCCACGTGGACCAGGTGCAGCCCGAGCTGCTCATCGTCGACTCGGTGCAGACCATGTACGCCGCCGACGTGGACGGCGTGCCCGGTGGCGTCACCCAGGTGCGCGCCATCACCGCCGCGCTCACCTCGCTGGCCAAGGCCCGCGGGCTGCCGATCATCCTGGTCGGTCACGTCACCAAGGACGGTGCGGTGGCCGGGCCCCGCTCGCTGGAGCACCTGGTGGACGTGGTCCTGCACTTCGAGGGCGACAAGCACTCCACCCTGCGGATGGTGCGGGGGGTGAAGAACCGCTTCGGTGCTGCCGACGAGGTGGGCTGCTTCGAGCTGCGGGCCGACGGCATCCACGGCGTCAGCGACCCCTCCGGGCTCTTCCTGCACCACCAGGGGGCCGCCGTGCCCGGAACGGCCGTCACCGTGGCCGTGGAGGGCAAGCGGCCCCTGCTGTGCGAGGTGCAGGCCCTGGTGGCCCCGTCCAGCCAGGCCACCCCGCGACGCGCGGTGAGCGGGCTGGACTCCTCCCGCGTGGCGATGATCCTGGCCGTGCTCGAGCGCCGTGGCGGGGTGAAGGTCTCCGACGCCGAGGTCTACACCGCCACGGTCGGCGGCATGCGGGTCACCGAGCCGGCCGCTGACCTGGCCCTGGCGCTGGCCGTCGCCTCGGCCGCGAGCGACCGGGCCCTGCCCAGCAACCTGGTGGTCATCGGTGAGCTGGGCCTGGCCGGCGAGGTCAGGAGGGTCGCCGGAACCGATCGCCGGGTGACCGAGGCGCGCCGGCTGGGATTCACCCACGCCCTCGTGCCGCCCGACTCCGGGCCCATGCCGCCGGGGGTGCGGACCACCGTTGTGGCCGACATCCCGAGCGCGCTACGAGTGCTCTTCGGCTGATCAGGCACGATAGGCAACAACGCGGCGCCCGGGGGCGCCTGACCGGGTGCAACGAGGGGACAGTGAGTGGCTGAGCAGCCGATGTCGGCGCTGCGCACGACCTTGGCCCGCCTCGCGCCGGGCACGGGGCTGCGGGAGGGCCTCGAGCGCATCCTGCGCGGCCGCACCGGGGCGCTCATCGTGCTGGGCTACGACGAGCTGGTGGAGACCATCAGCGACGGCGGGTTCGAGCTGGACATCGAGTTCGCCCCGCCCCGCCTGCGGGAGCTGTCCAAGATGGACGGCGCCGTGGTGCTCTCCACCGACGCCACCCGCATCCTGCGCGCCAACGTGCAGCTGGTGCCCGACTACACCGTGCCCACCGGCGAGACCGGTACCCGGCACCGGGCCGCGGAGCGCACCGCGGTGCAGACCGGTTACCCCGTGGTCTCGGTCAGCCAGTCCATGGGCATCATCAGCGTCTACGTCGACGGCGTTCGCCACGTGCTGGACGACTCGGCCACCATCCTGTCCCGCGCGAACCAGGCGCTGGACACCCTGGAGCGGTACAAGTCACGCCTGGACGAGGTCACCCAGCAGCTGTCCGCGCTGGAGATCGAGGACTTCGTCACCCTGCGCGACGCCATGACGGTGGTGCAGCGCCTGGAGATGGTGCGGCGCATCTCCGCCGAGATCACCGGCGACGTGGTGGAGCTGGGCACCAACGGGCGGCTGCTGGCCCTGCAGCTGGCCGAGCTGGCCGGCGGCACGGACAACGACCGCGAGCTGGTGGTGCGCGACTACCTGCCCGGCGACGACGTGCAGCACGCCGCCCTGGGGCCGGTGCTCGACGCGCTCGACGCGCTGACCCCGCAGGACCTCATCGACCTCACCACCCTGGCCCGGGCGTTCGGGCTGCCCGGCTCGGTGGACAGCCTGGACATGCCGATGTCGCCGCGCGGCTACCGGCTGCTGGCCCGAGTCCCCCGGCTGCCCGGCCCCGTCATCGAGCGGCTGGTGGATGCCTTCGGCTCGTTGCAGGCGCTGCTGGCCGCCACCGCCGACGAGCTGCAGACGGTGGACGGGGTGGGCGAGGCGCGGGCCCGCTACGTCCGGGAGGGGCTGTCCCGCCTGGCGGAGTCCAGCATCGTGGAGCGCTACGGGTAGCAGCGCGCTGCTGCGCTCGCCCCCACTGGGTTCACTCCACTGGGTTCACTCCACGATCGCGAAGGGCACCGGCGGGCTCTGCCGTGCCCCCAGCACCGCCATCACCAGGTAGCGGTCCGGCGGGACCGGCGTGCGCGGCGTGGCGCACCCCTCGGTGGAGGTGTTGGTGGACCACTGGGCGCTGTAGACCACCTGCTCCCCGGGAGCCAGCGCGCGGGCCTCGGTGGTGGTGCCTGGCGAGCAGTCGCTGCTCGACCACACCCGGGCCTTGTCGGCGGCACGGTAGACCACCACCTGCTGCCGGTTGGGGCTCACGTCCAGCGCGCAGGGCTCGGTGCTGGTGTTGCTGAAGAGCAGCCGGAACACCGGCTGGGTGCCGCGCGGGTAACCAGGGGCGGCGGACTCGGCCCGGACCTCCACCGCGGAGTCGCTGCAGGGCGGCACCGGCACCCCGTCGCTGCCCAGCACCACCGGCGCGGGGCGGGGTGCCGTCGGGGGCTGCGTGGGGGCGACTGCAGCGGTGGCCGAGGGCGCCGTGGCGGTGCCCGCGGTGGACGGGGCGGGGGTGTCCGAGGGCGCGGCGGGGGTCGGCGGCAAGGTGAGTCTTGCGGTGGCGGGCTGCGGAGCTCCTGGCGAGGAGCCGACCACGGACGTGAGCAGCCACACCACGGCCACCATCACGACCACTGCCACTCCGACCAGCGCAGCGCGTCGTCGCAGGTAGACGTCTCGGGACTCCGGTCCCACGGGCTTGAGCACGAGCCGAAGGTAGCGCCCGGCCCCCGGGTGCAGGGTGCAGCACCCCCGCGTGTCGCACGTACGGTTCTGCCGTGGACTCCGACGTGCTCAACACCTGGTTCGCCGCGACGGCGCGGGCGCTGCCGTGGCGGGAGCCCGGGACCACCGCCTGGGGGGTGCTGATGAGCGAGGTGATGCTCCAGCAGACCCCCGTGGCGCGGGTGGCACCGGTGTGGCTGCAGTGGGTGCGGCAGTGGCCGACGCCCGCCGACATGGCCGCGGCGTCGCCGGCCGAGGTGCTGCGCGCCTGGGGCCGGCTGGGCTACCCGCGCCGCGCCGTCCGGCTGCACGCCTGCGCCACCGCCATCGTCGAGCGCCACGACGGGGTGGTGCCCAGCGACGTGGACACCCTGCTGAGCCTGCCCGGCATCGGCGCCTACACCGCCAGGGCGGTGTGCTGCTTCGCCCACGGTCAGCGGGTGCCGGTGGTGGACACCAACGTGCGCCGGGTGGTGGCTCGGGCCGTGCACGGGCGCGCCGAGCCCGGCCTGCCCTCGACCACCCGTGACCTGGCCGACGTGGCCGCGATTCTGCCCGAGGACGTGCCCAGCGCCGCCGTGTTCTCCGCGGCGCTGATGGAGCTGGGCGCCACCGTGTGCACCGCCCGCAACCCCAGCTGCCCGCAGTGCCCGGTCCGTCAGGAGTGCCGGTGGGTGGCGCTGGGCCGCCCGGCCAGCACCGAGCCCCGCCGTCCCGGGCAGCGCTTCGCCGGTACCGACCGACAGGTGCGCGGGCTGCTGATGGAGGTGCTGCGCACCAGCACCACGCCGGTGCAGCGGACGCAGCTGGACGTGGTCTGGCCGGCTGACCCCGTGCAGCGCGACCGTGCGCTGGGTTCCTTGCTCACCGACGGGCTGGTGGAGCAGACCGCCGCCGGTCTGTTCGCACTGGCCGGCGAGGGCGAGCCGGCCACCAGCTAGCCCGCTGGCAGCGAGCGCAGCAGCCCCTCCACCGCCGCTTGGTAGGCCTGTGGCGCGTCGTCGTGCACCAGGTGCCCGGCGCCGGCCACCACCAGGTGCGTGCACGGCGCCGCAGCCACTTCAGCCATCTGCGCCATCTGCCCGGGCGGGGTGAAGGAGTGCTCCGCCTCCAGCAGCAGGCTGGGCGCCCGCACGGCCTGCCACTGCGCCCAGTGGTCCCGGCTGCCCCAGTGCTCGGCGATGGCGAACCAGTGCGCCAGCTCGCCGTGCAGGTGCCAGCCGTCGGAGCGGTGGTCGAAGCTCTCCAGGAAGTAGCGCCCGGCCACCGGACCGAAGAACGCCAGCAC
This sequence comes from Rhodococcus sp. X156, assembly GCF_004006015.1. Taxonomy (NCBI): domain Bacteria; kingdom Bacillati; phylum Actinomycetota; class Actinomycetes; order Mycobacteriales; family Nocardiaceae; genus Rhodococcus; species Rhodococcus sp. X156. Next base: position 352,242 of record NZ_CP034766.1, on the reverse strand, counting down.
CTCCTCCGGGTCGGTGAAGGGCACGGGCCACTGCTCCAGCTGCGCCATCCAGCCCACGGCGGTGCGCCCCCGGAAGTCCGGTGCCATGTCCTCCACCACCAGCGCGCGCACCAGCTCGGGCCGGGTCCCCGCCAGGCACCAGGCGTGCAGGCCACCCATGGAGTGCCCGAGCACCGCGACCGGGCCGGCATCGATGCGCTCCACCGCGGCGGCGGCGTCAGCGACGAAGCGCTCGGTGTGCCAGGGGCCCCGCGCTGGCGCGTCGCCGTGGCCGGCGGCGTCCAGGGCCCAGACGTGGCCGTGCTCGCGCAGCCACGGCAGGCAGCGAACCCAGGTGCGGGCCCGTCCCATAAGCCCGTGGAGCAGGAGGATGGGCGGGCCGGCACCCCCGTAGTCGTGCAGCACGAGGCAGGACGCTACCCACCACCGGCGCCACCCGCCCGCAGGTAACCTCGCGCCATGGCTGTTGTGAAGATCAACGCGATCGAGGTCCCCGAGGGCGCCGGAGCCGAGCTGGAGAAGCGCTTCGCGGCGCGGGCCGGAGCGGTGGAGGGCTCACCTGGCTTCCTCGGCTTCGAGCTGCTGCGCCCGACCGGCGGCGACAGCCGGTACTTCGTCTACACCCGCTGGGAGGACGAGGCCTCCTACCAGGCCTGGGCCGAGGGCTCGGGCATGGCGGCACACGCCGGCGAGCGGGCCAAGCCCGTGGCCACCGGTGCCTCGCTGCTGGAGTTCGACGTGGTGCTGCACGTCGACCCCAGCTGAGCACACGCTCACCGCTGGATCCGGTTGCGGTGGGGGGCAGGTAGTTCCGTCGCTGCGCGCGCCTTATCGTGTGCCGACACGTCCTCAGCCCCTGAAGGGTCCTCCGATGCACCTGCGCCCTGCGGCAGCCGCGCTGCTTGCTGCCACCACCGTGCTCCTCGGCGCGGGTTGCAGCTCCGCCGAGCCGGGCGAGGCGGTTGCCGACCCCGCTGCGGCGGAGACGAGCCCCGCGGCACCGGCTGGCGAGGTCGGCCGGGCCCAGGCCGGCGGCTGGAAGGCGAGCGTGCTCGGCGTCGAGGACCCGTACACCAACCCGACGTCGATCTTCAAGCCCGCGGCCGGCACCCGGTGGATCGCCCTGGACGTGGAGGTCACCAACCTCACCGGGCAGGTGAAGATGGTGCCCACCATGCTCGGGTTCGGCCTCTACGACGGTGACACCAGGTTGACCGCCCCGGTGGGCCAGGGGTCTCTGTCGGACACCCTGGAGCCCAACGCCTCCAAGCGCGGCAAGCTGGTCTACCAGCTGCCGGCGGAGCAGCCCACCCGCGGGCTCACGCTGGTGGTGCGCGGCGACCTCGGCACCAGCAGCGAGCGCTCCCCGATCACCCTGCCCTGACGGCGCCTACAGCTTGCGCAGCTCGGGCAACAGCTCGGCCTCGGCCCACCGGATGAAGTCGGCCTGGGATCCGCGCCCGACCTGCGCCAGCGCCACCTCGGTGTACCCGGCCTCCACGTAGGGCCGCACGGCCTCGACGAAGAGCTCCACGTCCGGGCCACAGGCGATCGACTCGGCCACGTCCGCCGGACGAGTGTTGGCCGAGGCCGCCGCGAACGCCGCGGTGCCGGGCAGCTCGGAGTTGACCTTCCAGCCCAGGCTGAACCAGCGCATCAGCTCGTGGGCCCGCTCCACCGCGGTGTCCCGGTCGGGGTCGTAGCAGACCGGAACCTGGCCGACCCGGGGCTTGCCGGCACCGCCGGCCAGGTCGAACTCCTCCCCCAGCGAAGCCTTGGGCTCGGTGCCGATCATCACGTCGGCCAGCTCTCCGGCCAGCTCGCACGACTGCGGCCCGGAGACCGCCACCCCGATCTTGGGTGGCGGTGTGCCCACGTCCCACAGCTTGGCCGAGTCGACCTGGTAGTGGTCGCCGCGGTAGCTGAGGTACTCGCCGGTGAACAGCGCCTGGATGATCTGGATGGCCTCGGCCAGCATCTCGTGGCGGACGTTCACCGGGGGCCACCCACCACCGGTGACGTGCTCGTTGAGGTTCTCGCCGGAGCCCAGCCCCAGGGTGAACCGGCCGTCGGCGAGCAGGTCGACGGTAGCGGCCATCTGGGCGACCACCGTCGGGTGGTAGCGCTTGATGGGGCAGGTCACGTAGGTCATCAGGTCGATGGTGTCGGTGGCCTGGGCGACCGCGCCGAGCACGGAGAACACGAACGGCGCGTGGCCCTGGGCGTCCAGCCACGGGAAGTAGTGGTCGCTGGCGACGGCGAGGTCGAAGCCGGCCTGCTCGGCAGCCACCGCGTTGGCCACCAGGTCCTTGGGCGATGCCTGCTCCCCGAGCAGGGTGTAGCCGATGCGCACCATCAGGGCTTCCTCCCCAGCAGCGCCACCAGCTGGTCCATCGGGTTGTCCGAGCTGGTCTCCACCGGCGGGCCGAACACCGACGCACCGGCGAGGTTGTTGTCGCGGACGTAGGCCAGCACGTGCAGCACCGCAGCCGGGTCTGGCGTGTCGTCCGGCACTCCTGCGCCCCTGGCCAGGTCCCAGGCGTGCACGGTGAGGTCCAGCAGCATCTGCTCGGCGTACTCCCCGGCCGGGGTGGGCCCGAAGGACAGGTCCACCGTGGTGTCGTCGGACGCCGCCGCCCACGCCTCCCGGGAGGCGATCTCCACGGTGTCCCACGTGCCTTCCGGGTCGTCGCCCAGGACGTCGCCGTCGTAGGCGTCACCCACCTGGGCCATGGTCTCCCCGGCGAGCAGGCGCGGCGCCCACAGGTGCTCGGCCGTCACGTGGTTGAGCAGGTCGCGCACCGTCCAGTCCGTGCACGGCGTCTGGTTGGTCCACGCGTCGTCGGGCAGCTGGTGCACCACCCTCGTGAAGTGGTCGAACCCCTCCTGGAGCAGCTCGCGGGCAGGGGCTTCGTCGGGAGTTGCCATGTCCCCTGTCTACCGGTGCCGAGCTGCGCACGCATCCGGAGGCGACCCAGGCGCCGCCGCGGCGGCGTGCCCGGACGCACGACACCGCCGCACCCTCGAAGGGGTGCGACGGTGTCGGGTTCGTGCAGGCGCCGCGGGTGGCTACTCGGAGCTGGACTCCGAGGTGTTGCCGCCCTCAGCCGCCTTGGCCAGGTCGATCGGCGGTGCGTCGGGAACCGAGTCGGGCTTGGCCTCGCCGCGGAAGGTGAACTTCGCGTCCTCCCCCGTGCCCTCGCCGTCCCAGTTCTCCACGTCCACGACCACGATCTGGCCGGGCTGGATCTCGCCGAAGAGGATCTTCTCCGACAGCTGGTCCTCGATCTCGCGCTGGATGGTGCGACGCAGCGGCCGTGCACCCAGCACCGGGTCGAAGCCCCGCTTGGCGAGCAGCTGCTTCGCCTGGTCGGTGATCTCGATCCCCATGTCCTTGTTCTTCAGCGCCGTCTCGACCCGGGTGATCATCAGGTCGACCATCTGCACGATCTCGTCCGAGGTCAGCTGGTGGAAGACCACGATGTCGTCGATGCGGTTGAGGAACTCCGGGCGGAAGTGCTTCTTCAGCTCGTCGTTGACCTTCTGCTTCATCCGGTCGTAGTTGGAGTCAGCACCCGATCCGCTGGAGAACCCGAGACCGACCGCCTTGGAGATGTCGCTGGTGCCCAGGTTGGACGTGAAGATGAGCACGGTGTTCTTGAAGTCCACCGTGCGGCCCTGACCGTCAGTGAGACGGCCGTCCTCGAGAACCTGCAGGAGCGTGTTGTAGATCTCCTGGTGCGCCTTTTCGATCTCGTCGAACAGCACCACGCTGAATGGCTTGCGGCGCACCTTCTCGGTGAGCTGTCCGCCCTCTTCGTAACCGACGTATCCGGGCGGGGCGCCAAACAGCCGAGACGCTGTGAAGCGGTCGTGAAACTCGCCCATGTCGATCTGGATGAGTGCGTCGTCGTCACCGAAGAGGAAGTTCGCCAGCGCCTTGCTCAGCTCGGTCTTTCCCACACCGGACGGGCCGGCGAAGATGAACGAGCCACTGGGCCGCTTCGGGTCCTTCAGTCCGGCGCGCGTGCGACGAATTGCCTTGGCAACAGACGTGACTGCCTCACGCTGACCGATGATGCGCTTGTGGAGCTCGTCCTCCATGCGCAGCAGCCGAGTGGTCTCCTCCTCGGTCAGCTTGAACACCGGAATACCGGTCCAGTTACCCAGGACCTCCGCGATCTGCTCGTCGTCGACCTCGGCCACGACGTCCAGGTCACCGGCACGCCACTGCTTCTCGCGCTCGCTCTTCTGGCTGAGCAGCTGCTTCTCGGTGTCGCGCAGGCTGGCGGCCTTCTCGAAGTCCTGCGCGTCGATCGCGGACTCCTTCTCCCGACGCGTGTTCGCGATCTTCTCGTCGAACTCCCGCAGGTCCGGCGGCGCGGTCATCCGGCGGATGCGCATCCGGGCACCGGCCTCGTCGATCAGGTCGATCGCCTTGTCCGGCAGGAAGCGGTCGGAGATGTAGCGGTCGGCCAGCGTGGACGCCGCCACCAGGGCGCCGTCGGTGATGGAGACGCGGTGGTGCGCCTCGTACCGGTCACGCAGACCCTTGAGGATCTCGATGGTGTGCTCGACGCTGGGCTCGCCCACCTGCACGGGCTGGAAGCGCCGCTCCAGGGCGGCGTCCTTCTCCACGTACTTGCGGTACTCGTCCAGGGTGGTGGCACCGATGGTCTGCAGCTCACCGCGAGCCAGCATCGGCTTGAGGATGGAGGCCGCGTCGATCGCGCCCTCGGCCGCACCAGCACCGACGAGGGTGTGGATCTCGTCGATGAACAGGATGATGTCGCCGCGGGTGCGGATCTCCTTGAGCACCTTCTTCAGGCGCTCCTCGAAGTCGCCGCGGTAGCGGCTGCCGGCCACCAGCGAACCGAGGTCCAGGGTGTACAGCTGCTTGTCGGTGAGCGTCTCGGGGACCTCGCCGGTGACGATGGCCTGCGCGAGGCCCTCGACCACGGCGGTCTTGCCGACGCCCGGCTCACCGATGAGGCACGGGTTGTTCTTGGTGCGCCGCGACAGCACCTGCATGACCCGCTCGATCTCCTTCTCCCGCCCGATGACCGGGTCGAGCTTGCCCTCGCGGGCAGCCTGGGTGAGGTTGCGACCGAACTGGTCGAGCACCAGCGACGTGGACGGGGTGCCCTCGCTGCCGCGCCCGCCGGACTCCGCGGGCTCCTTGCCCTGGTAGCCCGACAGCAGCTGGATGACCTGCTGACGGACCCGGTTGAGGTCGGCGCCGAGCTTGACCAGCACCTGCGCGGCGACACCCTCACCCTCGCGGATGAGACCGAGCAGGATGTGCTCGGTGCCGATGTAGTTGTGGCCGAGCTGCAGGGCCTCCCGGAGGGAGAGCTCCAGCACCTTCTTGGCACGCGGGGTGAACGGGATGTGCCCGGACGGCGCCTGCTGGCCCTGGCCGATGATCTCCTCGACCTGGCTGCGCACACCCTCGAGGGAGATGCCGAGCGACTCCAGCGACTTGGCGGCGACACCCTCACCCTCGTGGATGAGGCCGAGCAAGATGTGCTCGGTACCGATGTAGTTGTGGTTGAGCATCCGGGCTTCTTCTTGAGCCAGGACGACGACGCGCCTGGCGCGGTCAGTGAACCTCTCGAACATGGCGCTCCTCACACTCCTGCTGCGGTGTCCGCCACGACGTGTCTCGCCACGGGGAACGTCCGCCTACTCTAGTGGGCCGCTTGCAGCCACGTGGCGCTCACGGGGTCTTTAACAGCGACTCACCGGTCCAACGCACCGGTCCCACCAAGCGATCCCGTTCTCGCTACGCCCAGGGCGAACAGCGAAGGACCCCCGCCCAGGAAGGGCAGGGGTCCGTCGTGCTGCTGCTCGGGAGCGCTCAGCTGGCCTGGTGGTAGGCCTCGATGATCGCGGCCGGGATGCGGCCGCGGTCGGAGACCTCGTGGCCGGAACGGCGGGCCCACTCGCGGATCGCGGCACTCTGCTCGCGATCCACCGAGGCGCGGCCCTTGGTGGTCGATCCACGAGAAGTGCGCTTGCGTCCACTTTCCTTGCGGGCGTGCGCAATCCACATTGCGAAGTCGTTGCGGAGCTTCTGCGCATTGTCCGCGGATAGGTCGATCGAGTAGTTCACACCGTCCACAGAAAACTCGACAGTCTCGTCAGCAGCGAGCTCGTCGTCGATGTCGTCAACGAATGTGACGGTGACCTTTTGCGACATTAGTCGACTTCCTTTTCCCTCATGTTGATCGGTGTCACCGAGAGTAGCGCAATTCAGCCGCCGGGTCGAACCAGCGGAAACAGGATCGTGTCCCGGATCCCGCGCCCAGTAAGCGCCATCAGCAACCGGTCGACACCCATTCCGGTTCCCGTTGTGGGCGGCATCGCATACTCCATGGCGGTAAGGAAGTCCTCGTCCAGCCGCATGGCCTCGTCATCACCTGCTGCAGCCAGGCGCATCTGCTGCACAAAGCGCTCTCGCTGCACCACTGGATCAACCAGCTCGGAATATCCGGTGGCGAGCTCGAAACCGCGCACATACAGATCCCATTTCTCGACAACACCGTCAATTGTGCGGTGCTGCCGAGTCAAAGGTGAAGTCTCCACAGGGAAGTCGCGCACGAAGGTGGGTGCGACGAGGTCGTCGCCGACCAGGTGCTCCCACAGCTCCTCGACCAGCTTGCCGTGCCCGTGGGCCGGATCGACCGGCATCTCCACCCGCTCGGCCAATGCACGCAGCTGCTCCACGCTGGTGGCCGGCGTCACTTCCTCGCCGATCGCGGCGGAGAGGGAGGGATACATCTCCAGCGTGGTCCACTCACCACTGAGGTCGTACTCCGTGCCGTCGGCGAGAGTGACCACCTGGGTGCCGAACGCAGCCTGCGCCACTTCCTGCACCAGCTCGCGGGTCATTCGGGCGGAGTCGTCGTAGGTGCCGTAGGCCTCGTAGGTCTCCAGCATCGCGAACTCCGGGGAGTGCGAGGAGTCCACACCCTCGTTGCGGAAGTTCCGGTTGATCTCGAACACCTTGTCGATGCCCCCGACCACGCACCGCTTGAGGAACAGCTCCGGGGCGATGCGCAGGTAGAGGTCCAGGTCCAGGGCGTTGGAGTGGGTGACGAACGGGCGTGCGGCCGCGCCCCCGTGCAGGGTCTGCAGCATGGGGGTCTCCACCTCCAGGAAGCCGCGCAGCTCCAGGGAGCGGCGCAGCTCGCGCACCACGGTGCTGCGGTGGCGGACCATGTCGCGCGCGGCCGGGCGCACGATCAGGTCCACGTAGCGCTGGCGGATGCGGGTCTCCTCGCTCAGCTCCTTGTGCGCCACGGGCAGCGGCCGCAGGCTCTTGGCCGCCATCCGCCACTCGTCGGCCATCACGCTGAGCTCACCGCGGCGGGAGGTGATCACCTCGCCGTGCACGAAGACGTGGTCGCCGAGGTCGACGTCGGCCTTCCAGGCGGCGAGGGACTCCTCACCGACGCCGGCCAGGCTGAGCATCGCCTGCAGCTGGGTTCCGTCGCCCTCCTGCAGGGTGGCGAAGCAGAGCTTTCCGGTGTTGCGGATGAACATCACCCGGCCGGCGACCCCGACCTGCTCGCCGGTGGCGGTGTCCGGCTCGAGGCCCTGGTGGGCGGCGCGGACCTCGGCGAGGGTGTGCGTGCGGGGCACCGCGACCGGGTAGGGGTCGAGGCCCTCGGCGAGCATCCGTTCCCGTTTGCCCTGCCGGATCCGCATCTGCTCGGGAAGGTCGTCAGAGGAATGCGGCTGCGCGGCGTCGGTCACGGGTCCCCAGCCTAGCTACGGTGCGTCAGCGTCCTGCACCACACGCACCCCGGGCACCGCGAGCGACGTCAGCGGTCGGTGAGCACGTTCACCAGCCCCGCGGCCTGCAGCTGCTGGTAGCCGCCGACGAGGTCGGTGGCCCGGTGCAGTCCCAGCTGCTGCAGGGCGGCGGCGGCCAGGCTGGAGGTGTAGCCCTGCGAGCACATCACCACCCAGGCGACGTCGTGGTCGACAGCCTCCGGCAGCCGGGCGTCGCTGGCGGGGTCACAGCGCCACTCCAGCACGTTGCGCTCGATCACCAGGGCGCCGGGCAGCTCGCCCTCCTCGGCGCGCTGGGCGGCGGGGCGGATGTCCACCACCACCGCTCCCGCGCGCACGGCCGCGGGCAGCTGCTCCGCGCTGAGTCGGTCCAGCCGGGCGCGGGCCTGCTCCAGCAGCTCGTCGATGGTCATGGTGGTGGCCCTCCCGGTCGGCGGTGTGCGCGGGTCAGGCACGGTGCTCAGACCCGAGCGGAGATGCGGTCCAGGTTGCGCTCGTAGACCAGCCGCAGGCCGGTCAGCGTCAGGAACGCCTCGTGGTGGGTGATGGTGCGGCACTCGGTGACCATCAGCGGCGCCAGGCCCCCGGTGGCCAGCACCGTCACCGGCGGTCCAGCCGTGCCGAGCTCGGCGATGATCCGCCCGACCAGTCCGTCGACCTGTCCGGCGAAGCCGTAGACCACGCCGGACTGCAGGCACTCGACGGTGTTCTTGCCGATCACCGAGCGGGGCCGGACCAGCTCCACCTTGCGCAGCGCCGCGGCGCGGTTGGTGAGGGCGTCCATGGAGACCTCGATGCCCGGGGCCAGCGCCCCGCCGAGGAACTCCCCGCGGGCGGAGACCACGTCGATGTTGGTGGAGGTGCCGAAGTCGACCACGACGCAGGCGGTGCCGAACAGGTGGTGCGCGGCCAGGGTGTTGACCACCCGGTCGGCACCCACCTCCTTGGGGTTGTCCACCAGCAGCGGCACCCCGGTGCGCACCCCCGGCTGCACGATGACCTGGGGGATGCCGGCCCAGTAGCGCTCGAGCATGCTGCGCAGCTCGCGCAGCAGGGACGGCACCGTGGACAGCCCAGCCACCCCGGTGATCTCCGGCAGGTACCTGCCGATGAGCCCGCGCATGATCAGCGCCATCTCGTCAGCGGTCATCCGGGCGTCGGTGCGCATCCGCCAGTTGTGCACCAGGACGGCCTCGGCGCCGGTCCCCTCGAAGAGCCCGAGCGCGACGTTGGTGTTGCCGATGTCGACGGTGAGCAGCACCGGGCTAGACCGACAGCAGCTCGTCAGCGGGTCGACTGCCGGAGGTGAGACCGGAGCCGGCCGGGGCGTGCGCCGGGTCGGCACCGAGCTCGACGACCTGGTTGTCACTGCCCACGAAGACCACCTTGGGCTGGTACGTGCGGCACTCCTCGGCGTCCATCACCCCGTAGGAGATGAGGATGACCAGGTCGCCGGGGTGCACCAGGTGCGCGGCGGCACCGTTGATCCCGATCACGCCGCTGCCTCGCGGGCCGGGGATGACGTAGGTCTCCAGGCGGGCGCCGTTGGTGACGTCCACGATGGCCACCTGCTCACCCTCGAGCAGGTCGGCGGCGTCCATCAGGTCCTGGTCGATGGTGACCGAGCCGACGTAGTGCAGGTCAGCCTGGGTGACGGTGGCGCGGTGGATCTTGGACTTCAGCATGGTGCGGAACATGGGTTTTCCTCCCGGTCAGAGCTGGTTCGCATGGTGTTCGTTGCCCAACGCCACTCCGACGTTGTCGATGAGGCGGGTGGAGCCCACCCGGGCTGCCACCAGCAGCCGACCGGCTCCGTGCTCGGGCGGCGGTCCGAGGTGCGGGTCCCGGACCTCCAGGTAGTCGACCGATATGTCCGGTTCAGTGTCGAGCACGGCACGTGCTGTGGCAACAGCTTGGGCCGCCCCGTCTCGGGCGGCGTGCGCGCCGGCCACCAGCGCGGCCGACAGCACCGTGGCCGCACGCCGCTGGTCGGCGGTGAGGTAGGCGTTGCGCGAGGACAGGGCCAGCCCGTCGGGCTCGCGGATGGTGGGCACCCCGACGACGCGGACGTCCATGTCCAGGTCGCGCACCATCTGCCGGATCAGGGTGAGCTGCTGGTAGTCCTTCTCCCCGAAGAGGGCGACGTGGGGACCAACGATGTTGAACAGCTTGTTGACCACGGTGAGCATGCCGGCGAAGTGGGTGGGCCGCGAGACGCCCTCGAGCTCGACGCCCAGCGGGCCGGGCACCACGGTGGTGCGAGCGCCTCCGTGCGGGTACATCTGTGCGGCCGACGGCGCGAACACCAGCTGGACGCCGGCCTCGCGGAGCAGCTCCACGTCGCGGTCCAGGGTGCGCGGGTAGGCGTCGAGGTCCTCGCCGGGCCCGAACTGCAGCGGGTTGACGAAGATGGAGACCACCACCACCGCCGCGGGCACGCACCTGGCCTCGCGCACCAGCTCCAGGTGACCGGCGTGCAGCGCGCCCATGGTGGGCACCAGGACCAGCTGGCGGCCGGTCCCCCGCAGCGCTCGGGTGACCCGCCGGAGCTCGGCCGGGTCGTGGTAGACGGTGGTCGCCGTCAGGTCGAGCGTCATGCCAGCTCCTCCAGGATTGCGCGCGCCGCGGTGGCGCTGATCAGGCCGTCCTCGCGCGCCCGCTGGGCGGTGCGCCGGGACAGGGCACGGTAGGCCGCGCCCACGCCGGCGTCGGCGTCGGTCAGCACGGCCAGGTGGGTGGCCACCGCCTCGGCGTCGCCGCGGGCGACCGGGCCGGTGAGCGCGCGGTCGCCGTGGCGCAGGGCGTTGTCCAGCGCGGCAGACAGCAGCGGGGCCAGCACGCGCTCGGCTGGGGTGGTGTTGCCGGCGGTGATGGACTCCAGCACGCTGACCGCGTCACGCACCAGGGTGACCAGGTGGTTGGCGCCGTGGGCCAGGGCGGCGTGGTAGAGCGGGCGGTCGGTCTCGGCGATGCGCACCGGCTCCGCCCCCACCTCCAGCACCAGCGCCTCGGCCACCGTCCAGCCCGCGTCGTCGGCGGCGGTGACGCCGAAGCAGCAGCTGGCCAGGCGGGCGGTGTCCTCGTCGCGGCCGGTGAAGGTCATCGCGGGGTGCAGGGCCAGCGGCAGCGCCCCCAGTGCGGCGAGCGGGGCGAGCACGTCCACCCCACGGGCGCCGGCGGTGTGCACCACGATCTGGCCCGGGCGCACCGAGCCGGTGGCGGCCAGGCCGCGGACCAGGCCAGGCAGCTCGACGTCGGGCACGGCCAGCACCAGCAGGTCGGCGCGGGCGGCCACCTCGTCCGGCGTGGTGACCTCGGCGCTGGGCAGGCGCTGCTCGGCGCGGCGCAGCGACTGCTCGGAGATGGCGGAGGCGGCGACGACGCGGTGTCCGGAGAGCTCGAGAGCGGCACCGAGGGCAGTGCCCACCCGGCCGGCTGACACGACCCCCACCGCGAGGCGGGGCCGACCCTGGGCGCGGCGGTGCGCACCAGTGAATTCGGCTGAACTCACCGTTGTCCTCTCTGTCGTTCCAGTCCTGCTGAGCAGGTACCGGACGTCGTCGGGGCAAAGCGTAGGCCCACCCGCCGCGTCGTGGCGGCCCGAGGTGACTCGACTCACTGGGGCAGAGTTGATCTCGTGCCCCCCACCCCGCGCTGGACCGACTGGGAGCAGGCGTGGGAGCAGGCGCTGTACGGGCCCGCCGGTTTCGTGCACGCCGCCGGCCCGCCCGAGGCGCACTTCCGGACCTCGGTGCACGTGGGCACGGTGCTGGCCGAGGCAATGCTGGAGCTGCTGCGGCGCACCGACCACGCCCTGCAGCGCCCGGCCCGCCTGGACGTGGTGGATCTCGGCGCCGGTGGTGGGCAGCTGCTGGCCGCGGTGTGGGAGCTGGCCGAGCCGGACCTGCGTCGCCGGCTGCGCCCGGTGGCGGTGGACCTGCGCGCGGCGCCGCCGGGGTGGGCGCTGCCGTGGCGCTCGACCCTGCCCGCGACCATCACCGGCCTGGTGGTGGCGCACGAGTGGCTGGACGCGCTGGCCTGCCCGGTGGTGCAGCGCCACGGCGCGGTGGTGCACCGGCTGGCGGTCGCCCCCGACGGCCAGGAGCGGCTCGGCCCACCGGTGGCCGCCCCCGAGCTGGCCTGGCTGCGGCGCTGGTGGCCGCTGGCCGACGGCGAGCGCGCCGAGGTGGGCCTGCCGCGGGAGCGGGCGTGGGGGCAGGTGCGGCGGCGATTGCGCGCCGGGGCGGCGCTGGCGGTGGACTACGGGCACGTGCGCGGCACCCGCCCGGCCGCGGGGACGCTGTCGGCCTACCGCGCGGGGCGGCAGGTGCGGCCGGTGCCCGACGGCACCTGCGACCTCACCGCCCACGTCGCGCTGGACGCGGTGGCCGCGCTCGCCCCCGGCAGCACCACCACCCAGGCCGAGGCGCTGGGGTCGCTGGCCGGGGGGACGCTGGCCGGGGGGACGCCGCCGGGGCAGCCGTGGCTGCAGCAGGCCGTGCGGGCCGGGCAGCTGGCCGAGCTCACCGACCCCGACGGGCTTGGCGGTTTCGGCTGGGTGCTGCACCCCACCCACGTGGACCTGCGGCTCTAGCCTGGGGCACGATCGCGGATGTGGACCGCACCCTCACCGTCGGCATCGGCTCCGCGACCGAGCACCTCGGGGTGGACCAGGTGGTGGACCTCGGACCGCTGCACCCGGCCGCACACGGCGCCTACCGGTTGCGCCTGCGCGTGGGTCCGGACGCGGTGGTGCGCGAAGCGGTGCCGCTGGTGGGCCACCTGCACCGTGGTGCGGAGAAGCTGTACGAGGTGCGCGACTACCGGCAGGTGATGGCGCTGGCCAACCGACACGACTGGTGGGCGGCCTTCGCCAACGAGCTGCTGGTGGCGCACGCCGTGGAGCAGATGACCGGCATGACGCCGCCGCCGCGGGCGGTGCAGCTGCGTGTGCTGCTGTGCGAGCTCACCCGCGCCATGGCCCACCTGGGCTTCCTGACCCCGCTGACCCGCGACCCCGCCGCACCCGTCACCAACACCGCCGGCACCGACGCCGCGGTGGCAGGGCGCGAGGCCCTGCAGCGCGTGCTGGAGGAAGCCTCCGGCGGGCGCATCCACTTCATGGCCAACCGGGTGGGTGGGCTGCGCGAGGACGTGCCCGCCGCCTGGTTCGACCACGTCGCCGCCGCGCTGGACACGGTGACCACCGCCGCCGCAGCCATCAGCGCGTGCACCGTCGAGGACGCGGAGTTCGTGGGCAGGCACACCGGGGCGGGGGTGCTGAGCCTGGCCGACGCCACCGCACTGGGCGTGAGCGGTCCGGTGGGGCGGGCCAGCGGCCTGGACGTGGACCTGCGCCGCGACGACCCCGCGCCCGGCTACGACCAGCTCGCCCCGCTGCGCACCATCACCCGCACCACCGGCGACGCCCTGGCGCGGGTGGCCTGCCAGCTGGACGAGGTGACCCTGGCGGTGCAGCTGGCCCGCCAGTGCCTGATCGACGTGCCGGACGGGCCGGTGAACGTGCGCCTGCCCAGCACCATCGCCCCGCCGGAGGGCTCGGTGTACGTGTGGGGCGAGGCGCCGCTGGGCATCGCCGGGGTGCACCTGGTGTCGCGCGGCGAGCGCACTCCCTGGCGGCTGCGGCTGCGCACCGCGTCGTTCAACAACGTCCAGGCGCTGTCGTGCCTGCTGCCCGGGACGTCGCTGGAGCAGCTGCCGGTCGCGCTGGCCTCGTTCGCCGTGGTGGTCGGCGACATCGACAAGTAGCGGTGGCGGCTGGTGCTCAGTCGCCGGTGCGGCGACGGCGACGGCCACCGGGGACGGACCCGCCATAGGCCGCGATCAGCTCGGTGACCGACCGGCCCGCCGAGTGCGCCCCGTCCGGCTCGTCGGTGGAGGGCTCCGCGGTGGTGGGCTCGTCGGTGGCAGGCTCCGCGCTGGTGTCCAGGTCTGCGGTGTCCAGGTCTGCGGGGTCCAGGTCTGCCGTGTCCAGGTCTGCGGCTGGCTCGGCGGACCACCCCGGCTCGGTCGGCTCGGAGTACTCGGTGGGCTCGACGTCCACCACGTTGTCGTCGATGCCGACGCCGTGGGCCTCCAGCGTCGCCGGTCCGGTGGTGAGCAGTGTGGTGTCGCCGCGGGAGAGCACTCGGGTGGACTCCGCGTGCAGCGACACCCGCTCCACCAGCATCTGGCCGTCGAACAGCGCCGAGAGCGTCTCGCGCAGCGCCCTGATCTCCGCGCGCAGCTCAGCCAGCTCGTCGGTGGCCTCCGCCCGCACCTGCTCGCTGATCTCCGCGCGCAAGGTGCGCTGCAGCACCAGCTGCTGCTCCTGGCGGGCGTTCAGCTCGCGGGCCAGCTCCAGCTCGTAGATCTTCTGCTGCTCGTCTGCTCGCGCGTCGCTCAGCGCCGCCTCCCGGCGGTACCGGGTGAGGGCGATGCCGCACAGCATGGCCACCCAGGCCAGCACCACGACCGCCAGCCGCAGCAGCGGGGCCGAGCTGGAGAACACCAGCAGCGCACTGCCGGCCACGGCGAGCACGAGCGCCGCTCCCAGCGCGAGCTGGGCGGGGGTGCGAGCCGGGGCGCCGGCTGCGGCACGGGGGTGTGCGCGGTCGGCGAGCTGCGTCATGCGCGTGACGATACCTGTGGGAGAAGCGATTTGGGCTTGAGAAGTGGCTGGCAGCGGGCTTGGGCCGGTCAGTCGTCGCGGTCGTCGGGGCGGGCCGGCTCGTCGTCGTGCGGCGTCCGGCAGCACTGCTCCAGCCACAGCGCCGCGGCCACCAGCAGCAGCGAGCTGACCACGCCGATGGCTGCGCCGGGCAGGTCCTGGGCCGCCGCGGTGAGCACGGCGCGGTTCTGCGCGGTGTAGAGCAACAGCCCGCCCCACAGCCCGGCCATCAGCGACCCCACCAGGGACGACGCCTTGGCCAGCGCCACCGAGCGGGCGGCCATCAGCGGGTCGAGCAGCCGGGCGTCGTCGCGGCGCTCGCCCCGGCGCTGGATGCGCGAGCGCAGCACAAAGGCCAGCACCAGCTCGGCGACGGCCAGCGCCAGCAGGGTGAGCCCGGCGAAGCGGGGCAGCGGGGGGATGGAGCCGTAGCTGGTGCGCACCAGCAGCCAGCTCGCCAGCGCGGCCACCACCAGGATGGTCAACAGGTCTTGCCAGCGGGTGAACCTCACGCTCGCACCAGCCGCTGGTCGTCGCTGCGGTGCACCCCGGCGCGCTCGCCGGCGGGCAGGGCGGCCAGCAGGTCGGCGACCGGGCCACGGCCGGTGAGCACCGCGGCAGGGTCGACCTCCAGCCAGGGCAGCAGCACGAAGGCCCGCTCGTGGGCACGTGGGTGGGGCAGCAGCAGCCGGGGGTCGTCGCTGTGCAACCCGTCGCAGTCCAGCACGTCGACGTCCAGGCTGCGCGGGCCCCAGTGCTGCACCCGCTCGCGGTGTGCGCGGGCCTCCAGCTGCTGGCCCCGCCGGAGCCAGCCCCAGCAGTCGGTGCCGGCGTCGGAGACCAGCAGCACGGCGTTGAGGAAGTCCACCTGCTCCACCCCGCCCCACGGAGCGGTGACGTACACCGAGGAACAGGCGGTGACGGCGGGGCCGAGCTCGTCCAGCACCAGCTGCAGGTGAGCGAGCCGGTCGCCGAGGTTGGAGCCGATGGACAGCACCGCGGTGCTCACGGCTGCACCGGCCCGCGGGTGCGGTGCACCACCACAGCCACGTCGGCGAACGTCAGCGGGATGGGCGCCGACGGCTTGTGCAGGCGCACCTGCACCCCGCGCACCCGCGGGTCGCCGGCCAGCACCGCCTCGGCGATCTCGTGGGCGACCGTCTCGATGAGGTCGCGGCTGGGCCCGGCCACCACGCTCGCTGCCTGCTGGGCCAGCGCGCCGTAGTCGAGGGTGTCGGCCAGGTCGTCGGTGCGCGCAGCCGGGGCGAGGTCGGCCCACACGGTGAGGTCGACCAGGAAGTCCTGGCCGTCGCGCTTCTCGTGGGCGAACACGCCGTGGTTTCCCCGCACCCGCAGGCCGGTCAGCTCGATGCGGTCGCCGTCGGCGCCGGGAGCGCTCATGCGGTGGCCGAGCCTCGTTGCCAGGCGCCGGCCACGGCCACCGCGTCCACCGAGGCGAGCACGTCGTGCACCCGCACGCCCCAGGCGCCGTGGGTGGCCGCCAGCGCGCTGAGCACCGCGGTGGCCACCTCCCGGCCGGCGGCCGGGCGCGGGGTGCCGTCGGCGTCGGCCAGCAGCGCGCCGAGGAACCGCTTGCGAGAGGCGCCGACCAGCACGGGCAGCCCGGTGGCGACGAGGTCGGGCAGCGCGCGCAGCAGCGCCCAGTTGTGGTCGCCGGTCTTGGCGAAGCCCAGGCCGGGGTCGATGACCAGCCGGCTGGGGTCCACCCCGGCCCGCACCGCCTCCTCCACCCGGGCCATCAGCTCGGTCCGCACGTCGGCCACCACGTCGTCGTAGGTGGCCAGCTGGGCCATGGTGTCGCTGTGCGCCCGCCAGTGCATCAGCACCCAGGTGGCGCCGGTCTCGGCCACCACCCGGGCCATGTCCGGGTCGGCCTTGCCGCCGGAGACGTCGTTGATGATGGTGGCGCCCGCGGCGACGGCGGCCGCGGCGACGCTGGCGCGCATGGTGTCCACGCTCACCGGCACACCCTCGGCGCACAGCGCCGCCACCACGGGAACCACCCGCTCGGTCTCGGCCGCGGCGTCCACCCGCTGCGCACCGGGCCGGGTGGACTCCCCGCCGACGTCGACCACGTCCGCACCGGCACGGCGCAGCTCCACGCCGTGCGCGATCGCCGCACCCCGGTCGAGGTAGCGGCCACCGTCGGAGAACGAGTCGGAGGTGACGTTGAGGATGCCCATCACCTGGCAGCGCTGCCCGGCGGTGCTCGTGGCGAAGGTCATCGGCCGCGGATCAGCGACAGCGCCTCCGCGCGGGAGGGCGCCGAGGTCTTGAACTGCCCGCGCACCGCCGAGGTGGTGGTGGTGGAACCGGGCTTCCGGATGCCGCGCATGGCCATGCACAGGTGCTCGGCCTCCATCACCACGATCACCCCACGCGGGTCGAGGCGGCGCATCAGCGCGTCGGCCACCTGACCGGTGAGCCGCTCCTGCACCTGGGGCCGCTTGGCGTAGAGGTCCACCACGCGCGCCAGCTTGGACAGGCCGGTGACGCGGCCGTGGTGGCCGGGGATGTAGCCGACGTGGGCCACCCCGTGGAAGGGCACCAGGTGGTGCTCGCAGGTGGAGTACATCGGGATGTCCTTGACCAGCACCAGCTCGTCGTGGCCCTCGTCGAAGGTGGTGGCCAGCACCTCGTCGGGGTCGGTGTAGAGGCCGGCGAACATCTCCCGGTACGCGCGGGCCACCCGTTCCGGCGTCTCCTTGAGCCCGGCGCGGTCGGGGTCCTCCCCCACCGCGAGCAGCAGCTCGCGCACCGCGTTGGCCGCGCGGACGTGGTCGAAGGTGTCACTCCCCGGCACCGCGGGCCCCCTCACCGGCACGGCAGGCGACTCGGCAGGGACAGGGGTGGGCACGTCGGGCCTCCAAGTTCGATCGGCTGTCAGCAACGGTCCCCCGGACCAGCACCACGACCATCAGTCGCGGCGGTGCTGGGCTCCCCCACCGTCGCCGGCGTCGCCCTGCCCCCCGTTGCCCTCGGGGGCATCGTAGTAGCCGTTGCCGGCGGGCTGGCCGTTGTCCTGCCGGCCCTGCCCCTGGTCGCCGTAACCCTGGTCGCCGTAACCCTGCTCGCCGTAACCCTGGCCGCCATGACCCTGGTTCCCGTAGCCCGGGGTCGCCGGCTGCTGGGCGTCGCCCTGCCACGGCCCGTTCGGCTGGGGACGGTCGTTGCCTCGCTGCGGGGGCCAGCCGGGGGCCGACCACCCGGGAGGGGCGCCGTAGTCCGGGCGGGAGCCGCTGCGCGGCGGCGAGCTGTAGCCGCCGGGCGAGCTGCCGTAGGAACCCTGGTTTCCGGGAGCGCCCTGGTTGCCGTAGGAGCCCTGGTTGCCCTGCCCCCACTGGCCGGTCTGGCTGCCCTGGTTGGGGTAGCCACCCTGGTTGCTCTGCTGGCCGTAGCTGCCGGCACCCACCGGCTCCGTCTGCTTGCGGAAGTACGGCTCCGGCGGGGCCGGCGGCCACGGCTCGCCGCGCTCCATCGCCAGCTCGCCCGGAGTCTTCACCGGCGGCTTGTCCGAGGGGGTGCGTCCACCGAAGTCGTTGAACGCGGTGATCCGCGGACGCTTCTGCACGTCGGCGAAGACCCGCTGCAGGTCCTTGCGGTTGAGCGTCTCGGTCTCCAGCAGCTCTGCGGCCAGCTCGTCGAGCACGTCGCGGTAGGTGTTCAGGATCTCCCACGCCTCGGTGTGCGCGGCCTCGATGAGCGCCCGCACCTCCTCGTCGATCTCGTGGGCGACCTCGAGGGAGTAGTCGCTCTGGGTGCCCATGGTGCGGCCCAGGAAGGGGTCGCCCTGCTCCTGGCCGTAGCGCACCGCGCCGAGGCGCGAGCTCATGCCGTACTCGGTGACCATGGCGCGGGCGATCTTGGTGGCCTGGTCGATGTCCGACGACGCCCCGGTGGTGGGCTCGTGGAAGACCAGCTCCTCGGCGGCGCGGCCACCCATGGCCATCACCAGCCGAGCCAGCATCTCCGAGCGGGTCATCAGGCCCTTGTCGTCCTCGGGCACGGCCAGGGCGTGGCCGCCGGTGCGCCCGCGGGCCAGGATCGTCACCTTGTACACCGGCTCGATGTCCGGCATCGCCCACGCGGCCAGCGCGTGACCACCCTCGTGGTAGGCGGTGATCTTCTTCTCGTGCTCGCTGATGATGCGGCTCTTGCGGCGGGGCCCGCCGATGACGCGGTCGACCGACTCCTCCAGCGCGGCGCCGGTGATGACGTTGCCGTTCTCGCGCGCGGTGAGCAGGGCCGCCTCGTTGAGGACGTTGGCCAGGTCGGCGCCGGACATGCCCACGGTGCGCTTGGCCAGGCCGTCCAGGTCGGCGTCGCCGGCGATCGGCTTGCCCGCGGAGTGCACCTTGAGGATCGCGCGGCGCCCGGCCAGGTCGGGTGCGGCCACCGGGATCTGCCGGTCGAAGCGACCCGGGCGCAGCAGCGCGGGGTCGAGGATGTCGGGCCGGTTGGTGGCGGCGATGAGGATGACGCCGGTGCGGGCACCGAAGCCGTCCATCTCCACCAGCAGCTGGTTCAGGGTCTGCTCCCGCTCGTCGTGGCCGCCGCCCATGCCGGCGCCGCGCTGGCGGCCGACCGCGTCGATCTCGTCCACGAAGATGATGCAGGGGCTGTTCTGCTTGGCCTGCTCGAACAGGTCACGCACCCGGGAGGCACCGACACCGACGAACATCTCCACGAAGTCCGAGCCGGAGATGGTGAAGAAGGGCACGCCCGCCTCGCCGGCGACGGCCCGAGCCAGCAGCGTCTTGCCGGTTCCGGGCGGACCGTAGAGCAGCACGCCCTTGGGGATCTTGGCGCCCAGGGCCTGGTAGCGGCCCGGGTTCTGCAGGAAGTCCTTGATCTCGTAGAGCTCCTCCACCGCCTCGTCGGCACCGGCGACGTCGGCGAAGGTGGTCTTGGGAGTGTCCTTGCTCAGCTGCTTGGCCTTGGACTTGCCAAAGCCCATCACGCCGCCGCGGCCGCCGCCCTGCATGCGGTTCATGACGAAGAACAGCAGACCCATGATCAGCAGGATCGGCAGCATGAACGACAGGATCGAGACCAGGAAGCTCTGCTGGGTGACCGTGGTGGAGTAGCTGGCGAGCCGGGCGTCCTGGACGTCGTTGAAGATCTCCTCCGCCGCACCCGAGGGGTACTTGGTGATGATCTTCTCGTCGCCGTCGACGGGCTGCTTCAGGGTCAGCCGCAGCTGCTGCTCGCGGTCGTCGATCTGGGCGGACTCGGCGTTGCCGTCGGCGAG